>JAOAHN010000110.1 GCA_026415215.1 Candidatus Hydrogenedentota bacterium
GATATTCTTCCAAAACGAGCAGGGTAAGCAGAGCCAGAAAATGACTATGTGCGGAGACATTCTCAGGCTGTTCCACTCCGCGGAGTAAAAATCCTGCTCGGGGGACTCTATCTAATGGATGGATTGTTTCAAAAAAAGCAACTACTTTTTCGATAGGGTCGTTCATATAGTTTTATCCCACTACCTTTTGAATCTCTTCTGCGAAGAATTTTATAGTTTGTTTGTATAAGTTCAGAAAAATGAAATATACCAAAAATGGTGTTGCTATCCCGCTTAAAAGTAGAAGAGCCACTATGATTGGGTTTACCCTTAAGAAGTAAAGGAGGATTGCTAAGGGTATCTCCACTGTAGCAGGTAAGACCATAGTTAAAAATCTAAATGTTTTAAACTGGGTAATATGGCAAACTATCTTTATGCTGTCTTTTTCTGCAACTATGTGGATCTTATTAATCCATGCATATATCATTTCTTCTTTATTTTTCGTAGTTGGTAATGGTCGGTAAAAGTCGATTTGGGAATTGGTTTCGCACTGAACAATATACCCCGATTGCAATAGGTGGTTCCGTAGCTTTTCAAGAAGGGTGATTTTTTCGTTTTCGTGAACTTCGAATTCAATAGAAAAAGTTTTCTTCATCGTAAGAATCAATAAGTTGGTGAAATTGATTAGTTATTTTTTAGACTATTTCAAAGCATGAAAAAACTATATTTGTTATGGTCATATATATAAATACTTTTCTTATTATATCGTATAGCGAACTTGCTATGTCGGAGATGGTTTTTATGCAAGCGAATATGCGATTACCATAAAGTGTAGATGAGAAAAAACCCGTTAACGATAGATTTCTTCCGGAGAGGATTATATTTACATAATTAACCTAATCTATTGTATCTATCACATCTGATTCGATTTTAAATATGAAGGAGGCTATATTTATTAGGCTTTTAATTACTACTTGAAACTTGGGTAAAAGTAACTGAGTAGAAAGCTCTAAAGATAAGTTTGAATGAATATATCTCATCAGATTGGAGTTTTCTTTACTTCTTGCATATAGTAAGGGCACTATGAGACTTGATGGGAGGGTTTTTTAGTTATCTATACTTAATAAAAATCTTTTCTCTCTAAAGTCGCGGAGAATTTTCTTGGCTTTCAATGAATCTTCAACTGTTAGATGTCCTTAAAGTAGTAAAAGGGGTTAGCAAGAAAAATTTCTTTTGTAGATATGCTATTAGATTTTCTTTCTCTTTATTTTGGATGAACCTGCTATAATTTTTTCACCTTATCTACGATTACAATAACCACGAGAGTGGTGCAATGAAACAACTCGTTGTGTTTTTCGGAGGTATTGGAGATACTATTTTATTTGCTCCGTCGGTAAAGCTGTTATCTAAGCAAGGAGAAATAACTTTTGTAGGTTATCCTGAGAGGGCAATGTTATTAAGGGAAGTGGGCTGGGTAAGGGAGGTTTATTCCCCGGAGCAGGTAGATTTCGAATCTATCTTCGATATTCCTTCAGATAGGCTTCGAGGATTTCTTGCTAAGTTTACCAAGGCTTATTTTTTTATAAGGGAGGCGGAGAAGATATTGAAAACTGCAAGGGAAAGTGGGATAGAGGAGATAGTAACTCTCCCGGGGATACCTCCAAGTGACTGGGATTTGCATGCATCAGAATATTACCTCTCTGCTCTTGAGCTCAAACAGGACGAAGAATTTTTACTTCCTATAGAATCAAAATTCAAACATAATTGGTGTGAGAAAGCTACTTAAAAACAGAAGCATTAACATAACGAAATCTGTTTTTCAAGATGTAGAGTAACACCTCCTAATATTCTTACTTTTTTGATGATAGCTCAGGTAGCAATCTAAATACATTTAACTTTAATTATAAAGTGAACTCGTTCTACAGTTTTTCCCATTCATAGCTTTTTATGATAGACTCCAATTTAGTTTTTAAATTTGGAACCCTATTCTTTATTACATCCCAAACTATATCCCAATTCACTCCGAAATAGCAGTGTATAATTTTGTCTCTCATCCCTGCCATTTCTTTCCATTCAATATCTTTATGCTTTCTCTTGAAATCTAAAGGGGTGTTTTTCACAGCCTCACCAATAACTTCCAGACTTCTGGCGGTTGCCCTCTTTAAGACCTTATTTTTCTAATAATCCTCAAAGGAAAGGCCCTTAGAGTTTTCTATTAGAAATATTAGTTCGTCTAATATGTGCTTGAGGTATGGTGGAGTCCGTTTCACACCAAATTCTATGTATTTTTTAATGTGGGCTTAAGCTTATAGAAGTCAGTAATTCAATCTTTTTTCTAAACAGCTTCTCCAAATAACTATTGTAAGCATCGAATTTTTCATACTAAATACATTATAAAGGTTTAAGGCTTTCTTGGGTATTTTTCCCTACCGCTCATGAAGATTATCTTCATAAGAAGTCTACATGTAAAAGTGCCAAATAATTTTTGATGCTGATGATATCCTCCTAAAATAAGGATCTGCTTTATGTAATTATTCTATTTTTTTACAGTATTTCCCACGATTCAAAATTGAAGGAAACAAGGATTATCACTTCTTATATTATGCAATAGTAGACTGTTCCAGGTCACAATTTCTTAGGGGAATGCCCACCTATTTCTTGAAATTGACAAACACCGTGGCTCAAATACTAATCTTACCTGACTATTCTTTGGATTTTGTCAGCATAAAGTCTGAATGTCTGTTGATATATATACCTAAACATAAAATAAATCGCAATTGGTGTGAGAAAGCTACCTAAAACTAAGAGCTTCACTTCAACTAAATCTCCTTTCATAAAATAGGATAAAACAGCAAGTAATATCTGCAATATCGGAGCCAAAAGTATTGTTGTGAACATAACTCTCTTAATCTTACTCAGAGAGCAGACTACCTTTATACTGGTTTCTCCTGCTACTATATGGACTTTATCAACCTTTAAGTATCCTATCAGTTGTTCTCTATTGACCGGAAGTGGTCGGTAGAACTCAATTTCTGAGTTAGTTTCCCGCAGAATAACAAATCCTGATACCAAGAATTCTTCCCGCAACTTCTCAAATATGGAGTATTTCGCGTTTTCAATTACTTCAATCTCGATCAAAAAGGTATCGTTCATCTATATAATCTCCTGTAGACCATCGCTAAAGCAAAAAACTCTCTTGTCATAAAT
>JAOAHN010000122.1 GCA_026415215.1 Candidatus Hydrogenedentota bacterium
ATTCCATATGGTGCGGGCTCAGGCTTTATTGTTTCAGAAGATGGTTACATAGTTACTAATAATCATGTTGTAGAGAATGTAGATAAGATAAAGGTAAAACTTAGAGATGGGAGAGAATTTGAAGCGAAGAAAGTTGGTTCGGATCCAGAAAGTGATGTAGCATTGATAAAGATTGATACGAATGGTTTGAAAGGTCTGAGATTAGGTGATTCGGATAAGATCAGGATTGGTGAATGGGTAATAGCTATAGGAAATCCTTTCGGGCTTAATCATACGGTTACTGCGGGTATTATAAGTGCTAAAGGGAGAAGTAGATTTGGGGAAGGTAGCATCTTAGATTATCAGGATTTTATCCAAACTGATGCAGCGATAAATCCCGGGAATTCTGGTGGGCCACTGTTGAACTTAAATGGCGAAGTAATAGGAATGAACACAGCTATTTATACTCGAAGTGGAGGTTATATGGGGATAGGTTTCGCTATTCCTATAAATATGATTAAATACTTAGTTTCTCAGATTAGAGAAAAGGGGACCATTGAAAGGGGCTTCCTGGGAGTGTATATTCAGGATGTGAGTTCGGATGTAGCAAAGTGGCTTGATTTGAAGGACGGTAAAGGTGCTCTTGTGTCTCAAGTGCAGAAGGATTCACCTGCTGAGAAGGCAGGTCTAAAAGAAGGTGATGTGATTGTAGAATTTAATGGAATTCCAGTGGAGGATGCAGGTTCTTTTAAAGCTCGAGTGGCTTCTACTCAGCCTGGCACGAAGGTAAAATTGGTTATTTTGAGAGATGGTGAAAGAAAAGAGATTGAGGTAGAGATAGGTAGAAGGCCAGCTGAAGAAGGCGTAAAGATCGAAGGTGATACTGTGAGTTCCTCTAACTTAGGTATAGTTGGACAGACACTCACACCTGATTTGGCGAAGGAATTCGGCTATGAAGGACTAAAGGGAGTTTTTATTACTGAAGTAGAGCCAGGTTCTCCTGCAGATGTAGTAGGTTTAAGAAGTGGAGATTTGATTATTGAGGTTAATAGAAAGCCCGTGTATAATGTGGACGAGTTCAATAAAGCTGTTAAAAATACTCCCAAGGACAAGAAAGGTGTATTGTTGAAAGTGAGAAGAGGTGAGGGATCGATGTATATAGTTATTCCTCTTGAGTAGGTGGAAAGACACGCTATATATGTTACATATATCAGATTGATTACAAATGGATGTGAAAATACCTGAGGTGGTTTAGTACTCACTCTTCAAAATATAAAATTGCATAAGTATTTTAGTAGTTTATTTCACTGTATAATTTTGATCGCGGTGGATGAGTAAAAAAGTCTAAAAGTTGTATCCGAATTTCTATTATAGGAATACTGATAAAGGAATATTAATTGGTCATAGAGCGGATTTTTGATGTTTGTGTTCTATAAAACAACAACCTGGACATGTTGCAAAGAGGTGTTGTTGACAAGTTTTTCGAAATTCTCTCATAATCTCATTATTCCAGAGCTCTTTTAATGTCGATTTTTTTATATTTCCAATCTTTTTTATCCAGCAAGGGTATACATCTCCTGTCCTGCCTATAAACAGAGTATTCCAAGCATTTCTGCATTCATATTCTTCAAGATTTATTTGAGTAGTGTAGTAGTCAATAATGGCAGATAGAGGCATTCGTGGAAGTCTTAGTTCAATACCCAATTCACATGAAACTTTGATAGTTTCAGTTAAAGATTTAGTTAATTTTTGTTTATCTAATCGAGGGTATTTAATATTTTCCGCTTTGTAAATGGATGGCTCTACTTCTCCTAATTCAGGGAGGTCTAATGCTCTACTTTCCGTGACTAAATTTAGCACATCAGCTCCTAATTCTTTCACCAATTTTGGCATTTCAGGCAAGACATCAATATTGTCTTTTTGTATGACCGTGGTAATATGAACTCTGGGACATTTCTTACCCGATTTTTCCCTAAACTCAATGAGGTACTTTATTCCCTTTTGAGTTCTGTCAAAGGCCCCTTTCATTTTCCTAATATTATCGTGAAGTTCGCCTGGCGCTTCAATTGAAGTCCCTGCAAAATTGAATCCCTTTCCCCCGAGTCTTTTAGGTGCTAATTCAACCAATGCTTGGGCTCGTTCTTCTGTAATCATAGTTCCATTTGATATAAAATGAGTGCGGGCCTTTTTGCTTGCGTATTCAAAGATCTCCATGAAATCTTTTCTTACAAAAGGTTCCCCACCAGTAAATGTGATTAAACTTATAGAAGGAATTTGGTCAATAACATTTTTCCACTCATCTGTATTAAGTTCTCCTTCCATTTGTTCCTTTATAGGGACATTCTCTAACCAATCAATGTATTGACACATCTTACATCTCAAATTACACCTTCGAGTTAATTCTATGTAGTAATGCCAAGCAGGAAACGCATATCCATTTCTGAAATATTTATAAGGGATACTGCTATAGAACCTTTGTAGGATGTCGTAGAGAGAGGATAAGAACCATCTCGTTGTAAAATTTCTGCATTCCATATAAAGATTTACTGTGAGCCTTATTATTTTTAACCTAATATAAAATTAAATTATTTCCTGAGCAAATCTCAAAAGCCGAATATTTTTTTTGTGTTCACATTGATTTGAGCAGTGATAGACTCAATATCTAACTTTTTGATCTTAGCTACCTCAATTAATGTAAATTTTACATATTCAGGTATACATCTTTTCCCCCTTACTTGTTGTGGGGCAAGATAGGGAGCATCTGTCTCCACTAACAGTCTATCTGTGGGTGTTAGCTTGACGCATTCTCTTAATTCCTGTGCCTTGGGGTAGGTAATATTACCAGCGAATGAAATATAGCAACCTAATTCAAGGAATTTCGAAAGTTTTTCGACACTCCCACCGTAGCAATGTAGCACTATTTTACTGGTGTCAAGTTTTGAAAAGTCTTTTAATATAGTGTATGTATCAGATTCTGCGTTTCGGGAATGAATCACTACGGGCAATTTCAAAGAGAGAGCAAGATCAAGCTGGGCTTCGAAAGCAATTTTTTGTGTTTCTTTGCTTACTGTGCAGTGATAATAATCAAGTCCAATTTCACCAATCGCTGAGATATTATTGTTGATAGCAAAATCCTTTAGGAGTTTGAGACTTTCTTCTTTGATTGCTAATTCTGCAAAGTATGGATGATATCCGGCGGTGTATCTAATTTGGGCATGGTTATAAAGAGCATTCTCAAGGAGAATTATAGGATTTTCGATAACTATTACTATTCCTGAGAGACTTTGGAATGATTGAGAGATAATTTGCTCTCTATCTTTATCAAATTTTTCATCATACAGGTGACAGTGAGAGTCTATGGGAAATATATTGGAAGATGAGACTTCATTCATTAGGCTCTATACTTTTATTCTGAACAGTTTCCTCAAATTTTTTTTCGCTTTCATTAGTTTCATCTAAAGACTTTAAAAGTTCTACTTCTTCCTTATCGAGTCCCTCTTCCAACAGCTCTTCTTCTAAAGATTTAAGAGGAGGATACATTTCGTTCTCATAGGCAAGACAGCATAGGAGTCTTCCACATTGACCGCTTATTTTAGATGGGTTAAGAGATAGATTCTGTCTTTTAGCCATTTTCATTGATATTGGCATAAACTGTTCTAACCATCTTGTGCAACAGAGCTGGAGTCCACATACTCCCATTCCACCTACTAATTTTGCCTGGTCTCTTATTTGGATGTGCCTTAGTTCTATTCTTGTTCTGAATTCCTGGGCAAGATCTTTAACCAGTTCTCTGAAATCTATACGATGGTCGGCGGTAAAGTAGAATGTAAGTTTGTGCTTATCAAAGGTGTAGTCTGAATCAACCAGTCGCATTGGCAAATTATGTTTTTCTATGTACTTTAGGCATATACTAAATGCTTTTTTCTCCTCCAATTCAATATTTTTGATGTTGTTAATGTCATTTACATTAGCCTTCCGTATTACTTTATATTGTGCTTGTTTTTCTATTTCTGAAGAACAAGGCTCAGGCGGTATCAAGCAGATTCCCCATTCAAGTCCTCTATCAGTCTGAACTATGCAAGGGTCGTCTCTCTTCAGTATTATTTGTTCAGAGCACAAGCATTGTAATACTCTTCTCGGTTTTCTTAGTCTTATCCGTGCTATATTCATTTCTAACTACCTCTTAGTAGTGTGGGGATAGGGTAAAAAACAAATCTCTAATTATTTTTTCTCTTGAGATATTTCTTGCTATATAAACTCTGAGTTTTTCCAAAAATTCTAACGCATAAAATACTTTTTCAGGTTGCCAGTATTGATATATGGAGATTATCTGAGGATAGTATAGCATACTATTGTCTTTGGTGTAGTGATAGAGTAGTATGTCTCTCAAGATACAATTGATTAGAAATAAGCAGGATTCAAATTCATGGGAGACTTTTGCTTCTATCTCGGCGGTGATTATTTCTTCTAATTGGTCTATTTCCTCAGAAGAAAGCTGTTTTTTCTCTTCTGCAGTTAATGTAAACTCTTTTTCTATTTTCTTTCTTAAAGCATCGATAAATTCTTCAAATTGAGTGGTTAATATTAGGGGGTCCTTTTTATCAGCCAGCTGAGTAAAAATATCTAATATAATCTCTATTTTGTTAGATTTGAGCATTTCCAAAGATCTTGAGATCTGTCCCTGAGAAATGTTAGAGATTGTTCTTGCTTCTTCTATGCCCAGTGAAGCGATTTTGATTAAGAGGCTCTTAATTGTATTTGGATGCAGACGGTTAAACCTTACAGGTTGGCACCTTGAGCGGACAGTTTGTAGTATGAGTCCCGGATTGGGGGTTATCAATATAAAGGTTGTATTAGAGGGGGGTTCTTCAAGAGTTTTTAAGAAGTGATTTTGAGCAGGAATTCCAATTCTCTCTGCCTCCTCGAAAACTACGAATCTTCTATTCCCTTCATAGGGTCTGAACTGAGCAAGTGCGTTTATCTCCTCGATATTCTCTACGGATATTAGTCTTGTTTTGCCGGTGGGCTTAATAATTATTAGATCGGGATGGCATTCTTTTTCTATTCTTGAACAATTGGAACAGTTATTACATCCCATTTCTTCTCTATTCGAACACAACACCGATTTTGCAAATGCTTTCGCGGTGAGCTTCTTGCCTACTCCTTCAGGACCCCAAAAAAGGTAGGCATGGGTAATTCTGTTTCTTTTTATAGAATTACTAAGGATTTTTACTGCTACATCTTGGTCGTAGATCCCTTCAAATGCTTTGGGTATTTTATTTTTTTCTCGAGTAGTATTCATTTAATACTCGTGTTACATCATTTTTTATAACTTCGAATACATAATCTTCAGTGTTATTACTGTCAATTACTAAAAATCTCTCTGGATTTAATTCAGCGAGTTTCAAGAACTGTGCCCTAATATTTTTGTGGAATTCAATATTTTCTGACTCCAGTCTATCAAGTTTATTTCTTTGTTCCAATACTCTTTGAAGACCTATTTCTGGAGGCAGATCCAATAGGTAAGTTCTAAAAGGTATCACTCCTAAAGTGGCAATTTTGTGAATCTCAAGGATTTGATTCAAATCAAGTTTTCTGCCACCACCTTGATATGCGGTAGTAGAGTCTATAAACCTATCGCATATAACTATTTTACCTTGTTCCAATTCTGGGGCGATGATTTCATAGATGTGCTGAGTTCTATCCGCTGAAAATAATAATAGTTCTGTAATTGGGTGTAAAGAAGATGAATTATCTGTGTTTACATCGAGCAGAATTCCCCTCAGTTTTTTGCCCAACTGAGTGGCGCCAGGTTCAAAAGTCCGCAAGACTTGGTATCCTATTGATTTCAGATATGATTCTAATCTGATTGCTTGAGTGGTTTTCCCAGAGCCTTCAATTCCCTCAATTGTTATAAGTAAGCCTCTCATTTTTCTAATAACTGCTTCCTGCTATCGCTACCTTTTCTAAAAAAATCATAGATAATATTTTCGTCTTCATTTTCCAATGCTTTTTTGAATTCTTCCAATTGTTCGATTACTTCGGAAATCGATTTGATCAGATTGTTTTTGTTGGTAAGTGATATATCTGTCCAAAGTTCAGGCCTACTTTCCGCAATTCGAGTAGTATCTATGAAACCTTTGCCAATAAATTCCCTCGATACTCCTTTTCTTCTTACTATTGTTGCTAATGTTGAAGCTAAAACATGTGGTAAGTGACTCGAGTAACAGAGAAATAAATCGTGTATGTCAGGATATATCTCTATGACCTTTGCACCTAAGGAACTCCAAAAATCGAAGACCTTTTGTTGAGATTCTTTATTTGCATTAGACTTTTTCTCGATGAAGCATATAGAGTTTTCATAGAAGTCATGTCTACCATATTCCGGTCCAAACTTTTCTGAACCTGCGATGGGATGACTGCCAATAAATGGACAATTTTGTGCCCATAATGAATTTGCCACTGAGCATATAGATATCTTGGTACTGCAAACATCCGTTATGGTAGTGCCGGGAGATATTAAAGGGTAAAGCTCTTGGAGGATCTTTATAGAAGTTTTCACAGGTGCGCAAATTACAATAAAATCAGATTCCCGGGCATAGTCCTGAAAATTAAGCGAGTACTCTTCGATGGCACCCATTTTTTTTGCTATTTCAAGGCTTTCAACCCTTCTACCTATTCCCACTATCCTTTGCGCAAGTTTGTGCTTGCTCAATGCGAGTCCAATTGACGACCCTAACAACCCTACGCCTATAATCAATGTTTGTTTGCTGATAAACCCCAAAGATATTTTCCCTGAAATTAAGTTAATTTTCCATAAGTATTTTTAATGCTTCCTTAATAGTGAATATATTCAAGTATAATGCCCTTCCTACTATGATTTCATCTACACCATAGGTTTCCAATTCTTTAGCTTTGACAATGTCATTTAGTGAGCTAATTCCTCCAGACATAGTAACTGGTAGCGGAGTAGATTGTGCAACTTTTATGGTCATTTGGTAATTAGGTCCTTTCATCATCCCATCGGAAAGTATATCAGTATATATGATCCTTGAAGCGCCTAAATCAGCAATCATCTTAGCTAACTCGATAGGTGAAATTTCAGTTGGCTTTGTCCACCCTTCTATAGCAACTTTACCTTCTTTAGCATCTATTGCTACTACAATCTTATTTCTCCAAATTGTAGAGGCAGTTTTTATAAGTTCAGGTTCTATCAGTACCGCAGTCCCCAGTATAACTCTCTCTGCACCCGCATTTATGACTTCTTCAATGGTTTTAAGAGAGCGAATGCCTCCTCCTACCTCATATCTAATTCCTGCCGAAGAAATCGTTTTTAGTATGTGGACTATTTCACATTTGCCTGTGCGAGCACCGTCTAAATCCACTATATGAATTAATCCATGTTTAAGCTCATTCCACCAAGTTTTAGCCTGTTTTACCGGGTCTTCTGAGAATACCGTTTCTTGAGAGTAATCACCTTGGATTAGATTTACACACTTTCCCCCTCTGATGTCTACTGCAGGTAGAAGATACATTAGTAATTTTCCAAAAAGAACTTATTCGTCAGATTGTGATTCGGAAGAGGAAGTAGACGGTATATTTTTAAGAGAGTTTGATAAAGCAGACTTCGCTAATTCTACAAATTTTGCAAATGCTTCTTCATCTTTTACTGCTAAGTCAGCAAGCATTTTGCGGTTAACATTCATATGGGCTTTGTGAAGGCCATAGACTAATCTGTTGTAGCTTAATCCGTAGTTTCTCGCCGCAGCGTTAATACGGGCAATCCACAAAGCTCTTATTTCTCTTTTTCTTGTTTTTCTGTCTCTGTATGCATACTGTCCGGCGTGGTCTACGGATTGCTTAGCGGTCTTAAAGAGACGATGGTGTGATCCACGGTAGCCCTTCGCAAGTTTTAATACCTTGCGCCGCCGGTCTCGGGAGGCTGGACTGTTAGTTGCTCTTGGCATTGCTCTTTCTCCTACTTTAATTTTATTATTGCTTTACAATTATGGTCCGGAGGCAAATCCGGAGACATAAGGCTAAGTGCTATGCGTATGGAAGCAACGCTTTAATTTGCTTGGCTTCGGTTGGTGAGACTAAAGTAGGCTTTCTGAGGTTTCTCTTTCTTTTGGCAGATTTTGTTGTTTTTAGATGGCGGTTGTATGCTTTAGCTCTCAGTATTTTCCCGCTCTTTGTTACCTTAAATCTCTTGTAAGCACTTCTATTAGTTTTTGCCTTCATATTTACCTCCTTAACTAATATCAATTATAGGTATTAATCAAGATTTCCTGTATTACTGGGGTGCCCAATAATTAACTAATGTGAAATCTTACCTGGGGTTAAAGTTAAAGTTAAGGTTCTGTTTTCGATTTTGCATTGTTGAGGAGAATAATCTTCAGCACATAGTTCTCGAGTCGACTCAATTATCTCCTTTAGTAGTTCGTATGCAAATTCAGGATGTTCTGCTTCTCTACCTTTGAAAACTATTGAAACTTTCACCTTGTGTCCTTCTTCTAAGAAGTCTTTTATATGTTTCAGTTTATAATCAAAATCATGTCTATCAATCTTAGGTGATAGTTTTATTTCCTTGAGGGTTATAACATGCTGTTTCTTTTTAGCTTCTTTTGCCCTCTTTTTTTGTTCGTATCTGTATTTACTGTAATCCATTATTCTGCACACAGGTGGGTTAGCTTTTGGGGCAACTTCTACAAGGTCCAACTCTCTTGCATCGGCTTCTCTAAGAGCCTCCTTTACACTCATTATGCCTAACTGTACCCCCTTTTCGTCTATCACCCTTACCTGTGGTGCTCTAATTTCCTCATTTACTCTGACTTGGTCTTCAGATACCTTCGCTATGGCAGTTCTCCTTCCTTAGTTACTATATTTATAATCTTTGATTGATAAAGTTTCATAATTTTAAAATATATAAGCTTTTATCTGCAAATTGTACTTTGTTAGTTTTCTCAGTGAGATTTTATCAAATTATTGGGACATTTTGCCTAAAAAGTTTTGAGTCCAGTGTTTTATTAAGTTGGATTACCTCTTTTATGCCTAATTTCAGTAGTAGATTTCTTGCTCTTTTTATGTATTTCCCTACTTCTTGGGTAGAATGGGAATCATCACCAAATGTGAGAGGAATATTAATCTCTTTTGCCTTTTTTAGAATGTAGATGTCAGGAAAGGCTCTCTTGATAGGCTTTCTGTAACCACTCGTATTTACTTCAAGAAGTAGGTCATATTTTTTAATTAATTCGAGGGTATCTTCTATATCTTTTCCAATCATAGGGTAAATCTTATTCAATTCCTCAGATGATAGAAAGCATGTTATCAAATCTAAATGTCCTACAATCTGAGGCCTTAATTCTGAAACCATTCTTCGGAGAATTTCGTAGTATCTTCTTACGAGATTAACTAAACCGTATTTATTTGATGCTCTTTTGAACTCGTCCACTGAGAAGTCGAAAGGAATGTCGTCTACCCAGTGAACTGAGCCTACAATATACTCGATATTTCCCTCCTCTATAAGGTTTTTGGTTATTTCTACATACTTATCGAGGGGGACCACTTCTATTTCCAAACCTTTCAGTATGGTAATGGAATTTTGAAACTTACTTTGTAAATCCGAGGTTGTTTTACAATATTTTATGTATCTTTGTAATAAATCTCTTGGAGTAAGTTTTGCTTCAATCTCTTCAGGATAGAGATATTTATACTCCGTTCTGGGAGCGTGTTCGGTTATGCCATAGACAGACATGTTAATAGATATAGCTTTATTTATGATGGCGTTGAGAGACCCTCGCGCATGCTCACAGAAGTCTTTACTGTGTCCACCGTGTAGTGAAAAGAACCATAAGTTCGATTTATCTTCGCTATTTTTTTTCATAACCCTCATCTGAGTTTTATAATCATTAGTATCATTTCTGATAAATGGGTAATTATACAATATGGAGGTAGTCAATATGATTATTAGTTTAGTTATAATTTCTTTTTCGATTCTAAATTTTGGGATAGAACTAACCTTGGATAAGTCTGTGTGTGGATTTCAGTTTACAGAGGGGCCACTTTGGGTGAAGGATGTTGGATGGATTTTTAGTGATATACCTGCAAATACAATTTTCAAACTCAACCGAAGCGTGTTTATTCCTCAAAGTGGTAACTCGAATGGTCTGGCGATTGATAGAAAAGGAAGAATATTTATCGCAGAGCATGGTAATAGATGCATATCTGTATTAAAGACAGTAGGTGGGGAACGAGAGGTATATGTGAATAGTTTTGGGGACAAGAGATTTAATAGTCCTAATGATTTGGTAGTTAGTTCTAAGGGTGAGATTTTCTTTACCGACCCTCCTTATGGATTGCCAGGAGGGTTAGAGGGTCCTAATTCAGAGTTAGGTTTTTCCGGCATATTCAAAGTATGTAAAGATAAGAGGGTAGTATTATTAAATAAAAATCTTAAAAAGCCAAATGGTATTGCTCTCTCGAATGACGAAAGTATTTTATTTGTAGCAGATACCGAGCAAGATGCAGTTTTCAAATTTAGACTGGGTGAAAATAAGGAGAGTTTGAAAGAAGAGTTTTTTGCAAGTGTTCCACACCCTGATGGTATCAAGATAGATAAACATGACAGGTTGTGGGTTACTTCTTCAAAAGGATTGGTTGTATTTGATATCAACGGTAATGAGTTATATGTATTAAGTTTGCCCAAGCAACCATCGAACTGTGCTTTCGGTGGAGTTAGTGGAAAAGAGTTACTGATAACTGCGAGAGACTGTGTGTATTTGTATACACTCAAGTAAAGATACAACTGTAATTGAAAATAAGTTAACAAAAAGTGGTATCATTAATAACCATCCCAAATGAGAGTTTTTTAATGGATTAAAATTGAGATTAGGGTTAAGTTATTATGATAGATTTACGAAAAGTTGTTGATACAGATACCTGGCGAGAGCAAAGGGAGAAAATTCGAAGAGCCCTTTTTGATTATATTGGCGAAAATTTTTGTTTGGTCTCTGATCCACTCTACGAAGAGATTGACGAGGATGATGGGGATATATTTGTTCCGGATACGAAAATTATTGAAGAGTCTACGGTAGACAAAGTTAGAAGGTTAGTTATCGAATATTCCTTTGGTGATGCTAAAGATGAAGGGAAAAAGGTGAATGGGGTAGTGTTTACCCCAGTTAAGTATAAAAAAGAGTCTTTACCTGCTGTTCTTTGTTGTCCTGATTTGAGCTTGGATAAGTCGAATGTGAAGCATACTGAAACATTTGAAGAGGTCGTGTGCAAGGGGTTAGCTGAGCTTGGATATATAACATTAGTCCCGGACTATAGTATAGTTTTTCGGAGCAACGAGGTTCCGAGAAAGAGTAGACGGGTGGCTGAGAAGAATGTAGCCAACAGAGGGTCAAAGAGCTCTAAGGAAGCACAAATACTTGAAATTCTTTCAGCGAGCCTTTGTGTTTTTGGTACATGGATTTCTTCTGATATACCGAGTATTGGAGTGATAGGAAAGAACTTCGGTGCCTTACAAGCAATTTTGTTGACAGCAATGGAAGCGGTTGTTCAGTCATGTGTAGCGATAGGTGATGTAGCACAATGGAGGGAGACGAACAGTAAACATAATTGGATTTGCAACAAAGAGATAGATATCTTACCAGAGTTGCGAAGAGATATGTTGAAGGGAGAATCTCCTATTGATTTGGAACATATTATGGCACTATGTGCTCCCAGTGCGTTACTTCTTTTGAATCCTGTGCCCAGAGGAGAAAGCAGAAGGGGGACTAAATCGGTTCCTACTTATTTAAAGCCGGTGGTAAGTATTTACGAAATTTTGGGAATGCCGGAAGCAATAAAAGTAGTTAGTAAGAGTATAAGGGAAGATGAAGATTATATTCCTCTGATAGAGGATTGGTTAAGCGAGTGGTTGTAGGTATGACGAATGGATTATAAAGAGAAAATAGATAGTTTAGTAGGTAACATAGAAAAAATTTTTTTGGGCAAGACAAAGACTGTAAAGCTTTGTATAGCGGGAGTACTTGCGAGGGGACACATACTTATTGAGGATGTTCCTGGGATAGGTAAGACTACATTAGCCCAGGCTATAGCTAAATCTATGAATTGTAAATTTAATAGAATCCAGTTTACGAGTGATATGCTTCCCTCTGATATTTTAGGTGTTTCGGTGTTAAATCCTCAAAAAGCGGACTTTGAATTTAGAAGGGGACCCATATTTGCTAATGTGGTTCTTGCTGATGAGATAAATAGAACACCTCCTAAAACTCAAAGTGCCTTATTAGAGGCTATGAGTGAATATCAGATTTCAATGGATGGGCAAACTTATCAACTTCCCAAACCATTTGTGGTGATTGCTACTCAAAATCCTATTGAGTATGAAGGTACATACAGCTTACCGGAATCGCAGTTGGATAGATTCTTGCTTCGGCTTGATATAGGATATCCGCCATCTGAAGAAGAAATGCTGATAATGCGACGAGGCGATGTTTTTAAGGAAATTAATGAGCTTTCTCCGGTAATTTCAGCCGAAGAAATCATAGAACTCCAAGAACATGTCAGGAAAATAACGGTGGAGGATTCGGTGACTTTTTATATGCTCCAAATCGTTGAAAGGACGAGAACTCATCCTGATGTAGAATTAGGATTGAGTCCGAGAGGAAGTCAGAGCTTATATGTGGCTTCCCAGGCTTGGGCTGTTATTAATGGTAGGGATTATGTTACGCCTAACGATGTCAAGGAGATGGCAGAGCCTGTTATAGCTCACAGACTTATACTTAAGTCAAGAACTTTTAATCTCAGTAAGTTGGCTGAAGAAAGAAGAAAAGTCGTCCAAAATATTATTGATAATGTTCCCCTCCCGAGATAGTTATTAGTTAAGATTCTTATATGACTCAAGGTAAACTTAAATTAAAGAAGAAAAATAGGTCTTTTCAGATAGGCGTAATACTGTTTTCTCTTCTTTTACTTCTCTCCGCGTGGAACAGTGGCAATAATATTTTGTATCTCGCTTTTGCCATAAGTTTTGCATTTTTAATAGTAGGAGAATTTTTTGGAAATTTTAATTTGGGTAAATTTAGAGTGTATGTTTTGGCGCCGGACCAAGTGGTAAAGGGTGAAATTGGAAATATATGGCTTAGATTGGAAAGTTTTAGAAAGCTATTCCCATCTTTGGGGTTAAATGTAGAGATTATAATAAAATTTCAGTCGGGGGAAATTAAAAAAGTATTTGTAAAAAATGTGCCTATTGTGTTTCCTCTCCAAGGGGTAGATATTTCTTTCGGGTATATGTTTGGGAAAAGGGGTAAAGCACTCATAGAAAGGGTGATAGTGTATTCATATTTCCCATTCGGGTTAGTAAGATATCAAGTAGACTATGAGTTAGATATTGAAATTTTAGTAACTCCTCGTTATAGGGCGCTAAACATCGAGGTTTTAGGAAATTACATTGGTGGGTGTAGGATCCCCGTTAAAACTCTATTGTCAGAGTCGGGAGAATTCTACTCATTAAGAGAGTATCAACCAGGCGATGATATTAGATACATTGCTTGGAAGATTAGTGCTCGAGTGGGAGTTTGGCTGGTTCGAGAATGGGCAGTTAGCATGCCAAATCAATATGTCATCTATGTAGATTTAAGAACGAGGGGGACACAGGATGACGAATCTTTTGAGGAGATGATTGAATTTACCGCATCTATTGTTTATTCTCTTTTAGGTAAGCAGTTTAAGGTAGGGCTGTATGTGGGAGGAGGGGAGAAAGTTCCAGTAAATGGGGGAAACGCTCATTTCTCATTGATCTTGCGAATTCTGGCTTTAGTTTCTCCAGAGAGACGATACGATATAGATGAAGATGTGTGGAAAAAGTTCTTAGCAGAAGGAAGAAACTCTCGTCTTTTGTTAATTTCGATTTTGCCCGAATTGTGGGATGAGGGATCTTTAAATGGTATGAAGGTAGCCGTGCCCGATGGGATTAGAAGATAAGGAAATAAGGACATTAAGAATAATTTCTGATTTGTTGACAGTTGGTATAGTGGTTGTTTCTTACTTGGCTCTTTCTGCAGTTCCTGAGTATGGGTTTGCAGTGTTGTTTGTTCCTATTGTACCTATATTTTTAAGTTTTTTTGTGCATAAATTAAAGGAAACAGTTCCTTACTACAGCAAGATAGTTCAAATCCCCCTGCTCTGTCTTGGCCTGTCCCTGCCAGTAACTGTGCCCATTTTAGGCATTTTACACACCGTGATGTTGTTAACCTCTGCTATTCAGTTAACACTATTAATATACCCAAAGGGTATTAGGGAATATCTATATTTAGTCTTCATGAGTTTCTTTCTCTTTTTAGGTGCTGGAGCACAAGCTCCAGAGCCATCTGTTGGACTGTCAGTGGTATTTTTTGTTAGTTTTGTAGTCATTTTGCTCCCGCTTGTTATGATGTCCGAGCTTATAACGAGACCAGGATATGTTGAGTATGCGAAGGTTAATTTAGTTACTCCGGGTAACCTTCTTTTTGCAAGAAGGTATTATATATGGGCGATGTTTGCAACTATATTTGTTATAGTGTGGAGCTTGGTTTTTGTGGGATTTGTTTATACCCCCAGAGTAGAGGCTGGGTTGCTTGGTAGAGATATAGGTCTGCGCGCAAGAACGGGGATACCTCAATCTGTCTCGCTTAGAGGTGGGCAATCTATCGAGCTTTCTCCTACGCCTGTTCTTAGTGCCTATTTCCCGAATGCAGGTGAGCGTCAACCTTTACCTGAGAGTAAACTCTATTGGAGAATTACCACGCTTCCTGCTTATTTAGGCAATCAGTGGCGAAGATGGCCTTTAGAACGCTCTTACGAGCCTTCTGAGAGTGAGAATTTTTTATACATTCTGCGTCAGGTCCAGATAAGGCAGGGTGGTGAGAACACAACGGGTATTGACTTTAGTTTAGGAAGAAGAATGCCATATTTGAGGGTTGCATACGAAGTTTATCTTGATAACTTGCCGGAAGTTGGAATTCCCTTGTTGGATAAACCCCAGAGTGTTTCGGTCCCGAGGACTGGCTCACAAATTTTAGTAGGTTGGGATAATACGAAGGATGCCACCGCAGTAGTAGCAACGCCAGGAGTTAGAAGATTAGTATATACGGCGGTTTCGGATGTAGTTGACTGGGTTCCTGAGAAATTGGTAGAGGCGAAAGATAATTATAATGAGTTATTAAATACACAAGATTATAAAGTTTTGACACAGGAGGACCTTTCTGAAAGGGCTAAAAGAGTGATTCAGGAGGTTGTTAGTGGGAAAGAAAGAGTCTACGATAAAGTTAAAGCTATAGAAGATTGGTTATCAGGTCCCGAGTTCAGGTATACATTGAATGTACCGCCTTTACCAATAGATAAGCCAATAGATGCCTTTCTGCTCGAGGTTAAGAGTGGTCATTGCGAATTATTTGCATCTGCTATGGCTCTTGCAGTGAGAAGCCTCGGGATCCCCGCGAGGGTTGTTTCAGGCTATCGAGGAGGCGAGTGGGATCCCAATACAAGGTCTTATCTCGTAAGAGAGGGTATGGCTCATTTATGGGTGGAGGTATTGTTTTTAGATTACGGTTGGGTTCCCTTTGACCCATCGCCGAGAGGAGCGGATTTTCTACTGGTAGAGAATAGATACTTACAGATATTGACGAGGCTATTACTGAGGGGGAAAATTTTTTGGTACAGGAGGGTTGTGGGTTTTGATAGGGGGGTTCAAATTCCAAGTTTAGAATTTCTTAACATGGGCATATTTAGGGATATTGATGAATTAATTAATCCTGGTGGCAATAGAATGATACCATCTACTTCTTTATTTGTAGTGGGGTTGGTTTTCTTATTTTCTGTTATTGCGAGTCTAAGAATTCTAATTTTCTTATGGAAGTTTATAAAGATGTTTTTGAATTTTAGTTTGCGAAGGGAGCACCGTAGAATTGCAAGGTTTTCATCTGACCAGCTCCAAGCAAGGAAGCTTTTCTTAATGTTTGAAAAGGTTAGCAAAAAAGCAGGGTGGGATATTTCTAATATGACTGCAGAAGAAATAGAGAAATACATTACTGAAATAAATTTAGAATTAAAAGATGAGATTAGGGACTTTCTAAGGGAGTATAACGAGGTAAGGTTTGGATTAAAAAATTGGGGAATAGGAAAGGCATCTTATTGGCGTAGAAAAATTTTAAATTGGTTTCGTCCTTTTTCTGACTACTTTAACAATGTAAGGACTTAGAGCGTGTATATCTTGGTTTTGTGTAGGATCATGTTCTTTTTTTATAGCTATTCACGAAGATTATCACTTGGTCAGGATCGGTAGTTGTTAATACGATTTCAGGTAGCAGGTCTCCGTTTAAATCACTCGAATCTATAGCTCGGGGGGTACCAGACTTTAATTGGTAAGTTTCCGACTTAAATTTGTTTAACTCTGATGTTTTTTTTGTGTCTATTCCGTTGTTAATATACACCACTAATGTTCGAGAGAGTTTTTCTGCTAAAGCTATGTCTGGAAAACCGTCTGAGTTGAAATCCGCAACTGTAAAGTCTGTTATTTCAAAATTAATAGAACCTATCTCTTTCGAAACCTCGAGAGTTTTGGAGGTTTGGTATGAGAAAGGTTCTCCTGTGTTGTAAATTATTTCGATTGGGCTATCTGCTTTTCTGAATGCTACGATTAAGTCTTCATTCTTATCTCGATTAATATCTGAAGTGATTATTTTATTTGGGTATCTTCCCTTGGTTTTTATACTTGATATTCTTTCAAATGTCAAATCTTGATTACCCTTCATTAGAACTACCTCATCTTGATTGAACAGTAAGATTGCAAGATCAAATATACTGTCATTATTAAAGTCCGACACAGCCAATGCTCTCGGTCCTCCTTTCATTAATATTGATGAATGTAATTTTAGTGTCTCCTTCAAATCCCCGAGGTGAATAAAAATGGTATCGCACGACCAACCTGTGGAAATCACATCGTTTAGCCCATCTCTGTTAATATCTTTAACTACCAAAGATGTTAATCCAGGTGTAGTAAATATAGGTAATTCATCCCCATCAAGAACCTGGGTATATTTAAGATTTTCATCCGGAATTTTAATGGAGTTAACTGTAAAAATGTTCTCGTCCTTTAGATTGTTGAATATTTGTATGTCTTGACTCTTTTTAGCGAGAAAGTTCACTACTACTATATCTAACCACTTTTGGGCATCCATATTTGCTATTGCTATGTCATATGGAGCAAAGTCTGTTTTAAGTGTGGGATGGAGTTTCACATAGTTTATTGGGCCCTGTGATAGTAATATGGAAAGTTCATCATTAGCGGGTCGTTCCTCACGGGGATTTCTCATGATGCCTCTGTCCGCTGTAACAATGTCAGGAATATTGTCACCGTTTAGGTCCCCTAATGCGATTCGAGAGGGGTTAGGTCCTACCTGAAAAAATTTGGGATGGGTTGTAAATGTTTGGGGATATGTGTTGTGGAAGAGGCAGGTTACAATTACCAAAATGAAAACGCTCTTGTGCAAGTACCCATTAGGCATTTTTTAAGAGTCCTTTACTTTTGAAAGTTTGATAGCGAGGTCGATTGCTGAGACTAAACTTTTCTCTGATGCTACCCCTTTGCCTGCTATATCAAAAGCTGTGCCATGGTCTACGGATGTGCGGATGATTGGTAGTCCAAGTGTTATATTCACCCCTTCATCCATAGCTACTAACTTTAGTGGAATATGTCCTTGGTCGTGGTACATTGCCACTACTGCATTAAACTCACTTAGCCAGAGCCTCCGAAACACTGTGTCGGGAGGGTAAGGGCCTGAACAGGGTATACCTTTTGCTCTGCATACCTTTACAGCAGGTTCTATTATCTCTATTTCTTCTTTCCCAAATAACCCATTTTCTCCTGCGTGAGGATTTAAACCTGCGACCGCTATCCTTAATTCTGAATGATAAATTTTTTTTAGTTGCTCATAACATATCTCTATCGTTCTAATTAGTGGTTCTAACCTGATTTTAGATATAGCTTCAAGTATCGATAAGTGTCCCGTATGGTGAACAATCCATTTCTCTTTGGTGTATAAAGTCATACGGTAATCTTTAGTTCCCGTTAAGTGCGCAATCATAGTGGTATGACCGTCGTAGGGGATGTTTGCTTTTGCTAACCCATCTTTGGTTATCGGAGCGGTTACTATAGCATCGACTCGTTTTTCTAATGCCCATGCTACTGCTTGTCTTATCCACTCAGTAGATGCTATGCTGTTCTCGGGATAGATGTGGCCTGGGTCAAATGGAAGTGTCTCATAACCTAATTCTGTTATTCCAAGAGACAATTGGTCAGAAATAAGTTCCTCAGGAGAGAGGATATCTTCTGGTATGACTGACGAATTTAACAACTTTGCATAGTAGGTGTAAGCTTTTAAATTCCCAACAACTATGAATCGAGCCTTTTTGTATATATGTTGGTCGGTTAATGCCTTAACTATAATTTCTGGGCCGATTCCATTTATGTCGCCCATAGTTATAGCTATGATAGGTAGAGTGTCCATCATTTAAGCCCTTCGAAATAGATACTATATGGTTATTATATTATAGAAAAACCAGACTAAATGGGTTGTTGAGATAACCACATTTAGTCTGGCGTAATTTTTATAATCTCTCAATAATTCTTTTATGTAAGGGCAGAAACGAGAACACCTATTACTACTGCTACTGCTTGGGTGACAGGAGGAGTTCCCCCAACTGGTTGATATCTTATAAATTCAACATGTCCGTCCATGTACAGTACATTTGACCCACCAGGTATATGATTGTAATCTGAAGCACTTACTGCTACTTTATCAAAAATAATCGGCAGAGTGCTCTGGGCTTTTGCGCTTGCGGAAGGATTATTAATGTCAGTTATGAGGAACCTTTCTATTCCTTCTCTCAATCTATATACTGTATTTGTTCCAGCGTTTCCATAACCTTGAAGTGTGCTACTGGATATGTCGGAATCTACTATTCTAAATATAGTAGAATGGTCTTTGTTGTTAACTGCAGTTACTAATTCGGGAGTAGCAAGAGCAAGCAATCCGTAAACAAGTTGGGCGGGTGCGTTAGTTGGTGTATTGGGAGGCAGAGTTATAGGTCCTGCACCTAAAGAGTTTAGGACATTTACCATAGGAGTTACATCAACCATTGGCCATTCATCTCCTATGCGGTCCATAACAAGGCCCAGATAAATGTAGCTTGAGTCCATAGCAGAGGCACAGGAGAAAGTATCGTTTGTGTAATAGTTTATGCACCATTCATCTCTGTCAGGGTATTTCGCTCTTGATATTGATTGCCGATAATCTGCATCGGAGGGACAAAAGGCTATCATTGGATCGTTAAGATACTCGGGGTAAATCAAAAATGTACTTGGACATAGGTCCGCTCTTACCTCAATACTGCCTTGAATTGTAGGATAGGCTCCAAATTGGACCGGAGGAAATTTTTCGCCTTTTGCTTCGTTACTATACATTTTTAGCACTAATCCCCATTGCTTTAGATTGTTTTGACAGCTCGACCTGCGTGCTGCCTCTCTTGCCCTTGCCAGTGCAGGTAATAAAATCGCTGCAAGGATGCCGATAATAGCAATAACCACAAGTAACTCTATCAGAGTAAATCCTACTTTTTTCATAAATAGTCTCCTATCTTGGAATTTAGTAACGCCATTTGATATTCTCTTAAGATATATGACCATGCTTCTGTACAAACAGTTTCATTTCTAACAATTTCGTGATAAACAGTTGGAGGTCAACTATGAAAAAGTTGCTATGTTATGTGATACTCTTTGTCGTGGTATCTTTCTTTCAGGGATGTTTTTGGCCCTCTACTCAAGAAGGGAAACTAACACTTTTATCGGATAAAATTGGCTTGTCTGTAGAAGGACCTCATGGATTCTATGGTACTATAACTAAGGAGAGTATAACCGATTCGGACTGGGATTTCTCAGGAGAGTTCACATTTCCTAACTCGCTCTACTTTTATCTCGGCTTTACTCATAAAGTAGAAGAGAGCTACCCAGAAAATATAGTTATTGAGTTGTATGTTAAGAGGTCACTTTTAGGTGAGCTAATAGCTCCAAGTGAGAAGAAAGTAAGAATCGAGAAGAAAATTAATGCTTCCAATGAGGCAAAATTCCGAGTAGTATTTAATACTTTTTAGCGGGAGAAGTTCTGATTAGTTACAGCATGAATAGCAAAGAGGAGATTAGAAAAAGTTTAATTACTGTTTTGAGGTTATTGACCCCATCTGAGGTGAGAGAAAAAAGTATTTATATTGTAGAGAAGATTTTAGCTACTCCACAATACAAGATGAGTAAAGATGTTTTTTCTTATGTGCCCGATGGTAAGTGGGAGGTAGATGTTACCCTTCTGATACACAAAGCATTTGCTGATGGTAAAAGAGTCTGGGTCCCAAGGATTGATGGTGAAAACCTTGTTTGGCACAATATAGATGAGAAGAAGATGTCAAAACTCGTAAAAAATATATGGGAGATTCCTGAACCTTTGCCTTTTTGGGAACCTTTAGTCGTGCAAGCCGATAGTGATGCTGTGTGTATAGTTCCAGGTATAGCATTTGATAGATTTGGTAACAGAATTGGGAGGGGAAAAGGCTTTTTTGACCGTTTTTTGAAAAAATCAAGATGTTATGCTATAGGAGTGTGTTTTACTTTCCAAATAGTTCAGAGGTGTCCTTGGAAAGTTTGGGATGTTAGAATGAATAAAGTAATTACTGAAGATTATGAATTCACTATTTTAAATCCTGGAGGTTGAAAACGGTTTTAGTTTATGGATTATGAGTTTGCACCTCTTTCTATTGGGGAAACATGTTTTCAGTACTTAAAAGAAGGAACGGGAAACCCCATAGTTTTTGTACACGGTTTCTCATCTCCTATGTGTATTTGGGACAGAAATTTTTACTTTTTGAATGAGCACGGCTTTTCAGTTCTGCGATATGACCTATATGGGAGGGGAAGATCGGGGAAACCGAGAGTTGGATATACATTAGAACTATTTGTAACTCAGTTAAAAGAGCTATTAGATTATTTAAATATCAGAGGAGAGGTTAGTTTAGCCGGTTTGAGTATGGGGTGCTCTATATGCGCGAGTTTTACGATAAACTTCCCTGAGAGGGTCAAGGATTTAATATTAATCGCCCCTGCTGGCTTGGGAGAAAAGAGTTTCACAATGAAGTTAATTACACTTCCCATTATAGGAACTTTTCTTTACGAATTGGTAGGCAAAAAAATGTTGGTTAAAGGTGTGTTAGATACGATAGGAGACGATCCAGAGGGTAGAAAGTATATCCTAAGAGAATATGAGTTTCAAATAGCGGACCCAATGTATAGGTATGCCCTAATATCTACACTTAAGTATGGTCCTTTATATGGATTAGATTGGTTATATAGAAGATTGGGATTGTTAGAAAATAAAAGAGGAGCGCTTATCTGGGGAACTTCGGATAATGTAGTTCATTTTAGCTTGCACAAGGAGATTTTAAATTTAGTTCCTTGGTTGTCATTTTTCCCAATTGAAGGTGGCACACATGTAGTTAATTTTCAAAAGTCGGAGATAGTAAATAGAGTACTGTTAAATTCATTACAGGTAAAATAATCTTTTTTAGAAGGGTGTTTATATGGAGTATTCGAAGATTTTAGAAACTGTATGGGGCTTTAGAGAATCAAGGGTTCTTTTGACCGCAGTGGAGTTAGACCTTTTTACTCTCTTGTCAGATGAGAGATTGTCTCTTCAAGAAATCTGTAAGAAGTTAGATTCAGATACCCGTGCTACTCAGTACCTGCTTGATGCACTTTCAGCAATGGGTTTCCTGATGAAAGAAAATGATAGGTATATAGTTGCCCCAGAATTTTCTATGTATCTAAGTAAGGATAGCACTGAAAGTATCATACCCATCCTTGAACATTCCGCTAATCTATGGCAGAGGTGGAGTCAACTAACTGATATAGTAAAAGGAAGAATGATTACTATAAAACCTGTAGAAGAAATGAGTCCTGAACAACTAAGATCGTTTATTCTCGGGATGCATGTCCTCGCTAAAAGAGTATCAAAACAGTTATTAAGTAAATTAGGTCCGGTTTCCTTTAAGAGAATGTTGGATGTAGGAGGGGCAACTGGAACTTACACTGAGGCTTTTCTAAGTATTAATCCTGAGATGAGGGGCACCATTTTTGACTTACCGCCGGTAATTGAACTGGCTAAGGAAAGGCTCAAAGATTCGCCTTATTTTTCCCGTATAGACTTTGTGTCAGGGGATTATTATAAAGATGATTTACCAATGGGGTATGATTTCATTTGGCTCTCCGCTGTAATTCATCAAAACAGTAGAGAGCAAAATGTGGAACTATATAGGAAGTGTCACAGCTCACTTGAAAAAGGTGGCATAGTGTGGATTAGAGACTATGTTATGTCTTCAGATAGAACTTATCCAAAGGCAGGGGCTCTTTTTGCTATAAATATGTTAGTAGCAACTCAAGGTGGTGGTACATATACATTTGAAGAAATAGAGGAAGATTTACAGAAAGCAGGTTTTGAGAAAATCCATTACAAAATTAAGGGGGAACAAATGGATACGGTAATCGAAGCTATAAAAGAGTAATTTCTCTTTTTCACTTTATTTTTTAGTTGCTCTTTTCTGATAGCGCTGCAGTAAGCATTATGTACAATACAGTGAAGTATAAGGAAAAGAAGAGACTTTCCGCAGTGGAATCTGCTCGAGAAGGTGATGTAAGTGAGCGTAAGTGTTTAGATTTCATAGTAGGATCCTCGTAGTTGTTAATGTTCTCTTATAAAGATTACAAGGTTATGGTTGATTAGTTACAAAATTTTGGGACTTTCTATGAATCTTTGAGAACATTTGAAGGGATTAGTAATGGGATACAGATTACGGAAAATATACCTACTATTCCGCCTATAAAAAATAAGATTTCTAATCCGCTCATCATTATTTTGAAACTATCGATTTGTACTGTGTAAGGTGAATGGTTTAATACATTTGCGAAATAACCCGCTGATATAGAAGATATCCCTGCTACGAGCCCTGAAAAAGCATTATTCAGAGATAAGTAGGCAGTAGATTTCCCCTCGGGACTCTTCTGGAAGACTAAATTAGTTATACACAAAACTATGCCCCCCACAAAGAATCCATATAGAACATTAGATATAATTGATAATGCTGTTATTAAGCTCTCGGAATTAATAGAAGGTAGAGGGATTAGACTTAGTACACTTAGAAAAAATAGAGGTGTGCATAGTGATAGTAAAGATTTAGCACCAAATGATAGAGAATATTTCTGCCATACGGGAAAAGATAATACTGTAGCCAATTGATTTATCACTGTTAAACAGATTACAAACAGAAGCGAGAAATTAGTTCTTTTCAAAAAGAAGACTGGTAGGAATGGGTTGATTAGGTTAAATATAAAGTTCCACAAAGCGATGAAAAGTAGCACTTTTATAAAAATAGTATCTTTAATGGGCTCTGAAAACAGTTTGAAGTTCCTCTTCGTAATTAAAAGTGTTTTCTGGAATGAGTTATAGGTATTTATTAGATTGAGTGCTATGGATGAACCTATACCAAAAGTTCCAGCTATTACGAATGTGTAAGAGTAAGCATGTCCTATTATATTTGGATATTTTATCTTAATTCCCTCGAGTGCGAATCCTGCAAATAGGCTTACCACTGCACTCATAAGTGTAGATATAGTAAATCTACTAGTTATTACATTATATAAGAGCATGGGAGAGAAAGCATCTCTAAACCAAGCACCGAAGGCACATCCACCGATGTTACCTATAAGTACGAAACCTAAGTATAGAATGAAGAAAGATTCAAATCTATAATTTTTCTGCAGGATTAAAGGTAAGAACCCAGCCAGAATTAATAGAATCCTGCTAATGGTGAGCATAATTACCGCTATATGCTTTCTATTCTCGGGATAATTTTCTACAAATATAGTGGAAGGGATTTGAATAATTACCCCAAAGCACAGAACCGCGTTTAAAACTCCTATTGCGATGTATCCTCCACCAAGGTAGAGAGCATAAGCAGTCAAAAATGCGCCGGTGCACAAACTTGTCATGGTTTGGGCCAATCCAGCGTCTAATATGAAGAGAGTTTTGTTTTTGTTAATGAGATTATCGTGATTATTTTTTGTCTCTCTGCAGTTTTCTTTATTTATAGTGGAACTCAAAGAACTCATAAATTTTGGTATAGTTCAGAAAAACTTTACATTTTTTATAAAACATCCCCCTCTTTTACGAGAGTTTTAGAAGGGTTCTTACAAGACATTGAATAGAATTGATAAAATTATACCATTATCAATATAAAAAGTTTCATCAATCTATGTATCTTAAAAATTTGTTCATGAAATTTTTTAGGTGTTTCTCCGAATTAAATATGGAGTTTTCTTCGGGGACGAACCTCATATTGGGAAGTAATGCACAAGGAAAGACATCTCTTTTAGAGGCGATATACTTTTTAGCCTTGGCAAGGAGTCCAAGAACTAATGTCGAAAAAGAAATGGTTCAGTATGGGTGTGGGGGATTTCTACTAAAGGGTTGGGTTGAATATAGTAGATCAGATAGCTTCCCGACAAGGACGAAAACAATTGAGATAAGATGGGGGAAAGGTAAGAAAAAGATAATTATAGATGGAATAGAAGCAGAAAGAGTTAGTGAGTTGTTGGGAAATCTGCGAGTTGTGTTTTTGTCAAATGACCATTTTAACTTAGTGACTGGAGGAGGTAGTGTAAAAAGGAGATTCTTGGATATACAGATTTCTCAGTGGGATAGGGAATATCTTCATGCACTGCAAGAGTATAATGTAGCATTGCGTCAGAGAAACGAATTATTGAGAAGAAGCTATGTGACCGATGAGGAGTTGTATCCTTGGGAGGTGGCTATGGATAAGTTTTCAAAGATTATTGTGGAAGCAAGAAGGAAATTCCTCTCAAAGATAGCTCCATTTGCAGTTATGTTACATAATGCAATAACCAGAGATGAAAATTTAGAAATTAGATATGTGCCGAGTATAGAAGGTGATAGTTTATTGAAAGTTTTACAGGTGAATAGAAAGTCTGACGCGGAGTATGGTGCTACGCAAAGAGGACCCCACAGGGATGACATAGAAATTAAGATTAATAGGTATCCAGTGAGGCAGTACGCTTCGAGAGGACAAATAAGAACATGCTCCTTTGCGTTAATAATTGCTCAGGTTTATGCTATGTTGGAAGAACATAATGAACCACCTGTTCTACTCGCAGATGAATTGTTATCTGAGTTGGACTCCGAACGGAGCAAAAAAATGGTTGAAAGCATTCCAAAAGGTATTCAGAGTTTTATAACCTCTGCTGATACATCATTGAATGAGACTTTGGGTTTAAATGCAAGTTTATATTTTATAAGGAAAGGTAAAATTGAAAAAGCAGGATAGAAGGAAAAAACAAATTGAAAATATTTCTGAAATTATGGAAGATCTCCCAAAATCTGATGTTTTAAAGGTAGGATTTGAACTTCTACCAATACTTGAGCACTGGAAAGAAATAATGGGTGAAGAGTATTATTTGGACACTTCGTTCTCGGGATATAGGAAAGGAATTTTGTATGTAAAAGTTCATAATAACACAACTCTTGATAGATTAATATATGAGAAAGATAGGATAATGAATAAGATAAGAGAAGTAATAAAGACAGAGCTGATTAAAGATGTATTCTTTGAGTTAGGAGATGAATAAAGTTAGATGGGTATACATACAAGATTATGGGAGGATAGAAATTTTGATTAAAAGTGAAGGGTTTTACACTTTAACGGATTAATTTTAGTGACAAAATTATAACTTCTAAAAAGGGTTTATTAATCATTTGACTCTATGTCTTCAGAAAGATCGATTAATTCTGAATCCTTCTCACTTTCTATGCTCTCTGTCTCTGCTTCTTCTTTCTTAATTGCTTTATCGGCAGATGCAACCTTCGCTCCTTCTCTTAATTGCATAAGTAAGACCCCTTTTGTATTTCTGCCCACAGTTCGTATTGATTTAACAGGTACTCTTATCATCTTCCCATCTGTAGCAACGAGGACTATATCCTCATCATCACTCACGGTGAGCATAGCAACTACATTACCGTTTCTTTCCGCAGTTTGGATATTAATAATACCCTTACCCCCTCTATGTTGTATCCTGTATTCTTTTACTTCAGTTCTTTTACCGTAGCCATTTTCAGTGACAGTAAGAACGGTTAGATTGTCCTTTGCAATTGAAACTCCTACCACATAGTCATCTGAATCTAATCTAATTCCAACTACTCCCTGGGCGGTTCTTCCCATAGGTCTAACATCTTTTTCAGGGAATCTTATAGCAAGTCCTTTGTAAGTAGCTAACAGAACATTATCATTTCCAGAAGTTACGAGGACATCCATTAACTCGTCCCCCTCTTCTAATGATATGGCTAAAATTCCAGTTGAGCGTGGTCTACTGAATGCACTCAAGGGGGTCTTTTTTACATAACCCTTTTTAGTGACCATAAAGAGGTATTTATTAGGATCGTTCAAGTTCTTTATTGATAAGAAAGCGGTAACTTTTTCTGAATCCTCTAACTCTAATAGATTTTTAATATTTCTACCTCTTGCCATTCTTCCTGCTTCCGGTATTGCGTGGACTTTTCGCCAGTAGACTCTACCTTTATTTGTGAAAAATAGTAAGTATTCGTGAGCGGTAGCTGTGAATACATGTTTAACGAAATCATCCTCAGTGGTATCCATTCCTATTACACCTTGTCCTCGTCTTCTTTGCTTGCGAGAAGAAGACTGGGGCATTCTTTTAATATATCCTTGATTAGACACAGTAATAATTACTGCTTCATCGGCGATGAGATCTTCAATATCAAAATCTTCTATAGTATCAAGGATTTCAGTTCTTCTTTCGTCACCGTATTTTTCTTTTATGCTCACTATCTCTTTTCTTACTTCTGCAAGAATAGTTTCTTTGCTCGATAATATATGCTTAAGTCTCTTTATTTCCTCAAGGAGTTTGTTATATTCTTCCAAAAGTTCCTTCCGCTCTAATCCGGTAAGTCTCCTTAATGGCATTGCAAGTATGGCTTTTGCCTGTTCATCTGTAATTTTTAACTTTTTACAAAGTTTTTGTTGAGCTTCTTCTGCATTTGTTGACTTGCGAATAAGGTCTATTACCTCATCAATTTGGTCTATGGCCTTTAGTAGTCCCTCAAGTATATGTGCTCTATGTTCTGCTTGTCTAAGGTCATAGCGTGTTCTCTTTTCTACTACTTCAGCTCGGTATTGAACATAGTGTTGGATCATATCCTTGAGGTTAAGGACGCGGGGAATGTTATTCACGAGAGCGAGAAAGTGGATTCTTGAAGTAGTCTGAAGTTGAGTATGTTGGTATAGTTGGTTTAATACTATTTGAGGATTTGCGTCATTTCTTAGTTCAATGATTAATCGCATTCCTTCTTTGTCAGATTCATCTCTCAGATCTGTGATACCTTGTACTTTTCCATGCTCAACTGCTTTTGCTATTGATTCAATTACACTTTGCTTTGTTATTTGATAAGGAATTTCTTGTACTACAAGACTTTTCTTTCTTCCTTTTTCTTGAGATATTATCTTTACTTTGGCTCTTAACTTTATTTGTCCTGTCCCTGTGAGATAAGCCTTTCTAATACCTTCTTTCCCGCAAATAATCGCACCTGTTGGAAAGTCTGGTCCGGGAACAATGTTAAGATAGTCTTCTACTGGAGCATTAGGGTTATCAATGTAATACACGATTGCATCACATATTTCTGTGAGATTGTGAGGGGGGCAGTCTGTTGCCATTCCCACTGCGATGCCGTAAGAACCATTTACAAGTAAGTTCGGAAAACCTGATGGAAGAACTACAGGTTCCTCAAGCCGAGCGTCAAAGTTAGGACGCATCTCTACGGTTTCTTTTTCTATGTCCGCAAGCATCTCAAGAGCGATTGGTGTAAGTTTCGCTTCGGTATATCTGTATGCTGCGGGACTGTCGCCATCAATTGAACCAAAGTTACCTTGTCCCTCTACCAATGGATATCTCATGTTCCAGTCTTGGGCGAGACGGACAAGCGCATCGTATACTGCTTGGTCACCATGAGGGTGATACTTACCTAAGCACTCCCCGACAATAGTGGCACATTTCCTGAAAGGTTTATTAGGAGTAAGTCCTAACTGTTGCATCACATATAATATTCTTCTCTGGACAGGTTTAAGTCCATCTCGGATATCTGGTAAGGCTCTACTAACTATTACGCTCATAGAGTAGTCAAGAAATGCAGATTGCATTTCTTGTTCGATGGGAATTGGCTTAAGATTTCCATTTACTGACATTAATTTTCTCCTGGCGTTTTAGGAAAGTTGTTTATATGTCTAAGTTTTGAACTTCGAGTGCATGCTTTTCGATAAACTGTCTTCGCGGCTCTACTTCGTCTCCCATTAGTATGGTGAAAATTTGCTCTGCTGAACTTTCATCCTCTACTACTACTTTTAGGAGTGTTCTCTTTTCTGGGTCCATAGTAGTTTCGTAAAGTTGCTCTGGATTCATTTCACCAAGGCCTTTATATCTTTGTATAACGAGGTCTTTCTTACCGATCTCCATTAAGAAATTACGTAATTCCAATGGTGAGTCAGTTTCATATAATACTTTAGGTTCATTACCATCTTTGCTGATAACTCTAAAAGGCGGACTTCCAAGAGCGGTTGATGCGTCATACCAGTGGAGAAATGATGAAAAATCAGGGCTCTTCATAAAGGCTATGTCTACCTGATTAGGAAGACGAGTGATTTTTCTTTGCGTCGGAATTAGTTCACTCTCTTCCAGAGTAGATACCTCAAGCGAGTTTATAATCTCTTTGTCTTTCCCAAATATTTTTTGCCATTCTTGTTGGGATATCGTTTCGGGATGTATTATCTTTTCCCTTGGGAATTCTCGAATCTTTTTAAGCTCTTCGAATGTTACTCCGTAGATTTTATTGAGTCTATGGAGCACTTTTTCTAAATTTCTGATTGCTTCTACAGTCTTTAGAAGAGTCCTAACCTGTATTGTTCTGTCGTCGTTTCCATTTTCCTTATTGCTTGAGACTACTTTTACACCCTCCATTACTGTTTCCAATATGAATGATTCAAACTCATTTTCTGAATGGGTATATTGAGATTTTTTGCCTTTGGTGATTCTATATAAGGGGGGAAGAGCAATGTATAGATGTCCCTTTTTGATAAGCTCAGGAAGGTACCTATAAAAGAAAGTAAGAAGTAGCGTCCTTATATGAGAGCCATCTACATCCGCATCAGTCATTATTATAATACGGTTATATCGTAAGTTCTCGAGAGATATTTCGTCTTTTGTTATGTCTACCCCTAACGCATGGAGCAGAGAAGCATATTCCTTATTCTCAAGAACCTTGTGCAATCTGCTTTTTTCTACATTCAGAACTTTTCCCCTAAGGGGGAGTATAGCTTGATGGCGTCTATCCCTCCCTTGTTTGGCTGAACCTCCTGCACTATCCCCTTCTACGATGAATAATTCGCATAGTTCAGGATTTCTTTCAGAGCAGTCTGCTAATTTGGATGCTTGGCCTAAAGTATCTAAAGCGGATTTTCTTCGAACTCGCTCTTTTGCTTTTCGAGATTCTTCTCTTGCTTCTGCAGCTTCGAGAACTTTTCCTGCTATCTGATTTGCAACCCGGGGATTCTGTTCAAAGTAGTTTTGAAGTTCGCTGTATACAATCGAATTTACCAGTCCCTGAACTTCGCTGTTGCCTAATTTGTCTTTGGTTTGTCCCTCAAATTGGGGATTGGGATGTTTTATAGAAACTATTGCGGTAAGTCCTTCCCGAGTATCGTCTCCTGTAACTGAAAATTCTTTTTTCTTGTTAAGATTATTTTTTTCTATCCAGTCAGTGATACTTCGAGTTAGACCACTTCTAAATCCTGCGAGATGTGTACCTCCTCCGGGAGTGAAGATGTTGTTAGCGAACGAGAGAACTTGTTCATAGTAAGTCCTTACATACTGTATAGCTACCTCTACTTGTATATCATCTTTGGTCTTGGTTATTAAAATTGGTTTAGGGTGAAGAGGTTCTTTACCTTTGTTTAAATACTTGACAAATTCTTCTAAACCACCTTTGTATTGCATTACTACTGGAGCTTCGTCAGTTCTCTCATCTGTGAATATAATCTTGAGCCCTGCATTTAAAAAGGCAAGTTCTCGCAATCTGTTAATTAATATCTCTGATTGAAAATTTGTATCCTCGAATATATCAGGGTCTGGGAGGAAAGTTACTTTTGTTCCAGTTCCTTTAGCCTTTCCTCTTATTTCGAGAGGTTGTATTGTCTTCCCCTTTTCGAAGGCCATATAGTAGATATTTCCGTCCCTTTTTACTTCTACCTCTAACCATTTTGAAAGTGCGTTTACACAAGAGACCCCCACTCCATGTAATCCTCCTGATACCTTGTAAACGCTGTGATCAAACTTTCCACCGGCGTGTAGTACTGTCATAACCACTTCTAAAGCAGGTTTACCTTTGTAAGGTCCTGTTTTCATTGGATCTACAGGGATACCCCTACCGTTGTCTATTACTGTTACACTATTATCTATATGAATAATGACTTGAATAGTATCTCCATAACCGGCCATGACTTCATCAACACTATTGTCTACCACCTCATATACAAGATGATGTAGTCCTCGTGTACCAGTATCCCCAATATACATTGCGGGTCTTTTTCTTACTGCCTCGAGGCCTTCAAGAACACCTATTGCGTCTGCAGTGTATTCGTAGGTATGGTTTTCGGACATAAGTTACTTATCCTTCTATACTTGTGAAGTTTATTTCGGCAGGAGCAGATTAGTAATATTATATCAAAAAACTATCAATTTACACAATAGTGAGGAAGGTTAAAAAATAAATTTGAAGCAAGAGAAAATACTATAAGTCACTTGCTTATAGCAAGTTAGGCTTAAACTTATATTAAAAGAATTAAAAATGGTGGGCGATACAGGACTCGAACCTGTGACCCCTTGCATGTCAAGCAAGTACTCTAACCACCTGAGCTAATCGCCCACCTTCAAATTAATTATAGCAGTTATTTTTTATAATGTCAATTAGAAGCGGCTTTACTTTGTGCTACTGGGATAGCCTTTACATTTTCGAGGTCAACATCAAAAGGAAATTTGTTGGCGGGAAGAACTTTCATCTCTGTGCAGAGGCTAAATGGATTCCCAAAAGAACCTGGAAATCTAACTTCTACAAAATATGCAGACCAACCGTCCTTGGGGGTTTTCAATTTGGCTTTTGCTTTGTTTTTGCCTTTAAGTTGGGTGCTTTCCCATTTAGAGTTTCTAAAATCTCTATTGGTCGAGTCTGCTCTCCATAAATATGCAACTCCTGATGGATTATCCCACTTTACTGTGATCGTATTATTTTTTGAGAGTTGCCAAGTTATCTTAGGTAAAGATTTATTTTCTTTGATTGAAAAGAAAAATTCCGCAAGAGTGGCTATGCCTATAGGAGTAATATCGTGCCCTGTATTGGGTTGGTAGCACAAGTATTTGTCTCCCTGGAAGTCTTTAAAATAGAAATTGGAAGCATCTACTGTCCAATAAGGGTCATTTGTGCCAAGAATCACTAACTTAGGCAGAGTTAGAGTTTCTTTGTAACTGAATGGGTCTACAATACTGAGTAATTGAGAACCCTTAGGGGTGTTCATCCTCTTCTGTATTCCAAGTCTTGTATAGTCTTCTATTTCACTACTAAAAGTGCCATAACACCGTAGTTGATGTATCATTTGTTGTTTCATATTAAGCACATCAATAACTACAGGTGCAATTGCTACAACTCTGGGATCTCTTGTAGCAGCAGTGAGCCATGTGGTCCAGCCTCTCTTGGAACCGCCAGTTAGTAAGAATCTTTTTATTTCCTGATTTTCTGTTTCTTTTTGTACTTTTTGTATAGTGTCCATTGCACGAACTGCACTCTTCACCATAGGTAAAAGTAAGGGCCATTCTTCACCCTCTCCATTTAAGTACTTGTCATAAGTGTAAGCAATTATTTGGTCCTCATTTTTGCCATTGAATAATGGTTGGTTAGGGACCTGGAACAAAACTGCTATTACAGACTTTGTCCTTTTCCCAACAATTGAGGCTACTTTAACTTCAACAGAATTTAAATTGGGTTCCTTTTGATTATTAGAACCTCCATTGATGACCAGAAGCGCTATATCTGAATTTGTAGCCCCTTCGGGACTTAGTATTACTAACCAGTGTCTCCATGTGATATCTTGCCAAGTTTGAGATGTCATATTAATTATTTTTGCTTTACAGCCCTCGATATCAACTTCTTTGTAGAGTTCGTATGAGTATGAAGGATCGAACTTTTGCACATAAGAAGCTAAGTCTGCATGGGCTGTGCAAAATATGATAAATATGGCTGGTAGAGATAAAAGAATGGTGCCAGAGGTTATTTTTTTATACTTCATCCTAATCTTGCTCATATAAAATTCCTCCTATGTTAACTTAGACTCTCTCGCTTTGTTTATATTGAGACTTGAGTTGAAATATGAAGGTTTCTCTTCTAACCTAAATCTTGTGCTGTATTTAGGGGAATGTTTTCTACTTGGAATCTTCCTGGAGTGATTCCACATTGCTCTAAACTTTTTCTGATTCTTAAGTAAGATTCATATCTTGAACATGAAATCTTTCCTTCCTTCACCGCATTACGCACAGCACACTCTGGTTCGTGAGTATGAGAACAATCATTGAACTTACACATAGTAGAAAATTCTCGGAACTCGGAAAAGTAAAAATCAAGTTCCTCAGGATCAATTTTCCATAAGCCAAGTGCCCTAATTCCAGGAGTATCTATGATTTTCCCTCCATTTGGGAGGAAGTATAGTTTTGAAATATTAGTAGCGTGTCTGCCTTTTTCGGTTTTTTTACTAATCTCCTTAGTAACAGCATCTATATCTGGTAGAATACATTTAATTAGTGAGGTTTTACCTACTCCACTGTGTCCTGCAAGAACACCTGTTTTTCCCCGTAAGGTCTCTACTACTTCATCAATACCCGCTTTAGTTACGCAACTCGTGAAAATTAATTTAATGCCCAACTCTCTATATACATTTATCTCTTGGGGAATCTCATCTGCAAGGTCAATCTTGTTAAGAACTATCACGGGTTCTACATTCCCATTTTGGGCTACTATCAAAAATCTATCGATGAGCCTATGTCGGAAAGGTGGCTGTTTTACAGAGGCAACTATAAATAAAATGTCTACATTAGCTGCAATTACTTGTTCGGGAGGTCCATCTTTGTCAACACTTAATCTACTAAGTTTAGACTTTCTTGGAAATATCCATCTTATGATAGGTTCTTTTTGATTGATATAATCTACATATACTCTATCTCCAGGGGCTATTAGGGATTCATCTTTTTCTCTTAGTTTTTCAGAAATCCCGCAAAGAATCTCTTCCTTTGTTTCACTATTGTCTATCCATACAAATGCCCATTTTTTAGAGTGTGACACTACCGTTGCGTTAGGTTGGATATCTTGAGGGATTTGTGCATCTATATCTTCATCTGGTAATGTTACCATTGCTTTGGTATGACGAGTAGAATCTTTAGAAAAATAGTCCTCATCCTCTCCCGACCAGTCTTTCTTCCTTACTTCGAGTCGCTTTTTTTTATCGAGTTTTTTCTTTTTCATAATATTACTTTTTTTATTTTTCTACAAGTTTATCAGATTCTATATATAATGAGGCAATAAGAAAATGGTTACTCAAGAGACCGATGGGGTTAAAAGATATTTTAGTTTTGGTTAGGTAATTATGGGAATATAGTTAGTTGTTTTGTGTAAGTGTCTTTGTCTGTTAATGGAGAAGAAGTTCTAATTTCAAAAAATACAGCGATTTGCAGTTATTTGAGACTCTTCCTAAGACATTTCATTTTGCAGTTTACCCTATCATAAATACTTTTATCTGGAATAGGTTTTTCTAAAATTTTTGCTATACTCCATTCTTTCAACTTCTTTATTAATGATGTTCTGATATCAAGCATAGCTTTGTGATAATTACATACCTTGTCTATGTCTAAAGTTTCTGTGCAGTAATCACCTAAGATTTTACCTTCGCACGCTTCCACTATATCAAGTAGTGTTATGAATTCTGGTGGAGAAGCAAGGATAAATCCTCCTGAAGGGCCTCGGTGAGCTAATAATATGCCAGATTTGACTAAGGTAGTAAGTATCTTTGATAAGTAAGAAGTAGATATATTTATGTTCTGTGATATTTCCTCGTGAGTAATAGGTTTTCCTTTTTGATTCTTGGCTATTAGGGCTACGCATTGTATAGCAACAATGGTAGTATTACTGAACATTAAACACTCCTTTGGTTGGTTGTTTGGGAGCTGGCTCATTCATTAGAGTCAGCTCCCTCTTGCTATAAATAAAATAATAGACTTTCTTATTCTTGTAATGCTACTCTGGTCTAATGTTGCTGACTTGTTCCGATAGGTTTTAGATTAAACTTTTCCTGCAAAATTTTCATTACATTAGGAGAAATGAATGCTGGAAGTGCAGGACCTAATCTTATGCCTTTTATGTTTAAGGAAAGTAGTGTTAGTAGCACAGCAACCGCTTTTTGCTCGAACCAGCTTATCACCAGGGAAAGAGGTAGATCGTTTACTCCACATGAAAATACTTTTGACAGAGTTAAAGCAACTTGAATTGCACCATAAGAATCGTTGCATTGTCCCATATCGATTAATCGAGGGATTCCCTCAATCTCTCCATAATTGTGGTTCCTTATTCTATATTTTCCACAGCCAAGTGTGAGAATAATGGCATCTTCTGGTATATTCTTAGCAAACTCAGAGAAGAAGTTCCTTCCAGGTTCCGCACCATCACACCCACCTATTACAAATATGTGTCTTATTTTCCCAGATTTAATAAGTTCTACTAACTTGTCCGCTATTGATAGTAGGTAAGTCCAGTGGAATCCTATTAAGCTTTCTTTGATTTCTGTAGGTTTTAAGCTCCCTATTTCAAGAGCCTTCTTAATTACTGGGGTATAGTTACTATCCTTGATTCGTGGTGCTCCAGGAACACCTGTGGCATTTAAGGTAAAAAGTCTATTAAGATATGTATTGTGGGAGGCAGGAATTAAAACACAATTGGTTGTAACTACTATAGGTCCTCCAAATACTTCAAATTCTTTTCTTTGTAGTTGCCAAGCACCTCCATAATGACCTGCAAGATTTGGATATTCTTTCAGCTTCGGATACATGTGAGCGGGTAACATCTCACCATGAGTATAAACCTTTATTTCTGTGCCCTTTACTTGTTCGAGTAATACCTTGAGGTCAAATAGGTCATGACCTGTTATAAGTATTCCAGGACCTTCTTGGATGCCTTCCTTTACTTTTGTCGGTGTAGGGTTACCAAATGCTTCTACATGTGCATCGTTCAAAAGTTGCATAGTCTTCAGATTCATTCGCCCACATTCAAGCACTAATTCGAATAAGTGTTCCATATCAAAATTTACATTTGTGAGAGTTGCGAACATGGCTCTTTCTATAAACTCTTCGACTTCTGAATCTGTTTTTCCAAGTTTTCGAGCATGATGTTTATAGGCGCAAAGGCCTTTTAAGCCATACAATAAAATTTTTTGTAACGATTCCATATCAGCATCTTTGCCACATACTCCTTTTGTAGTGCAAGCTATCCCGTTAAAGGTTTGTTCGCATTGATCACAATACATTAACTGGGTCATATCTTTTCTCCTTCTAATATATTTTTTAGATATTATATGTATATTATATCAAAAATATCTATTAATTTAAAACTGAATCTTGAAGGAATTTTTTGAAAAATTAAAAATGTTTTATGAGTAAACTAAACTTAACCTAAAGGAGCTAAAAAATGAGTCAGACACGCAGAGATTTTCTTATGGCGAGTAGCTCGCTTATAACTGCAAGTGGTGTAATTGGAGTCCCAATGAGTACTTTTGCACAAACAGGCGGTGCGATTACAGAGCACAAACTACCTGAATTACCTTACCCTTATGATGCGTTGGAACCATACATAGATGCAAGGACAATGGAACTTCATCATACTAAACATCATGCCGCTTATGTGAAGGGATTAAATACCGCCGAATCTGCGCTTGCAGAGGCAAGGGCAAAAAATGACTTCCTATTAATTCAACATTGGTCCAAGCAAGCTGCTTTTCATGGAGGCGGGCATTTTCTTCATAGTATGTTTTGGAAGGTTATGGCTCCTCCAGGTAATGGAGGTGGTGGTAAGCCAGAAGGTGAACTTTTAGGATTAATTGAAAGAGACTTTGGCTCTTTTGAGAGTTTTCAGGCTCATTTTTCTGCTGCAGCTAATGCAGTAGAAGGCGGTGGTTGGGCATTATTACATTATAGACCTATCGATGGGAGGCTTATAGTCCTTCAAGCTGAGAATCAACATAAACTTACTGCTTGGGGAGTTTTACCTATAATGGGCATAGATGTTTGGGAGCACGCATACTATTTAAAGTATCAAAATAATAGGTCTGAGTATGTAAAGGCGTGGTGGAATGTTGTTAACTGGTCCCAAGTGGCTAAAAACTTGGGTGCTATCAAAGGAATAGCACTTTTGTAACATAAAATAGTTTAATTTTAAGCCACCCGAAGTAATATATTTATTACCGGGTGGCATTTTTATTAGTAAACTTCAATTGGGTTTGTGTATACCCAAGGCACCCAACTATTATTAACTTTAAGGTGAGCTTCTACTCTATATTTACCCTTCTCTCCTGGTTTCCACATATATTCTCTCCCTTCTCCCTCTGCAACTTTAACTCCATGTCGGAAAATAATGAATTTGCAGGGAACTGGTGAAGCCATTTTAAGTATTAGGTCAGGAGTAAACTCGATTTTTTCACCGATTACTTTTTTTACCCCATTCCCTTCAGCGAAATATACAAAACCAGTGCTATCAACAATCATATCAAAGCCTATGTATACTCTCCCGTTCTTCAATGCATCTAATACGGATTCTTCGGTGAGTTCACGGGCAAGTATATGAGTTGCTACATATCTTACCATTAAATCATAAGGGTCTAATTGAATATGAAAAAGTACCCTGTTGGGTTCTAATTTGCCAAAAAGTATCCTAAGAAATATCCGAGAGAAAAAGTTTAACTTGTATTCTGCTATTTTATCTGGGCTCGTATCTTCAATGGATAGAGTTCCTTGCGGTGTTATTTTGCCTACGAGGCCAGTGTTTTCGTGACAATCATTACCAGCTATTCCAACAATTTTTCTTGATATGTTTAATTCGTCCCATTTGCTTATGACTTGTGTAAGAGGGCTAAAAATAGACCTCAATAGTTGTTCATGGTATTTATTAATATTGACAAGAATGTTAGGAATGAGAGTAAATATGAGGTAGTTCCTTGTTAAGCTTTTGAAGTTAGTGTGGATATTGTATATTTCCATGCCCACAAGTTCGGGGATATGCCATTTTCTATCCTCCTCAGAATGAGCAAAAAACAGAATACCCCCATTTTGGGCTATCTCTCTGGCTAATTTTTCAGGCTCATCGTTACAGTTTAACACTGTGTTTGATGGTAAGCCCCATGGCATAAATCCATGTGGCATTTCAAACCCTGGTATGAACACAACACCTTCATGCTTGCCCCGCCATTGTAGAGAATAATCAGCTTTTCCATCGATACAATGATCACTCATACATATAAATTTTCTGTTCTCTTTCTTTAGCACTTCGAGAATTCTTTCAAAGGGCACTTGAGAGTCGTGAGATAGTTCTGAATGACTGTGGCATACGCCTGGGTAATCATTCCATCCGTCATCAAGAGATGGTTCTATTCTTTGGGCTCTTAACTCGTTCCAGGCACTCTGCTCTTGGGGATAGAATACGAACCTATTGTAGAAAGCTGTTCTGAAAAAATAACCAAGTCCGAGTAAAATGACTAAGATGACTAATGCTATACTATAAAGAACCCATTTGAACATCTTCTTAAGATGGGGATTTAACATAGAAATATCCTTTTTGGTCAGTTCTAAAGTAAATTTTAGTTATTAGGAAGGGTTATTATATTAATCGAGGTGATAGAATAAAAAATGGAAAAGAAACTTTATACTTATGAATTTCCTCGTCCCAGTGTGACTGTAGATGCATTGGTTTTCAGGAGAAGAGAAGGGGGAGAATGGGAAATTTTGTTGATAAAAAGGAAGTATGAGCCATTTGCTGGTTTTTGGGCTCTTCCAGGAGGGTTTATTGAAGATGATGAGACTTTGGAAGAGGCAGTAGAGCGTGAACTTTATGAGGAAACCTCCTTAAAGGAAGTTCAATTGACCCAGTTGAGAGCATTTAGTAAACCCAATAGAGACCCTCGTGGGAGAACAATTAGTATTGCTTTTGTTGGAGTTTTAACTCAAGATGTGAGCCTTCAGCCTCGAAGTGATGCTAAAGAAATTGGGTGGTTTCCAATAGCAGATTTGCCGAATTTGGCTTTTGATCACGATGAGATTATAAAATGTGGGATAGAATGGTTAGGCACAAGAAAATGAGGGGAATAACTTATGGGTGAAAATACAGAGCCCCGTGAATATTTTGAGAGTGAGGATTACTTGAAACCTTGGTTTGAGAGAAGGGGACTCGCTCTACTTACGGATTTATACCAGCTTACTATGATGGCTGGTTATTTCGAAGAGAAGAGGGGCGATATTGAGGTGTGTTTCGAGTATTTTTTCAGAAGCCTACCTCCTCATTCTGGATATGCTATATTTGCTGGTTTAGACTCTTTCTTGCTATATCTTGCTAATTTGCGATTTTCAAAAGAAGACATTGAATATCTTAGAAGCCTAAATATTTTTGACGACGACTTTCTTGATTTCCTGCAGAATTTCAAATTACACATTACAGTTCGTTCTGTACCTGAAGGGAGTTTAGTTTTTCCTTTTGAACCTGTAGTACAGGTTGAAGGACCTTTGTTAGAGGCTCAGCTTGTGGAAACTGCCTTGTTGAATTTTCTGAATTTTCAGACGCTTATAGCGAGTAAATCTGCTCGCGTATGTTTTGCTGCGGAACCGGACCCAGTATTGGAGTTTGGTTTGAGAAGAGCACATGGTCCTGACGGTGGTATAAGTGCCTCGCGGTCAGCCTACATAGGTGGATGTTCCGCAACCTCTAATGTTATGGCTGGCAAAGTTTATGGTATTCCGGTTGCTGGAACCCATGCTCATAGTTGGGTAATGAGCTATCAAAGTGAACTTGAGGCTTTTCGGGCTTTTGCAAAGTTATATCCCACTCGCTGTATTTTATTGGTGGATACCTATGACCCTATTAGAAGTGGGATACCCAATGCTATCCAAGTATTTAAGGAATTGAGAGAGCAAGGTATTAATGTTCGCCCAGCGATTAGGATTGATTCGGGGGATCTTGCAAAGATTAGTAAAGCTGCTTATAAGATGATGTTAGAAGCAGGATTTGAGAATCCATTAATTGTTGGGTCTAATGATTTGAATGAAGATTTAATAGCGGACCTTAGGAGGCAAGGTGCGAAGATTAACGCATGGGGAGTAGGCACTCATCTTGTAACTTCCTATGATTGCCCAGCGCTAAGTGGCGTGTATAAACTTGTTGCTGTTAAGAGAGGCAATGTCTGGGAACCGAGATTAAAAATTACGGGGAATATCGAAAAGAGCACCGATCCAGGTAGGAAAGTAACTGTGAGGTATTTTAGCAAAGATGGTTATATTTTAGGGGATGTGATGTATCTCGAAGAAGAGGAATACCCGACAATGGGTGACATAGATGCTAAGGCAAGACTTTTCCCACACATTTCTCAAAAGATTGAGGGAGCTACTTATTGCGAGGAGCTCCATAAAAAAGTGTTTCACAATGGCAATATACTAATTCCACTTGAAAGTGTTCATACCATCCGAGAAAGAGCGAGACAACAGCTTGCCTCTTTGCCTGAGGAGTATAAGAGGTTGCGCAACCCTGAAGTGTATAAAGTTCTTTTATCTCCTAAGTTGGGAGAGATGAAAAATAAAATTTGGCAAAGTTCGGAAATGTGTATGAGTTTAGGAGAGAAAAAATGAGACTTGTCAAAATAGGAACAGCAAACCTCTCTGTAAAAGTAGGTGATTTTAATAGGAATGTGAGATATATAAAAGAAGTTATCGCCGAGGCTGAGAAGCAGGGAGTTAATCTTCTCGTTTTACCTGAACTCGCCATAAGTGGATATAGTCTTGAAGATAGAGTGTATTGGGATGAAATTGTGGAAATGAGTTGGAAGCACTTAGTTTCAATAGCTGAAGAAACTACTAAGAGTGGGATATGTGTTTTCTTAGGATTGCCTGTAAGAAAAGGGGTGCATCTATACAATGCATCTGCATTAATAGGGGGAGGAAAAATATGGGGCTTGATACCTAAACAATATATCCCATCTTATCATATATTCTATGAAACGAGGTATTGGAGTTCGTGGGATAGAGGAGTTGATGAGATTAATGGTTTTCCTATTGGTGATTTAATTTTTGACCTACCCTATGGTAGAGTCTCTGCGGAAATTTGTGAAGATATATGGGTACCTACATCCCCTTCGATAGAGAGAGTTTTATCGGGTGCAGAAATTATCTGTAATCTGAGCGCTTCACCCTTCAACCCATTGAAAAATTTGACGAGAAGGGTTTTAGTCCTAAGTAGTGCAGTAAAGCTTAAAACTGTATATGTGTATTCTAATTTACTCGGATACGATGGTAGTAGGTTGGTTTTCGATGGGGGAGGTATAATAGCTACACCGGAGGGGAAATGTGTAGAATCTCCACTCTTGTCTTATGAACCTTGGACACTCAGCACGATGATTGTAGATTTGGATGAGGTAACAAGGAATAGGAAAGAAAATTCTAGTTGGAAATTGAATTCAATAAACCGTTTGAAGAGTGAGGGAGTTTTTGTGGTATCGGTAGATATTAAACCTAATAGATTGCCTTCTCTGAAGGAGTGGGTAGATGGGCTTCCGAGAAGTTTTTATGTATCTGAGAATAACTTATCAATGCCATCAGATAGTAGAATTTCGGGAAATTACTTTGAGCAGTTATTTCACGCTCTTGCATTGGGTCTGAGAGACTATTACGAAAAAGTAGGGGTTTTCGAAAAGTTTCTTGTAGCCCTTTCAGGGGGAAGAGATAGTGCTTTGACACTTCTCCTTGCTGTTGAAGCAGCTAAGCATATTGAAGGAGGAAAATATATAGACAGATATGCAGAAAAAATCGAAAGCATATATCTTCCTCACAAAGATTATAGCAGTAGTGAGACTCTTACATGTGCTAAATCTCTTGCGGAGGAACTGGGAGTTCCATTTAAAGTAGTATCTGTCCATGAGGAAGCTGAACTGGCGTTCAAAAAATCTGCTGAAATAATGGGAGACGAGGATAAAGTTAAGCCTATTACGCGACAGAATTTACAGGCTCGTATAAGAGGAGCGATGATGTTAAATTGGGCAAATAATGTGAATGGATTACTTTTAGTTACATCTAATTTGAGTGAATCTGCAGTAGGATACACAACTACAGGAGGAGATAATGAAGGAGGTTTTTCCCCTATTGCGAATGTGCCTAAAACAGTAGTCTCAGCTTTATTAGAATACCTACATAAAACGAGAGGTATTAAATCCCTCGAGAAAATTTTAAGCATTCCTCCTACCGCTGAACTTGCACCAAATCAAACAGACGAGGAGGACTTGATGCCTTATCGTGTTCTTGATGATTTAATTTACCTATATGCAGAAATGCGATTGAGTCTGGTTGATTGTTGGAAGGTTATATGCTATCGATTTCCGGAATTTGACAAGGAACAACTAAGGAAATGGACTGAAAAGTTCGCTCGTCAATTAGTGGGGAACCAATGGAAGAGAGACCAACACCCAGTCTCTCTTAAGGTTTTAGAGCCTGACTTTGATCCCAAAACAGGTTTTAGGTTTCCGATTACCCAGAGTATTGAAGAGGAGATTGTGAAGCTCCGAGAATCTTCTATTTAATTAGTTGTTTGTTCAACAACTTTGCAATTACCTCTTATAAATATAGGGTATGGTTTTTTAAGGGTTACGAGACGCTTTTTTCCGCTCTTTATATGCCCTACTTCTTCACCTACGAGATTTGTAATGGTTACATCATCTATAGCCTTGATGGTTATAGCTGAATCTTTTTTGAATGCCCATATTACTGTTGTGTGTTGGTGCTTTATCCCAATTAAATTATCTGAACTGAACTCCAGTGTAACTACATTTTTATCTCTTATTTGAGTGCATATATTGGCACAAGCGAGATAGGCAGGTTTTAATGAGAAATCTGATCTTACTATTCCAAAATTTTCCTCAAAATAGAATGGGTCGTTTCCGTCATTTCTAAAGTCATACCAGCTAATATTCTCTACTACCCCAGAAGCCAATGCTGAGAGATAACATCTTGCAATTAGTAATGCTTGTTCTCTTTCTGTTACACCCCCTGTCCATAGATGGGTACTCCACCCCATTTCAGTTATCCATATTGGGCGTCCACCTATTAGATCGTGCGTCCTTTTTAATTCATTTATGAATTTTTCTTCGTTTAGTTCTTTCCTATATGGATGAACAGTGAGTATATCAAAGGGTGTGTTTGCTTCTAAGCATTTCTTAATAAATTGAAAATCGATACCCGAAGTAGATATAGCAAGAACTTTTGCCTTGGGATCTATTTCTTTTATTACCTGATAACATTTTTTGACAAGTTCAGGGTAGAGTTCTTTTGGACCTTGCCAGAAGAATATGTTAGGTTCATTGTAAACTTCCCAATATTTTATTCTATCTTTGAAATGTTGGACAGTTCTTCTTGTGTAATTTACGAAATCTTCTATTCCCTTCATCGTGTATGGTTCTGTCCAGGGTGCCCAGTAGCAAAGGAGCGCGTAAGTGGAAATTCCATACTTTAGTCCTGTGTTAACTATGTTATCGTAGTAGTCGAAGGTAAATTTTCCGGGTGATGGTTCGATAATTGACCAAGAGAAATCCTCTCGTGTCCACTTTATTCCTGCCTTACTTCCCATTTCTGCAGATTTTTCCCTTGCTATTTGGTTATTTCCATATCTGTAGAAATACATTCCCATACCCCAAGGAGAAGCCTCGTTGACCAACTTATCTACCTCAAGTGAGGGTTCTTTACAGATAGTAGAGTAATTCTTGAAAATATTTCCATCGCTCCTTTCAAATATCCATTCCGCTTCTAAGAATTTTTTCTCCTCTGGGAATCGATGAGTTAGTTGGAACTGCATTTTTTCCCCTCCTGGGCAGAGTAAAATATTAGAAAATACGCTTTCATGTAAGATGTTTTCATCCCAGTCCTTGATTTTGACTCGGAGATTCCCTGAAACCTCTCTTGGGAGTAAGTTGCGAATCTCACAAGAGCAAAGTATTTTTTCCCCCTCGGATTTAGATATGTTTGAGATGATTATACATTCCTGAGGAGGAGGAAGAATGGTTTCACAGATAAATTTTAGAAATCTCAATCTAAGTATCTCAGAGGGACACGAACCTTTCTTGATATAAAATCTTAAAAACCTTAGAGGAGTTCTAACTTTACCGTCGTTTTCGCCACTAAAATATTCCCATCCCTCTGGGGGTGCATTTATCTCTATAGTTTGCAATCCATATCCTGTAACTCTTATTGTTTTTTTGAAAAATTGGAAGTGAGAACCTAATAGTATTTCCAACTCCCAGCCCATTGAGCTTGTCCAAAGCTGGATTATGAATTTTTGAGGTGTCCCGAATAAAGAATATGATGGATGGGATACTTCTGCTTGGATGTGCTTTGAGAAATCTATTTCCCAGTTAGCATCAATGAAAGTAATACCGGATAGCTGTAAACTATGATTTTCTTCTGTAAATATAGGGATTTCATAAACTATGGACTGTTCCGCTTCGGTTTTTACAGAGTATGCCCAAAAACAAAAGTAGATGATAGTAAATGTAAAGATTCTCATATCTTATTCCTTAAGATTTTGTAATGAGTTGCTTGACTCTTGTAAGTTTAAATAGGTAAAATATCTTCCATATTTTTTATTAATGTAACTTAGAACTTCAAACTGTAGAAGGAACAGGTGGTATGATTTTAGCAGATATAATCAATATAGTAGTAAGTGTTTTGTTGAAGTTTTTGGCGGAATGGTTAACTCAGCTCTTATTGGGATTATTCGGAGTCGGAACTACTCAAGAGTAGAAAATTTTTAGAAGTAATTATATAAGAAGGGTTAGTCTATGGATTTCAACGCAATTTTGAAAGAAATAATAGAAAAAGTGGTTGAATATTTGGTTGGTCTGATAACAAAGATAGTTTCGGATTTCTTTACTGCACTCACTGGGAAAGAACCAGTAGATTAGTTACTGGTTATGTTTTATTAGTTGTAACAGGATGGTTATTTTTTTGTCTTACTTTTTTATAACTTTGTTGGAATAAAATTTTTGATTACCAGACGATTATTTCTGAGTTTTGCAGTTTTAGGAGGAGGGGTATGGTTTCTCAACCCTCGAAGTGGAAACTCGCTTGAGGAATCCAAAGTATCAAGAGATGTTAATAAGTTTAAGTTTTGGGGGAAACTGTGCGGTTTCAATCTACAGAACTTTTTTATGGTGCATTCCAAGCGATGTGTAGAAGAGTCGGAGATTATACTCCTGAGGGAATTAGGTTTTAATTTTGTCCGTTTTCCAATGGACTATAGATGTTGGATAAAAGGAGATAACATCTACGATGTAAACGAAACGGTTCTCAAAGAAATAGATTCTGCAATAGATATATGTATAAAGCATGGTGTTCATGTTTGCCTAAATTTTCATAGAGCCCCAGGATGGACTGTTGCTGAACCTCCAGAAACTCTAAACTTATGGAAAGAGGAGGAAGCCTTAAAAGCTAGCTGTTTTCATTGGAAACTTTTTGCCGAAAGGTATAGGGATGTTTCATATAGGTATTTGAGTTATAATCTGTTTAATGAACCTCCTGCAATAAGTGAGGATGCTCACAGACGAGTTATAGGAAAGGTTATAGAAGAGATAAGAAAGATAGATAGTGAAAAGTACATTCTTTGCGATGGGAGGAGATGGGGGGCCGTTCCTCCTTTGGAACTCGCTGATTTCGATATTGTCGCATCTTTTCACATGTATCATCCATTTACAATCACCCACTATAAGGCTGAATGGGCCGGCAAATGGGAGGGAGTTCCAGTTCCAACATATCCTTTGGAAGAAAAAGGAGTAGTGTGGAACAGGAATACTATCGAGAGTAATTATATATCGCATTGGCATAAGTTAGAGCAAAAGGGGGTTCCTATTTTCGTAGGGGAATTCGGCGCATATAATAAGACCCCTCACGATGTTGTCATAAGGTGGATGAAGGATTGTTTGGATATTTTCCAAAAACATGGGTGGGGTTGGGCTCTTTGGAATTTTAAAGGACCTTTTGGCCCTCTCGACTCAGGAAGAGTAGATGTGGTCTATGAAAAGAGGGGAGAGGTACTAATTGATAAAGAGATGCTAAGACTTTTGACAAGGTATTTATCACAGTAAAGGAAGGATATTTGTTCTAAAGAATTAACTTTTATCAGCATGAGGAACAAACAATGAAAAGGTGTTTTTTCTTATTTTTTACCTCAATAGCTCTTTCTACTATGAGTTTCTCCGAACATTGGGGAAATGCAGAGGAATCATTAGATTTACCTCTTACACTTATTCAAGAGGGGAAACAACTTTCTTCGAAAGTTGTCAAAGCAAGCTGTAAGTTAAAAGGTTTAGCTTTTTATGATTACGGTGATATATTAGAATTTGTTTTCCCCACCTCTAAGGGGCTTAGACAAGATTTTCTTGTTTTGGGGAGAATAAGTTCTTACGGCGAAGACTATGTCAAATTGAGAGTAAGGTTAAGATACGACTTTCAGATTCTCCATGTATCTGAAAAAGAAGTAGTTATAAGACATGTTCTTAGTGATAAGAAAATCGTTTATGCAGGGCTTAGAGTTTTTGATAGCTATGGTAATGTTTTGCCTTCTTTTTTTGTGGGGGAAAAGGATAATAGTGCCTCCTTATTGGTAAAGGATCTCAATGCCAAGTATCCAATTTACATTGATCCTACTTATTTAGATGAAGACTGGGAAAGCATAAGTCCTAATTTTACAAATGGAGTTATTAATTGTGTTGATTGTACTGATAGTGGGGTAATTTATGCAGGTGGAGCTTTTACTTTGATAAATAATGTTTCTGCTAATAGAATTGCAAAGTACTATAATTCTCAATGGCAACCCATGGGACAAGGGTTTAATAACACAGTTTATGCAGTTTTAGTATTAAATAATGTGCAAGTGTGTGCAGGAGGAGCTTTTACTAATTCTGGTGGTAATTCACGAAACAGAATTTCTTTATGGAACGGTTATGCATGGACAGCTATGGACACAGGATTTAATGAGAAAGTATATGCATTAGCTAAAAGTGTAGACGGAAAGATATTTGCAGGGGGATCTTTTACAAGGTCTGGAAATGGTGCTAAGAATTTAAACCACATAGCTTTTTGGAATGGTTCATATTGGGATGAACCTTCTTTGGGAGTAGGAGGCCAATCCGATTATGTCCTAGCGCTTTCTGCAGATAGTATAGGAAATATATATGTAGGCGGTAAATTTCAGTATGCTGGTGGGGTAAGTGCTTCGAACATAGCTCGATGGAATATCAATACATCTACTTGGCATCGGTTATCAAATGGTGTGAATGGAATTGTAAATGCATTAGCGGTAGATTCTCAGAATAGGCTATATGTAGGAGGTGAGTTTACCTCTGCGGGAGGTAATCCTGCTTATAGAGTCGCGGTGTGGAATGGAACATCCTGGTCTTCTTTGGGGACAGGTGTAGATGGTGCAGTTTATGCTTTGGAAGTTAGTAATGAGTTCACACTTTTTGTTGGAGGTGGCTTTAACTACACAGGTGGAGGGATAGGTCCAAATCACCTCGGTTGGTGGCATAGAGGTCAGTGGAATCCAATTACCTCAGGGATTCAAGGCAGTAGTTTTTCAATCAGGGGATTATCTTTGGACAGTGGTTCAAATTTATATGTTGCAGGTAGTTTCTATGGGGCAGGGGGTATTGAGAGTTATAACATTGCTAAACTAAGGAAACCTCCTTTATTTGAAATTAGGTATATTTCAGGAGGGGGTGGAATTATTTTAGGACAGCCAGTTCAACAGGTAATGAGGGGAGATAATGGAACTGAGGTAGTTGCCCAACCCCTTGTTGGTTTTCAATTCGACAGATGGTCAGATGGTTTAACTTCCCCTTCGAGAATAGATACAAACATAACCTCTAATGTACAGTTAACCGCATATTTTCTGCCAGTTGGGGAAGGTGTTAATGAAGGGAGTGAAGATGGCACACCTGAAGGGCTTGGAGAGGGGGAACCTGATGGTATCGGAGAGGGTATAGTTGAAGGTGAGGGAATCAGCGAAGGAGTTTACGAGGGCGAAGGTGAAAATGAGGGGATTATAGATGGCGAATTAGAAGGTTCTTTGGATGGGATTGTCGAGGGTTTGTTTGAAGGCACTGAAGAAGGTCAAATAGAAGGAGTGATAGAAGGGTCTGAAGAGGGATCGGGGGGAATTGAGGGTGAGGGTGGAGAAGGAGTACCGAATGAGGGAGAGTTAGAGGGGAGTATAGAGGGGGAAAATCACCTTGTAGTTTGGATTGATGCTCCAAGTATATTAGACAAAAGAGTCGGTGAAAGCCTATCGTTATTAGCGAGAACTTCAGGTGGAATAGGAGACATATCTTTTCAGTGGTATTATAAAGATACCAATAATGTCGTATATAGGTTAGATAATCAAATTCAACCCCTTTTATATATTGAAAACCTCGAGTTAGAGGACACCGGTTACTATTGGTGTGAAGTTTCGGATACTTTTTCGGTAGTCCCCAGTAATGAAATATATGTGAGGGTAAGTGTAGGCTTAGAAACAATTACTGTTTTCTCTGTTATAATTTTAGCATCCGCGATATTGTATTTATTTGCCTTGGTTATTGATAACCACTCTAAAAGAGGAGAACATCATGTATGAGATATATATGTTGTTTTACTCTAATACTCTCCTATATATTATTGATAAATCTAAGGACATTCTCCGAGAATCTTTCTATAAATGATTTTGAAGCTATACTTATAGAAGACAATCATTTTCCACTCGAGCCTCAAAATACTGCTCTTAAGGTTTTGGTTGAAGAAATTGAACGGAGAACCGCAGTAAAGATTAAGGTCTCAAATAGGTTAAAAGAAGGAGGAATTATAGTTCTATCAACTTGGCGAAAGATTAAGGAAGTTACAAAAGGAAAAAAATATGGAGCTATAAGAGAATTTAAACCGGAGGAACATGGAAGATTTTCCGATGAAGGATACATTCTTTTTGTTGATAAATCCGGTGACAGGTTGCCAATTCTCTGGATAATCGGCTATGACCATCGCGGTATTCTCTTTGGGGTTGGCAAATTGTTACGGATAGCAGAGTTTTGCGATGGTAAAGTAAGCATTCCTCATAAATTGTGTCTCGTCTCTTCACCTATTTCGCCCATTAGAGGACATCAGTTGGGTTATCGAGCAAGAGCAAATTCGTATGACGCTTGGGATGTCCCGCAATATGAAAAATATATTAGAGAACTTGCATTTTTTGGAAATAATAGTGTTGAGAATATCCCTTTCCAAGATGAACAGTTCTCTCCTCATATGAAAGTTCCTCGCAGGGAAATGAATAAGGCGATAAGCCAAATATGTAAGATTTATGGTTTGGATTATTGGGTCTGGGTTCCTGCAGATTTCGATTTAAGGGATAGCGAGAAACGAGAGAATATGTTAAGACTGCACAAGGAACTGTATTCAGATTGTCCGGAAATTACAGGGGTATTTTTCCCGGGAGGAGACCCAGGAGATAATCCTCCGGAACTCGTAATACCTTTTTTGGAAGACCTTTCTCGGATTCTCTTGCCTATACATCCCAAAGCCAGTATATGGCTTTCGCTACAAGGTTTTTCACCCTCTCAGTCTAAGTATGTTTTTGATTATTTGAGAAGAGAGAGACCGAAATGGTTTGGAGGAATATGTGAGGGTCCTTCAAGTCCACCTATTGCATATTTAAGAAAAGAACTTCCAGATGAATATAGATTAAGAATGTATCCTGATATTACTCATAATAAGCTTTGTCAGTATCCTGTTCCATGGTGGGATTTAGCCTTTGCTCTAACTCATGGGAGAGAAGGAATTAACCCGCGGCCAGTTCAGTATGCTTATATACATAATTGGTTTCAACCATATTGTGATGGATTCATCACATATTCTGATGGTATTCACGATGATGTAAATAAAGTTGTCTGGAGTGCTTCAGGGTGGGACCCTTCTCAAAATGTGAGGGAAATTTTATATGAGTATTGTAATGTATTTTTCGGCACTGGCATTGCTGAGCTTGCAGTTGAGGGAATCTTAGCTTTGGAGAAAAATTGGCGAGGTCCCGCAATTGATAATGGTTCAATCGAAGGGACTCTTTTGATTTGGCAAAAGTTGGAAGAGATGGCACCTAAACTTAAGGATAATTGGAGATGGCAATTATGTCTCGTCCGAGCATATTATGATGCGTATGTGAGGCGTCGATTAGTTTATGAGACAAAACTTGAAGGGGAGGCTTCGGAGATTCTAATTAATGCCAAAGAGTTTGGTTCTGAAAGAGCCATTGATATGGCTAATGGGATACTACTTCGTGCTATAACCGAACCCGTAGCTCCAGATTTGAGAAAGAAAATAGAAAAGCTGTTTGATGATTTATTTAAAAGCATTGGCCTTCAGTCAAGTGTGGAGAAATATGGTGCCAGTGGAGGAGAGAGGGGAGCATCACTTGACTACCTTGATATACCTCTAAATAATAGGTGGTGGTTGGAGGATGAATTTGTGAAGATTTCTAATCTTCATAGAGAGGAAGAAAAATTAAAGCGGTTGTGTGAACTTGGAAAATGGGAGAAACCTGGATATGGTTCGTTTTACGATGATGTAGGAAATACAGCAAAATCTCCCCGGATAAAGAGATGTGAAGCTCCAGTTACCAATCCAGCTGAGGAGGCATGGCCTGAGCCTACTCTTTGGTGGTTTGAAGAGGGTAAAAGTAGAAAGAGATTATCGTGGCTTTCCTCCCTTGAAGAAGGAGAGGCTTTGTATCAGGGATTAAACCCTGACAAAGCCTATAGAGTTAGTTTCACTGGATACGGTATTCCACAAATTTTTGTTGATGGGGAAAAGGTTTCAAAAGAAGACGAGAAAATTTTAGAATTGGGGGAGGTACGGTCTTATGCCATCCCTCAGGAAGCGGTTGAAGATAGAGAGATAGTTTTGAAATGGAGATTGCACCCTTCAGACTTTAGGAAAAACTGGAGGCAAAGGTCAAGAATTTGCGAAATATGGCTAATTTGTGAGAACTAATTATCTCGTTTTGGTATTATAAAAATGTAGTTAAGCAAGGATGAAGAGGTGTAAGTTTATGTTTGATATAAGAGATAATACTTTCGAGAAACAGATTGATTCCGATTACACTCAGGAAATATATATTACTCCTTTTACAATAGTTATGTGGTTGATTGGATTCTTCATAATTCTCCTTGCTTCACTTGAGCAAATCTTTTAGTATCTTTCCTCTACCTCCCTCCTTATTATTTATATCCTAATCCGTTGCTTGTATTGTAAACATAAGTTTTTGTTATGTTTGTTTCTTTTGATTGTAAGTTTTGCTGAGTTTCAATATTTAGTTAAATTGATATTTAACTTTATACATAAGGAGAGAAGTACTTTGAAGAAAAGATTGTTGTATGTAGATTTCTTTCGCGGATTTTTTATAGTTTATATAATTTGGCTTCACGCCTTTAATGCTGTGGTTTATAACAATGATCCCCAATCTATCGATAACGCAAATCCGTGGATTTTTGTGATACTCGCTCCACTTGTAATTATGGCTACTTGGGCTCCCATTTTTGTTTTTCTTTCCGGCACAGCTCATGCCTACTCAATGCATCAGACCTTGCTTAATTATAATAGGATAAGAAGCATCACCCCTGAGCTGAACAAATCGTTATTGGGAGGTTTAGTTAATTCATTCTTACTGATATTTTATTCTTTTATTAATATGACATTCTTTCACCATAGAATGCCTTTCAACGGCAGATTTTATGAGACTTTAATTACTGGATACATTTGGAAGGGAGCTTTTCCTGATTTTTCAATAGATATTCTCTTCTACACAGATGCACTTGGAAACATTGGTATTAGTCTTTTCTTTTTGCATATAACATTGTATGCACTTTGGCGTTCAGGGGAATTGTTTGATAGGAGATATACCTTTCGGGTATTGTCCGGAATAGGGTTCACATTGCTATTCATTTCCCCTGTGATCCACAATTCACTGGACCCAATTTTTTATCAGTCTATTCAAGACAAAAATTGGGTAGTATCATGGGTCCTAAAGTTTCTTTTAGCACCTTTACCTAATATGGCTTATGGTTATCTTGGGGCAGTTTTTGGTATAGCACTATCGGAGAGAGTAGAACTCCATAAGATTAAGTGGTATGGATACAGCGTTGGAGGAGTGTTGGTATTTATAGCCTGTGCAATTATAAATTCGGAAGGACTTGCTCCTTCAGAGTTTGCTAACTCTCCGTTGCCAATTAAAATCCAAATTCTGGATGCGGGTTTGATAGTAATCTTAACCACCTTGTTTATTTCCCTGATGGAATATACAACAGAGGAGAAAAGAAAATGGTGGGCGGAGCACACCATATTTTTTAGAAGAATTAGTATGGTGGCTTTGACAATCTTTATTTTGGAAGGACCAGTTGCAGTAACTTTAGGAAGATTGTATCTACTAATAATTGGTTCCCCATCAGAATTTCCTAAAAATCCGTTGTACATAATTCCGTTCATTATGCTTGTTCTTTTGTTTTGGTATTTTGTGGCCAAGTTATGGGAAAAAATAGGATTTAAGTATGGTGCAGAGTGGCTCTCAGTTCAGATAGTGGGTTGGTTTAGGAATAGAAAGTCTTTGAGATTAGACCCTGCTTATGCTCTTTATCATAGGTCAAAGTATGCATCCATAAGAGAAGAGTGAAAGACTATTAAATAAGATTTTTGAAAGAAAATTTCTATTTCGTTTTATTCCTGAGAAAAGAAGAAAGTTTAGAAGGGAAATCTGTATTAATCAAGTCAACCCCCTCTGAGTATAGTATTTCCCAAGCTGTTTCTGTTTGTGGTGCTGACCAAAATCTTAATTTCCTACCTTGCTCGTGGGCCTTTTTCACAAGTTCTCTCAATTTCTTAATTTCCTCGGAAGGGATTTCTCCAACTCCAAGCCAGCTGAAGACAGATAGCCAGGAAGCACTAACCCAAGGCACGAGTGTATTAGGTGGGTTACTTTCTAAATCATTCAGCCTTCCATCTATAAATACTAACCTTGTATTTTCTTTAGTAATGGTTTCACGAGGAACACTACCCGATATCACTATTGTAACCCCACCTTTTATTAAATTCCTCTCGACTACTTTTGTTAAGTATTTTTCATAGGGCTTCAAATATTCTTTGAGTAGAGAATATGTTTCTTCAGGATTGTTTTTAATATCTATCAGAAGATAGAAATCTGTAGGTACCCTAAATACATAACCATTATTTTTTTCGACCTGTTCAAATAGCGGGATAAGATACATACTTTTCAGATTCTTTTCGGGTTTACAATTTTCAAGGTCGTGGCATACTAAAAGATCTCCCTCCACGAGATGGACATCTGCTTCTACACTACAAAAGCCTGCATTCAGTGCATCGAATAGAGGTTTTTCCCGTATGTAGTCATTGTGAGAGTGAGCTCTTGATAGGGGGATAATGTCTTCCTCTGCACCCGCTGGAAATGTGGAGAGGTATGTAACTATTCCTATGATAAGAAAAATTAGAAAATTATTTAGTAAGCATTGTGACTTATAAAACATAAGACTACATTTTTTCTAATTCTGAAGAAGTTGGCAGAGTATAAGGAGTAACCATGGCACTCGCGATGGCGTGGACCTTTTCTCTGTAGTCGAATACTTTAGCGTTTAGAAATAACATCTTTCTGCTTTTTGCGCCGATATATGTCTCTACGGTTAAAGCGGAAGAGTTCGCAGGCACTGGATTTATTAATGAGAACTCAGTATGAATAGGAATGCAAGGTTTTTTTGCAAGAGAGTATGCAAAACAATAGAACGCCTCAGTGAGAGCCATGTATAAATAGCCTGGACTTATAAACCCCAAACTATCTTGGTATTTAGGGTTGCAAGGAAGGATAAAGTTCATACTTTTCCCTGCCTGTATCCCACTGATACTCATTTTGAGCTCAGTGAAACAAGTAGAGGGCCATGATACCTTTATTCCCTCTACTTTGTATTGTGACAAGGTAGTAAAAAACTGTTCTGTAAAACTATCCACATCTCATCTCCCAATTTTAATTTTAGAGATGAGATGATTATAAAAAATATAGAAACAGATGTCAAGTATTTTTCATTGCTTATACTTTGGTGCTTGAAGTTGTTCGTAGACAGGTAACTCTCCTATGAGGGGCTTTAAATATTCTATATAGGCCGGAGTTATGTCATTTCCTTCAGAATTGATATAAATATCTTCCATGTATCGAGTTTGCCCACCAATTTTCTCAAGCTTTTCCTCTAAAACGTACTCAACCGCATAGTTTGCTATTCTTTTTATAGTAACTGACCCAGTTTTTCCCAGTCCCACAGCGAATTGCACTGCTTTTTCTCCAACTTCTCTTGCTTCTCTTTGGTCTACTTCGCTTACGCAACCGAGGAAGCTTCTCTGTGGATACCCTAATGTATCTGCGCGTGCCCTTAATTTAGAGCCACCAGATGTTTTAATTTTCAGCTTGATGTACTTTTCAATAATCGTGTCACCCAACGCACCTGTTCCAGATAATTGTTCATGTCCAAATGAGTCTTTCTCTAACTCCTCTTTAATCTTTTCGAGTAATGTGAGTTTTCTGTCTTCTCCTACTTTTTCTTCGTCTACTGTGATTCCCTCGGAGATTGCGATAATACATCTACCCAATTTTTCGTAAACTTTCTGTACATCACTTACTATTTTATCTACCGGATTATTTTTAGGAAGAGGTCTCTCAGGTATGTATATTAAGTGTGGGCCATCATCTTCATATTTCCTCCCATATGCGGAGGACGCAGTAAGGAATCCGGAGTTTCTTCCCATTACTACAACTAAGTGAATACCTGGTAATGCTTTGTTATCTAAATTGATACCCACGAATGCTTGCGCTACATACTTCGCCGCAGAAGGAAAGCCTGGACAATGGTCATTTTCCTTCAAGTCGTTGTCAATAGTCTTGGGTACATGAATCAAAGAAATTTCATATGCCTCCCCTTTTGCGAATTTATTTATTGTATGACAAGTCTCGGCACTATCATTGCCACCTATATACACAAAATAGCGAATATTATATTTTTTGAAAACTTCAAATATTCTTTTGCAGTCATCTTCTTTTGGCTTGTGCCTTGTAGATAGTAGTGCAGATGAGGGAGTCTTTGCTACTGCTTCGAGGTGACCAGAGGATAGATTCGTAAGATCCAAGAAAGATTCATCTATTATGCCTTTTACTCCGTGTTTAGCTCCGAAAATTTTTTCTACAGATGAATATTTTCTTGCCTCAGTTATTACTCCTACGAGACTTTGGTTTATCACTGCGGTGGGTCCTCCACCTTGCGCTACTAATAAATTACCTTTTAGATTACTCATCTTCGTTATCCTCCTTCCAATACAATTATTAGATTTTTAGGTGGGACCAGATTATATTATGCCAATCAGCCAATTTGAATATCAAAATATAGTTTTTCTCTTTTAGGTGTCATAACTTGGCATTTGGACATCCTGTGTATAAATTTCTTTTTGTAAGTCTTCTTCCAGAGAGGAAAGTGCTCTCTTGGCTGATTCTAATAAAGTCCGCTGTTTTTCATTTACAGAACCCCATGTCTCGTCCAATAACATTTTTATCGAGTTTCGTAGTGTTGTGAGGTTGGTAAACATTTTAGGTAGGATAGATTCAGAAAATCCCAATTGAAGTTCCTTTATCCTACTCATTTTCTCGTCTAATTCTTCCTTTTGTTTTTTTACCCAGTTTGCTATCTCTTGAAGTTTCTTCTGCTCTCTCTTATCTATTATTAGCGCCAAGTAGAGACGGTTGTGGTTTTTATAAAAACTTCTTACGATGAACTGAACTGGAATTTCCGTTCCGTTAGTAGTGATTATAATAGCATCTGTATTTATCTCTCCTGTGGACTTTAACAAGGAAAGATGCTCACCTATCATTAAGTCATCGAAGAAAATACTCCTCACTCTTTTTCCTATCAGAGAACTTTCCGTTTCCTGTAAGTATGTAACCAGATGAGAATTTATTTCTGTAATTATCTCATTTTCATCGAATATGATAATGGGTGTTCTTATACTTTCTATTATCGATTTTGTTATGTTTTGTGAGTAGACTAATTCCTGTTCGAGTTGGAGAAGCCTTTCTTTCATGCCTTGGTAATAAGTGCTCAGTACCAGAGATATAACTCCAGAAAATATGAGTATTACATTTTGGGTAAGGAGCAAGAATGACGCCTGTTCCATACCACTTAGGCTCCATGACCCTATTATGGAAAAGTTATATAGGACCAAAATTACTAAGGTAGTTATTATAGGATGTGGTTTTGTCCTTGGATACACAATATGTATGTGCTGAAAAAGTATGTAGCCCACAAAAAGGGGACTGTATTCCTCTCCAGTTACCACTATTGAAGAGGTTATAGAAGCCAAGTGTAGTATATAACTCAAGAGGGAACCGAAAAGGACCGGCCTATTAAAATAAAAAATTAGATGGGTTATAAGGTTATGTAAAATTATGATGCAAAGGAATGGAAGAAGAACTACCGAGCTTTTAGTATGTAGGCCTGTTATAAGCAATGCTATCATTACAAATATCAAAATATATCTCGCAAAAAGGGAAAGCCCTTCAAGAGATACTATTACTTTCAATTCTTCACTCAAGTCGTATGAGGCAGGCTCTCTTTCTTCAATCCAGAGGCTGAACAATCTTTTTATTCTTAAAAACATATAGAAGCTCTGAAAATTTTGAATTATTTTAGTAAGTTGTAATAGTCTAATTTTATCAAAATTTGTTTTGTAAGAGGAGAGATATTATGTCAGTAAAGGTAGCAATGATAGGTGCAGGAAGTGTGGTTTTCTGTAAAACTCTGTTTATGGATATTGTTTCTGTCCCTGCTTTTCAAGACGCAGAGTTTTGGTTTATGAGTCCCACTCGAAAGAAGTTAGAAAGAATGAAAAATTTTGCAGATAGGGTAGCAAAAGATAATGGGTTGAAAGTAAGAAGTTACATTACTCAAGATAGGCGAGAAGCATTAAACCAAGCTGATTATGTTATTGCTATGTTACAAATAGGTGGGGTAAATGCTTTTAAGTATGATTATGAAATTCCATTGAAATACGGGGTTGACCAGTGTATTGGGGACACAATGGGACCAGGAGGTATTTTCCGAGCACTAAGAACTATTCCTGTTATGATAGATTTGGCTAATGATATGATGGAGCTATGTCCTAACGCATATCTCCTGAATTATGTGAACCCTATGGCTATGGTCTGTTGGGCTTTAGGAAAAGTAGAGGGGCTTAAATTTGTGGGGTTGTGTCATGGGGTGCAGACCACTCTCGACTTAATAGCTGGATATGTAGATGTTCCCAAGGAAGAGATTGATTATTTGGTTGCAGGAATTAATCACATGGCATGGTTCTTGAGAATAGAACATAAAGGGAAAGATTTGTACCCTATTTTTAAATTAAGATGTGAACAGCCTGAATATTATGTTAATGAGAAAGTAAGAATAGAAGTGATGAGACATTTCGGATACTTTATGACAGAAAGCACGGGACATCTTTCTGAGTATATCCCTTGGTTTAGAAGTCATGAAAGAACATTAAAAGCCTATTGTGACGAGCCCTCTTTTGGGGGAGAGTCTGGAGCATACTATAAGTGGTGTAAACTTATCGCTGAAAAGCTCGAAAATGAAGATCTATTAGAAGGTGAGCCCACTAATCTACCTCAGAGAAGTGTTGAGTATTGTTCGTATATTTTGGAGGCACTTAGGACTGGTAAAGTTTTTAAATTCCAGGGAAATGTTAAGAACGACAACTATATAACTAATTTACCGTATGGGTGTTGTGTAGAAATACCCGTTTTTGCAGATAAGATGGGCTTACACCCTACCCATATAGGGAATCTTCCCATTCAATGTGCAGCTCTAAATATGACCAATGTGAATGTTCAAGGATTGGCTGTTGATGCGGCGATAAAGGGTGACCCTGAATTAGTGGTTACTGCATGTGCACTTGACCCTCTAACTTCTGCTTGCCTTTCATTAAAGGAGACGAGAGATATGGTAGCGGAAATGTTAGAAGCGGAGCAGACTTGGTTACCTCAATTTGCAGGAAAATCCCTGAGAGCTACACCTTCCATCACTATTCCAAAAGATGTCAAAAGGGCAAAGGTTCCACTTGATCCTGCACTGGCTGTAGCGCATAGGTTTGCAGACTTAGCAGAAAGAGCGATTAAGGTAGAAAGATCCTAATGTTGGCTTTGAAAAGAATTAGATGTCAGGAATTGACAATGATGAGAAGAAGAGATTTTTTGAAGAAGACATCAAGTTTGTTTTTTTTGAGTAGTAGTTCATATTTTTCGAAGGCACTTGGAAATTCTCAGTCATTGTCTAATTCGGTAAGGATTGCAGTTATTGGCACTGGAGGTATGGGCACCCGTCATTTAGAAGCATTAGCAGTAAATCCTCAATGTGTGATTCTTGCTGTATGCGATGTTGCAAAAAGTAGATATTACGAGGCTATAAAGATAGTGGAGAATTTAAGTAATAAAACACCGGATGGTTATCAAGATTTTAGAAGAGTTTTGGAGCGTTCTGACATAGATGCAGTTTTTGTTGCTACACCTGACCATTGGCATCCATTAATTACAATCATGGCATGTAAAGCAGGGAAAGATGTGTATGTTGAGAAACCTGTGTGCACTACTATTCAAGAAGGTCGTGCGATGGTAGACACTGCTCGAAGGTATGGTCGGGTAGTTCAAGTAGGGACTCAACAAAGATCTATGCCTGTTTTCCAAAAAGCTATGCATCTAATTCATTCCGGAGTTATAGGAACCATAACATCCGCGAGAGCGTGGGTCGGGGTTAACGAGTGGAAAGCCGGTGAGAAGATTGAACCTATTCCGAAAGGGCTGGATTGGGATTTATGGCTCGGTCCTGCGCCCTATGTGCCTTTTTCTAAGGAAAGATTTGTAGGGTTTATGGGCTTTTTCGATTATGCAAGAGGAGGCCAGCTTACAAATTGGGGGATACATTTAATGGATGTTGTTCACTGGGGAATTCAGCAGGATTCTCCTCTGACGGTATACGCAAGTGGTGGTAGTTATCGGCAGGGAGCAGGAGCAGATAACTACGAGACTATAGAAGCGGTATTTGAGTATCCCGGTTGTCTCGTTACATGGGAACAAAGACACTCGAGCACACATGGGAATAAAGCATATGGAATAGCTTTTTATGGAACTGAGGGGGCGTTATTTATCGACAGAAATTCTTTTATTATAAAGCCTGATTCAAAAGGTATTCCGGAGTTTATAGGGGAACCAGAGAAAAGTTGGGCAAATCCACAGCATCATAATAATTTCTTCGAGTGTATTCGAACAAGAAATATTCCGGTTGCGGATATTGAACAAGGTTTCAGGTCTACTTCTGCGGTATTACTTGCAGGGATTTCTTTGAGATGCAAAAGAAAGTTGGTATGGGATAAAAACACAGAGAGATTTGTAAACGATTCAGATGCTAATAAGTATCTAATCCGAGCATATAGGCCTCCTTGGCATCTCTAAGAATCTTAACTGAGTAGAGGAAGTTTTAAACATGTGTTTTTTTGAAATTGTCTCTATTGCGTTGATGTTTTTTTCACCTTCAGATTTTGATACTTCTCTCTCGGTAGAGCTACTTATTCAGAAACTTAGCTCTAAGAGTGAGTTAGATCATGCTATAGCTCGTCAGCTTTTGTCTTTAAAAAATCCAGTGGTAGTGGTGCCTAAAATTTTGCCTTTCTTGGAATCGGAGGATCCTGACATTAAAGGAACTACAAGGAACATTCTCATAGATTTAGCAAATGATTCTAAAAAGTGGGGAGGTGATGTAAGAAAAAATTTGTCGCACATATTAATCGAGTCTTTTTTAGATTCGAAGAGATCTACTTCTGCAAGAGAAGATATTCTAAAAGCATTGATTTTTACAGTTGACGATGAAGTTGATCTATTACCCCTAAAAGAGTATCTCATTAACGAGGAGTGGAGAGAGAAAATCAGAACCGCATTAGTCGAAGCTAATACTAAACCAGCTAAGAGTTTGTTATGTGATTCTTTAGATGTATTGGATGATAAGGCAAAATCAGCGATACTTTTAGGTTTATATCAATTGGATGGGGTTCCCTGTGAAGAGAAAGTAATTTCTCTCCTATCTTCCTCCAATCCTGAACTCCGAGCCTCTGCAGTTCTAAGCCTTTCGAATACCCCTTCGCCTATTTATGCAGAAAAAATATTTCAAGTATGTGTACTGGAGCCTGAAATTAGTGATTATTACCAACAAAATTGGGATAGTCTATTAAGAATTACTGAGAGAATACTACAAACAGGTGGGAATTGGAGTTATGCTATAAACCTGTATAAAAAAATACTGGCCTTTTCTAAATCTCAATCAATAGTTTGTTCCGCAATATTTGGATTGGGAAGATACGGTGATGACAGTGTGGCTGAATTCCTATCGGAATTGGTTATTACCTCAGAAGGAGAAAAGAAGAAGTGTGCAATGTGTGCCTTATCCCAGATTAGCTCCAAGGGGATTGCTGATAAGTTACTAAATTTGTGTGGTAGGTTATCACTCGAAGAGCAGGCTATGCTATTGCCTGGTTTATTGAGGGAAAATAATAGGGAAATTAATGAAACTGTTATTAATATTCTGTCTACGCCTATAGGAAAGGAGAAGTTTATAAATTCCTTTTGGGAAGAACCGAATTGTAACTATCTCAACTATTTAACATATCTGGATAAAGATATAACTGAGATTCAAAGAAATAAAATTATTCAATCCCTCTGGAAATATGTTTCTACTAATACAGAAGAAAATCAAGAGTGTAAAGGAAAAGCATATATGCTCCTTTATAAAATGGCTCCTCCAGATGAGAAACCTTATGCTATGTCAGGCTTGAAGAAATTTCCAATTACGGAAGTTACACAGGACCTTCTCCAAGATATTTTGAAAGAAGGATATGATAGTTTACCATTTCCGCTCTTATTCGAATTGTATGGAGCTTTGCCCAACGAAGACGAAAGAAAAGGTAGATTAAAGGGTTTGTTAATATCTCAAATAAAAGAATCTTCATTAGAACTTATTTTGTCTATCGTTAGTGAGAGTAAATATTTAGATAATTTTCCATCTCTCGCAGGTTTTATCACTTCTTGGAAACTAATAGGACCTTTTCCTTGGAGCTTCGGAGAGGGGATAGATTCCGATTACGGAGTTTTGAATGCTGTTGAGGGGAATAAAGGGGTTGAATTCAGGGGGAAAAGATTTGAATGGAAAAGTGTTAAGACTGAGGGATGGGGGTATGTAAACTTAATGCATTTGTGTGAGGGGAAAGACGAGGAATGTTCAAATATTTGTGCATTTGCTTTGGCAAATATAAAAATTACAGAAGCTCAAGAATCCTACTTGCTCTTAGGAAGTGACGATGGATATAGACTTTGGGTCAACGGTGAATTAATAGATGCGAAAAATGTAGATAGAGGAATGAAGGTAGATGAAGAAAAATTGCCCATAAAGCTCTTGCCTGGTTCTAATAAGATTTTACTTCAGATTACGCAAATAAGGGGAGGGTGGAATTTTTGTGCGAGATTAGTAGATAAGGAAAACAAACCACTTAAGTTTGAAATGGAAGGAAACTAATTATGAGAGCATTCATGTTTTGGATAGGAACCTTTTGCCTATGTTGTACCCAAGGGACCTTGATTGCAGATGAGGAAACCTATCTTCTTTTCAAGAAAGAAAAGATTGGAAATGCCATATTTGAATCTGCTTCAGTTTTCGATGTGAATAAAGATGGATACTTAGATATTGTATCTGGAGAATTTTGGTACGAGGGACCCGAGTTAGAAAAGTCTCACAGGATTACATACTTGGAGCCTATAGATGACTATTACGACAACTTTTCTGACTTTCCAATGGATGTAAATGGAGATGGGTATCTTGATGTAGTAACTGGAGGTTGGTGGGGAAAAACTCTACGCTGGAGAGAGAACCCGGGGAAGGAAGAAAAAAATTGGGTTACTCACGATGTAGAAGAAGTAGGAAATATAGAAAGATGCTTGTTTTGTGATTTGGACAATAGCGGAATTCCAGAGGTCATTCCTATAACTAAACCAGTATTAATTTTCAAATTAAAATTTACCGAGAATGGGAAACCAGCAGGTGGATTTGAAAAAATTGTTATCGAGACTGAAGGTGGGGGAGGTCATGGAATAGGATGTGGAGATGTTGACGGTGATGGGAGTATTGACCTTGTGTTTTCAGGAGGCTGGCTTAAATCTCCTCAAAATCCGTACGATACTAAGGGTTGGAAGTGGTTTCCTGAGTTTAACCTTGGGTCAGCGAGCGTTCCTATTTTAGTGTTCGATGTTAACGAGGACGGCCTTAACGACTTAATAGTGGGCTCTGCTCATGATTATGGGTTATTTTGGTATGAGCAAAGGAAGGATGGAGAGGCTAAACGGGAATGGGTAAAACACGATATAGATAAGTTTCGCTCCCAATATCATGATATTCAGCTCCACGACATCGATAATGATGGCAAGTTAGAATTAGTCACAGGCAAGAGGTACAGGGCTCATGCTTTTCATGACCCTGGTTCAAAGGATCCATTAGGCGTTTATTATTTCAAAATCACTAATGGAAAATTTGAGAGATATACCATTGATTACGGACCTGCAGACAGAGCAAGCGGTGTAGGAATATATTTTTGGGTGGAAGATATAGATAAGAATGGCTGGAAAGATATAGTAGCTCCGGGAAAAGAAGGACTGTACTTGTTCCGTAATTATGGACTGATTCCGAAATAGTCCCGGCCAATGTCTAAAGGGAAAAGAATGGTAAGTGTTAAAAATAGGGTGATAAAACTTGTTATCGCGATAATTGTGGCAATAAATCTCGGTTTGTTAGAAGCAGCCTGGACTACTCCCGTTGCTCCAGGGGCTGTAAAAGCAGGATTAGGATGTTTCGCCATAGGGGTTATTCTAACGGTGGTTTCTTATCCTTATATTTGGTGGGTACCCGGCTTAAGTATGGTTGAGGAGTTTGTTCAAGTATTTGTAGGTAGTGAGGGCAATTGGATGCCTAATTCTGATTGGATTTTTCATCATTGGTCTGCCGGATACTTCGGAATTAACCTTTATCCAGTTATATCGTTTCCTCTGTTTAGTTTTGTAATTGAGGCATGCTATAAACTTTGGAGAAAGAATGAAAATATAAATAAATGTTGTTAGCGTTTTTTTCGTAACCCGGATGAATTTCTAATTTTGGCAAGCGCCTCGTTATTTATCGAACTTATTTATGATAACTACTTCTTCGTAAGATAGCTGTCCCGCTCTTGGCCAAGCAGGTTTGACCGCTTTTCCAATGGCAATCATCATACCTATGACATGGTCCTCAGGGAGATTTATAAGTTTTCCAACTGCTTCAAAGTCAAAGCCAATCATCGGACATGAATCGTATCCCATTGCTTTCGCTATTAACATTATAGTCTGTCCCGCAATTCCGCATGAACGCATTGCCTCGTCTCTTTGAACTTGCTCTCTGCCTCTATAGAAGCTATCTATTGCGGGGACAACAAATTTTTTTACCTCTTCTGGTGCGTTTTTCCAATATCTTTCTGGATTTTTCTCCCATGCCTTGACATCGGCACATAAGACTATGAGTAGAGAAGAATCGGTTACTTGTGGCTGATTCCATGCAACTTCTCTTATTTTTCTTCTTAACTCTTTATCTTGAATTAGTACAAATCTCCAATGTTGAATATTGAACGAAGTGGGGGAAAGCATAGCGTAGCTTAGCAATCTTTTTATTTCATCTTCATCAATCTTAAATTCTGGATCAAAATGCTTTACTGCTCTTCTTGCTTCTACCGCTGAAAAGACATCCATACATTGCTCCTTTCCAAGTATTATTAAAAATCTCTATCGCTCCTTATTAACATACTATTGGTTCCAGATTATTTCTCACAAGTGAAAATATTAGAGAGACTTTATCCTATTCATTTTTTCTATTATATGTTTAACTTTTTTGCCCATAGCAGAAGAGCGTTCATATCCCCCTTTATAAATATTTAATGTTTGTTTGCACAGTTCTAATGGATTGTTGCCTTCTAAATTATCTCTTTCAAATTTAGTCACATTAGTGAGAGGTTTGAGATAAGGATTGATTTCGCTAAATATTCTTATCTGCTCATCTATCTCAGTTAGTAGCTTTACTTGTTCTTTTGCTTTTGAGATATTTTTATTGGCGAGGCTATGTCTGATCTGTTCGGTAATGTATATACCTTGTTTGTATTTTTTCGCTAATTCTTCAAATATAGCCGAGAACTCTTTGCTCCAATCTTTTGTAATAGTATCCTGTGGGATTTTATAGTATTTCAAGGTTTCTAAGGTACCTAAATTCTCGTTTTTACTTATGATAGAAGTCCCAAAACTCTCTATCCACATTTCTCTATAAGCTAACCTTAGAAAATCTTTTTCTGTGATCTCCCTTCTGATCAGTGGTAAGAATTGAAGGCACCCATCCGAAGCAAACTCGGAAATATGCACATTGATATTCTCCATCGTGAGAGAGTTTTCTTGTTGTGTTATAAGTTCCTGGGAGCGATAATGGATTAACCATTCAAACGCTTGAAACACTTGCTCCGGGGATATTTTGTCAGCAAAAGTGTCTTCGGTGTGTCTCGAGGATATATCCATTTTGAAACTTCTCTCTCTAAGTTCTACCGCGATATTTTTTCTACCGTAAGGTCCTGTTTCTCTAAAGTGCACATAACCTACGGATACGAGTAAAACAGGACATCTCACCGCTACCGCAAGATGCATGGTTCCAGTGTCGTTGGTTATTAATGCAGAAGAATGTTTCAATAATCCTGCTAATTGATCGAGATTTGTTTTTCCAAACAGTGGTATTGCTAAGCCCGGTACTTCTTTTTGAAACCTGTTTCCTAATTCTGCTTCAGATGTGACTCCGACAAGAAAAAAACGAGCTTTGTGTTTTTCGTGGATCAATTTGGCTAATTTTGCGAAAAACTCAGGAGGCCATCTTTTAACCGGTTCACTCGCACCTAACTGCAAACATATAACCATTTCCTCTGAAGATATAGAATATCTATTGAATAATTCTCTTGCATATTCCTCACCTTCTTTTTTAACTTCATATATTAGACTGTCCACGGAATCGTTGACCGGTTCGTAAAGTTTAAAAATGTCGCACAGGTTCAAGTCATTATAATCTCTTGATAGAACACTCGTAAAAAAGTATACAGTCCACGCTCCTTTTAGATTGAATACCCAATCAGAAGAGATATTTGCCCCCACTACATCTTCTATCTCTGCCAACTTGAGTAATAGTGCCGAAGATGTACTATGGGTTACATTGTACGCTTTGTTAAATTTTCTACTTTGGAGTTCAGTAATAAATTTTTCGGTAGTTTGGTACGCATTAAGTAGTCGGTCTGAGTCATTAGATAGTAAGTCTGAAAATATAGGATCCTCATTGTAGATTATGTAGTCATTTATATCAGGGTTCGCTTTTGCTACCGGCTCACTCATTGACCTTATCATCAGAGTAATATGGGCATGGGGGAATTTTTTACGGATATTACTAAGCAAAGGAGTGGTTTGGAGAGTATCACCTATTCTCGCAGTCTGAAGAACTAATATATTCATTGCTATCTTTTCTCCTTTAGGAGCTGTTCTCCGAATACTCTTATCTCATTCATCAGCCAGAATATTTTTTCAGGAAAGGCAGATTCTGGGCCCAGTGTATTTAGGTAGGTATTAATATGATGTTGAGTAAAGGGTATATCCTGGGGTAGAGAAATTAGCCACTGTCCAAGTATAGAATCTTTTCCTACTATATCAATGATTTCACCAATTGTTCTCCTAATCCGAATACCCTTTCTAATTATTTTCCCGCCAAAATTCTCAATTAAAAACTCCAACATTTCTTGTGCTCGATTTTGATAAGTGTGTTCTTTTAATGCTCGCATCCTCGCATTCTTGGCTATTTGTTTTCTCTCGTCCTCATGTTCAAGGTAATAATTAATTTTTTCTCTCAAGGATTTTAGGTCTGTATATGTTGGTATTTCTTCATGAATGTCAAACAATCTCTCTAATCCTTTACACGGGTCACATAGTTGAAATCCACCGGCCGATGCAATTTCAAATACCCGTGGGTTTATAGCGTCTGCTTCCGGGTCGATTCCTTCATGGATTACACTCGAGTGAATGTTTAAGTTAATCTTAGAGCCCGCAACTATTTTCATATACTCTTCTGTGTCGAAGCCTTTTTCACCTTCTACAACATGGGGCAATAAATCTTGGTCATACCAATTAACTCCCCATATCTTCAAATTGTAATCAGTCAATCCTTTGAGAATCTGAATTCTGTTGTAATATCCAGCGCCGGCAAAAGATAAGTCACATTTATATTTTTTTTCTTCCTCCGGAGTGAGTTTTATAGGCTTATGTAAGTCTGGATCACAGCCTGTAAGCACAGCTTTGTGATATTTACAGCCTATTGAGTCAAGTTTCTCGTCAAAATCACCGGGTTGTATGTGGAAAAACACATCATAGAAAGGTGCTATGTCCCTCCAGTAACTCATATGTCTCCAATTTTCGACAAACCAAAAGGCAGTGATTATATTCTTTTCCCTCAATTTGCTCACTGTGATTATATTCAAAGGAGCTTGAGCAAGTGCTATACATATCTCGGGCTGGAATTCTATTATTTGAGCATAACACCATTCTGAAAGAAATCGAGTAAGGAATTCTTCAAGATAATTGACGATCTTTCCACTTTTAATTTTTTCTTTGACAGAGTTGTAGAGAGACCATCCGCATTCGGGATCTATAAGAAACGCATTATGACCTAATTTTTTCAAGGCGAGCGTTAGATATTTTGCTATAGGCAGAGATCCCCCATACATAGGACCTATTACTGCAATGTTTAATCTGTTTTTCTGGAAAATGTAGGTAGATATATCTCTCAAAAATGAGTTGTAAAACTCAAGATTTAGTTTTAGTGCTATTGGATGAAGGAAAGGTTGGGGAATTTTGTTTATAAACTTGAGGAAAGTCTCGTCGTTTAGCAGTTCATTAGTATTTCTTGATATAGCAAGTAACAGATTATCTGGAAGCTCCACAGTATTAATACATGTAGTTACTATCTCAGGATTTGTTTCTATTACTAATAGTTCAAATCCTCTTCTCAAAAGTTCTTTGATGTGGTAGCCTAATCCAAGCCCTCCTACTATAACTGGCCTTCTTATGTCCAACTCAGCTGAATCTATTATTCTTTTAGCTTCTTCAAACGGATCATACTGACTATGATAAAGAAGTCCATTTACTCTTATCGTTTTTATACCTTCTTTTTTTTCTAAGATCTCTATTTTCGCTGGTGTAGGATTATCTTTTAACTCGAATCTCCATTCTTTGATTGTTTTTACGACGCCCATTCATTTATCCTTTTCTAAAGTATCTAACTCTTTCTCAATTTCTTCTGTTTTTCCAAAAAGTTCGACAAACTCCTTTAAAAGATTTATTGCTTCACTTTTATTGTTCTGCCTGACTAAATATCTTGAATACTCTATAATAAGCCTTACATTGGAAGGGTAGAACTTACTAAATCTATCTAAGGTTTCTTTAGCTATCTCATTTTTCCCTAATGACTCACACACAGACACAAACAAAGGAAGTATCTCTATGTATTCGTATGAATTTGAATAGACGGAATAGAAATACTCAAAGGACTTCTCTAAATTATTGACTTGTAAATAGGCTTGGGCTATGGCTAATTTTAATTTCAGATCTTTAGGAATTTGCTTTTCTGCCTCGTGTAGATGCTTTAAAGCTATAAAGCCCTGGCCCATTGCGACAAGTAGAATACCGTACTCAAGCAAAATTTTTGGATTTTCTTTGTTGCTTTTGAGAAGCTCAGTATATATTTCCTGGGCTCTTACTAAGTTTCCTGTGTGAGCGTAGAACTTTGCCTCGAGTGTTTTCTTTTTCCAATCTGGTATTTCCAACTTTACCTCACTGAGTTCTAATAGATACTCAAACTTTTTTTCGGTTATTAACATACTCACGAACTCGTCGAAAATTTTTTCTGCTGTTGGTATTTTTTGTGCTACTGCTACATATTGATATGCCCTTATGTCTTCATAATCTCTTTCACTAACTCCTAAGATTGTTAATTTCCCTAACCTAATAGAGCCATCCGCATTTTTTGGAACATAACTCTCTGGTGTAATGTTGATAGGACTTACTAAGATGGGTAAGTAACCAGCTCTTTTAAGAAGACTTCTTATCCCTGTTTTGCTGAGCAGACTAATGTGAGTAATGTCTAATATTCCACTATCTTGGTATCTCCACTCACCATTAGAAAGCTCTGCAATAACACCCCAGTATCTAATGTTAGGGATACTGATAAGTACATATCCGTAATTAGCAAGGTATTTGTGTATCTTTTTAAGGATATCAAATGGGCTGATAAGATGTTCTAAAACATCACAAAAACAGATGAGGTCAAAAAACCCATCCTCGAAAGGCAAATCTATTTCCTCAATGTTCCCGCATATTACTTTATCTAAGTTTTTTTCAGCAATCTTTGCTATGGACTCTTCTGTTTCAACTCCTGCAACAAAACTAACTTTGAGAATGTCTTTTAGAGCTTTTCCGAAAAGCCCAACTCCACAACCGATATCTAACACATTTTTCACACTTTGGGGGATATAAGGTAGGAGATCCCACCTTTGAGAGGAATAGTAGACTATTGGTTTTCTCGAAAGTTTATTTACTCGAGGCCGATTAAGGTTAAAGTTTTCCTCAATTGTTTTTACTATCTGTTCGACTCTGTGATGATATGTATGATATTTTAATACTTTTTCCTTACCTTGCTGTGCTATTTTTTCCCTCTCGTCCTCATTTTCTAAGTAGTATTTTATCTTATCCAATAACTCATCTTGGCTATGATATACCACAATTTCCTTGCCGTCTTCAAACAGTTCGTTTATGCTATCTGCAGGATCTGTAACAAGTAGAGCTCCAGATGCAAGGGCTTCAAAAACTCTCATATTTAGGTCATAGTTGATGGCTGAGTTTACTACAATTTTGCTTCGAGAGTATATTCTTGCCATTTCTCTAGGCCAACTTTTTCCTATGAAGTGATTGGGAAATTTATCTGCAACCTTTTTAAGAATTTTTATCCTTTTGTCTCCCTCTTCGTGAGATAAACTCCCTACATAGGCTACATCAATGTCTCTTGGAAGTTTCTCCTTAGGGTATAGTTCAGGATAGCAAGCAAGGGGTAGCCAGTATACATATCTAATCCCCTCCAACTTGAACAACTCCACATGGCTTTTTTGTGCTAAAAAAACTATGTCAAAGTGGCGAGCCATTTCAAGTCTCGTCTTAAAGTCTAAATGAGTGTCTATAAAATACGCTATTTTGAGTATGTTCATTGCATCCAGTTCTGGGTCTATTGTTTTTAATCCTGAGTCCACATAGAGGTAGAACTCAAAATTATATCCGTTTGGAAGTTTTTCAAGTGTATGCTTTATCCTGTTTTCATCCAATGTAGTTGGTATTCTCGGCGGAGGATAGGGGGGATAAGGGGATAAGAATCCCCATCTCTCAAGTAGCTCTTCGGGGCATCTAAAGCCGATACTTACAACATCATGTTTTTCTTGTAAAGCATATTCTAAGTATCTTCCAGTTGTATAGGGAGAGGATACATAGTCTAAGAGGATGCGATATCTTTTAGGATAATTTGGAGGTTTGCTTATTTGAACAGAGTTAGTTTCTAAACCTGAATGGGTAAGTATAATCTTTTGCCATTTATCCACAAATTCGCCAATAGGAAAGGTATTTTTTACCGTTTCTCTACCTCTTTCTCCAATCTCTCGAGCTACTTTTTCGTCTTCTAATAGCAATTCTAAATACTCTCTTAATTCTGCTGGATCAAATGAAGAAAATCCGTCAACCCCATTTGTTATAGGAGAGGTATAGTTTTTTAATGCTACCACAGGCATCCCACAAGCCATGGCTTCTAACATTGCTAAGTTATAACCATCCTCAAATTCTTGTCGTGTCACATGAAGGTAACACCTATTTTTCCGGTAGGCATTTAGGAGTTCCTCGAAGCTTGTAGAGACAGTGGAATTTGGAATTTGAGGATTTTCTCCAATGACTTGGTTTGGCAATCCCGCACATACTGCTTCTTGAAAAGGTACATCAAACATCCAGTTTCTCTCGTACATATAGTTGCCTACTCGCAATATCTTGGGAATCTCACCTGTGTATCCTCCATATTCATCTACATCTATTCCAGGAGGTACTACATATCCTTGAAGATTATAGTCATCTTGTTTAGAATATGAGATAAATACTAAAGCAAAGGCTTTTGCAAGAACCTCAACATTTTTTTCGAAGAGTTCGACGATATTTGGGTCAGATTTTGGAAGAATTGTTTTAAGGAAGGTTTTCCTATTATGACACACAAGCAATTTCGGGCAAGTGTATTCTTTTAGATCCCAAGCATTTAGCTCATTGTGGGCAATTAGTATATCGTAGTACCCATTTTTTAGTCTGTCACGCCATTCTTCTTCCGGAATCTCAATCAGGTTTTCAGGTTTAGGTCTAAATTGGGTTTTCCATGTTCGTGAGAGTATACCTTCTTTATATAATCCCAGCTCCATCTCAAAACCTGTTTTTGCGAGAAGACACATGTAGGGCTCATGAAAGTTGAATGTGAGGATTCTAATCTTTTTGGGGTAACCCATTTTCGTAACTGGCTAATTGCTATCGATGACTTCGATATTTTCAACTAATTTTTTTAATAGATTAAGTATTTCTATTTCCTTTTCAGCTCTCGGAGCTAATTCGTATTGTAGTATATCCGAAAGAGATATTATATCTTCTCTGTCTAAGGCTTTATAAGCTTCGTTAAGGTACTGATTCAATTCATTGTGATGTTCTATTATATCGCTTATTATTGGATTTTCCCCCTCCACATACTTTGATATTGTGTTTACAATTAATGCTTCCCGATTTTTTATTTCACCCCAGATCTCTGTTAATTTTTGAAATGGACCGAGTGCGTCGGCTGGATTCTCGCTCTGAAATAGTTCCGCAATCCCATAACATAGGTTACTTAATTCGGGGGTATATTTTTCTAATTCAACTATACTTTCGCGAAGTAATTGCAAGGTCGGTACTGCAGTTACCTCAATTATGTGTATATTAGAAATATCCATATTTTGAACGGCGCTCAAGGACTTTCCAGGTGGTACTTCTTGTTCATTTACTCTAAGCTTTATTAGACCAAGGTCTTTGCTGGATAAATATTCGAGAAGGGTTTCTAAAACATTCATAAGATTCCTTGCTCCTTCAGGAACTGGAAATTCTTCTTTCTCATTAATAATAACTCTCATTTTCGCGTATTCCCTATTTTCTATCGTTAATCTTTGGAATATATATATCTCCCCCTCCTGGGTTTTGAGATGCTTGTCTATTTTCCTCTTTGATTAGTAAGTATACTTCTAATCTGTGAACTGGAACTGAGCGGGGGGCGTTAATTCCTATCTTTACTTGGTTTTCTTTAATTTCCAGTATTTTTACCTCGATATCATCCCCAATCATTATACTCTCATTTTCTCTACGGGATAGCACTAACATATTAGACCTCCTGTCTTTCATTAGAAGAGTTATTAGGGTGCGATAGGAACCATTGCACAGGATACTCCGTTTTGTCTAATATCATTTGCTTTGCTAAATTCTTCTTCTTATTTATCACAATGGGAGCCCTTAGATTTGTTCTTATTTGTTTAGGATCTTCGGGAACTACTAAAAGGGTGTACACAGTAATGTCTTCAGTTTTATCTGCCTCCAATTCCGATAAATCTTGAGTAGTAAATGGCACATTATATGTTGGAATTATATAATAAGGATCCACCATTAGAAAGGCAAGTTTACCGTCCTCAACCGATTGCAACCAGAATATTGGACAATCGGATCCAGCAGGCAAAATTATGAATTTCTTATAGGCTTGAAATCCGAGGATAGGTTTTACAAAAACTATTATTTCGCTTTTCTTAACCTCAATGTCTCCAAATCTCGTGGTAGCTATTTTCATTATGGTATGCCTGCTTATGAAATTTTAAAGTTTAAGAGAAAATCATAATTTTCAGATAGCCAGTAAGTTATTTTTTATCATTGATAGATTATCAAAAATTTTAGGGAGGATAACAAACTGGAAATGGCATAAGAAGGGAGCTTCAATGTGCCCGGGAGGAGACTTGAACTCCTACCCCATTGCTGGGACCAGATCCTTAGTCTGGCGCGTCTGCCACTTCCGCCACCCGGGCTAATGAAGTCATTAATAAATTTTATAACTTTTCTATATAAAAATCAACTCGATTAATCGAGATTTTTATAACATTGGCTCATGTCTACCTTTTCCAGGTCCATTTGGGTGGCGGAGACAAAAATTTGCAGACATTGAAGATATTGAGGAGAATTTTTTCCCACAATATTTACAAATATATGTAGTTTTTTCTTCTCCCTCGTAAGGGAGATGTCTCCCTTTTCCGAAACCTAAAGGATGTCGAGGACACAGCGAAGATGTAAGTGAAACTACATCATTAGCCTGTCTTCCACAATATTTGCATACATATTTAGGTGACATTTTTGCACTCCTTATAATTAGAATTTTCCCAAACCTATAATTTTATATTTCTATCTTTGCTCCTAATTCTTTAGCAACGAGTATACTTGAGCGGAGTAGTGCGTCAAAACTTCCACAATCTGCCCACCACCCTTCTAAAAACTCGTAAGTCATAGTACCGCGTCTTATATATTCATTGTTTACATCAGTTATCTCCAATTCTCCTCTTGCACTCGGCTTCAATCTCTTGCATATTTCAAATACATCTGAGTCGTACATATATATACCTATTACTGCATAGTTAGTGGGAGGATTCTTGGGCTTTTCAATTATCTCTTTTACTTTTCCCCCTTCTATGACTGCCACTCCAAACTCCTGAGGGTTCGAGACCTCTTTCAAAAATATTTTTGCTCCCTCCGACTGCTTTTCAAATTCTTCTAACGCTTTCTTTATACTACCCTGAATGAAATTATCTCCAAGTATTACGACTACCTTATCCTTTCCTACAAACGGTTCTGTAAGTGACAATGCATGGGCGATTCCCCCCTCTGTTTTTTGATATGTATAATGAAGCTGGTTAAGTCCAAAATCTTCTCCGTTTCCTAAGAGTCTAAGAAAATCTCCTGCATTATTACCTCCAGTTACAATCATTATGTCTTTTACACCTGCATCTACAAGGGTTTGTATTGGATAAAAAATCATGGGTTTGTTATATACAGGAAGGAGATGCTTATTTGTAACGCGAGTGAGGGGAAGTAACCTTGTTCCTAATCCTCCAGCTAATACTACACCTTTCATTTTATTCTCCTTCTTATAGGTGTTCTAAGGTTGATTATACTTTTTTTACCTCCAAAAATTTAATCTTTGTAACTGATGAAAATTTAAATTCTATGTTTAGAGTTGCAAATAAGGATTGTATTTAGATATTTTCATTCCTGCAAGTCTTAGATTAATAATGTTCATATACTACAATTATAGATACGAAACCTATGAATATTTCATTGTTGTTATCAATTTACCTTAATATAAAGGCATAAGGAGATTATGTCTTCTTCAACAGTGAGAGAGTGGTTAAATCTTTTCTTGATACCAGGGATTGGGTCAAATGTAATTCTTAAATTAGTAGCTCGGTTCGGTTCTCCTAAAGAGGTGCTTACCGCATCTGAGTCAGAGCTGGCTAATGTAGTTGGATATTCTTATGCTCGGATACTCTCTTATTATAGAGAAACGGTAGATTTAGATGGTGAACTCAAGAAGATTGATAAGCACGAGGTAAAAATCATTACTTTAGATGATAGTGATTATCCTGTTTCCCTTGCGGAGCTTTACGACCCTCCGATGGTTTTGTATGTGAAAGGGGAACTAAAGCCGACTGACCTATATTCTGTTTCTATAGTAGGGACCAGGAATTGTTCTCCGTATGGGGCAAAGGTAACTGAGTATTTTTCCCGGGGACTTGCAGAAGTTGGTATTACTATAGTTAGTGGGTTAGCCATAGGAGTGGATGGAATAGCTCATAAGTCTGCATTGAGTGCAGGGGGGAGAACGATTGCCTTTTTAGGCTCTGGGATTGATGTTATTTATCCATCTAAACATGAGCAGTTGTTCAGTGAAATTAAAGATAACGGAGCAGTAATTTCTACTTTTCCTATGGGAACTCAGCCAGTAGGGAAAAATTTCCCTATTAGAAATAGGTTTATAAGCGGATTTAGTTTTGGCACAATTGTAACTGAAGCGACTTTGTCCAGTGGGGCACTTATCACTGCTAAGTATGCAGTAGAGCAGGGTAAGACTGTATTTGCGGTTCCAGGACCAATTGGATATCCAGGAAGTGAAGGCCCTCATTGGCTTATCAATCAGGGTGCAAAATTGGTTGAAAAAAGTTCAGATATAATTGAGGAAGTGCCGAATTACCTTAAAGATTACTTAATTTCTTGTAAAACTACTCCTCCGGGCCCAGACTTTGATAGACTATCTTCACCCGCAAACTCAAATTTATCTGATAAATCACACTCCGCTGGTAGTAAGAAAGATATTTCTCGCCTTGAAACTCAGTCTGAGAATAATTCTTCTACCTCAAAGGGAAGTTTCTCTGGTATTCACAATATTTCCCCTCAAGAACAGAAAATACTATCTGTCCTATCTCCTAATGGTTCTTATGTAGACGAGGTCGCCTTGAGTTGTAATATCCCTGTTTCTGAAGCACTTTCTCTACTTACCATGATGGAAATGAAAGGATTAGTTACACAATTTTCCGGAAAGAGGTTTGCAAAAGCATAGGTTTTTCAGATGCATGATTAGAACAGAAGGATTGACTAAGATATTTGGAGAAAAAGTTGCTGTTAAAAATCTGACAATGGAAATTCCACGGGGCACTTTCTTTTGTTTCCTCGGACCTAACGGGGCAGGAAAAACCACTACCATAAAGATGTTAACTGGCCTGATGCGTCCTACTAAGGGGAGGGCTTTCATAGGGGGAATTGATATTCAAGAAAATCCTGTAGAAGCTAAAAAACTAATTGGTTTTGTTCCTGACCACCCATTCCTTTATGACAAACTCACGGGAAGAGAATTTTTGAAATTCGTTGCTGGATTGTATCGCATCTCAGAGCCAGAATATAAGGAAAGGATGGAAGAGTTGATTCACTTATTTGAATTAACTCAGGTAATTGATGAGCTCATAGAAGATTATAGCCATGGTATGAGACAAAAGCTCTCTTTTACTGCTTGCTTCCTTCATAAACCAGAGGTGGTAATTGTAGATGAACCGTGGGTCGGACTTGATCCTAAAAATATCAGATTTGTCAAAAACTATCTCAAAGAAAAAACCCGTTCAGAAGAACTTACAGTATTTATGTCTACACATACTTTGGGAATTGCGGAAGAAATAGCAGATATCATAGGTATAATTCACAATGGAAGTCTTTGTGCTTTTGGCTCGGTAGAGCAAATCAAGGCATTATCGGATAAACCGGGAAATTTGGAAGATGTATTTCTCGAACTCACTAAAGACACTGACGAAGTTTCTATGAGAGATGAGAAGTAATAATTATGAGCGAAGTCCTCGCCATACTATACGCTAAGAAAAATATATTAAAGCATCAGATTCTCAGTGTAAAGGATGAATCAAAGTTAAAGATATCAGTTATAACCATCTCCGCAATTGCGATTTGGCTGGGTATTTTCTTTGGTTTGTATGAAGGATTTGAATGGCTCCTTAAGTTCGGTTCGCGGTCCGGTATTGAGGTTAATATAGGTGAACTACTTATGGCTCGAATGTTTACGCTACTTGTTAGTGCCGTGTTTTTGTTCCTAATATTTTCTAATGTACTTGTGGCTTTTTTTACGCTTTATAAGGCGGAGGAAGTTCAATACCTTCTTCACGCACCTATATCCTTTGATAAGTTTTTTTTGGTTCGCTTTTTAGAATGTGTAGTTTTTAGCTCTTGGTCTGTAGCATTTTTAGGGGTTCCACTTATTCTTGCCTATGGGTTTAGTATAAAGGCACCGGTTATTTTCTATATAACTGCCTTAGTATTCTTTCTCCCATTTATTTTGATACCTGCAAGTATCGGAAACCTAATAACAATGTTCTTGGTATTGATTTTCCCACGATTAAAATTGAGAACCATGGTTATAATTGGCATCATAGGCGTTGTATTTCTGTTCTGGTATGTTAGCAGTATGTTAAGAGGGACTCGAATCAGTGAGGATACTATCCTGCCTGTTTTTGTTAGTGCTACTTCCCGGGTGCAATCCCCACTTTTTCCCCCGTATTGGTTTTCTGAAGGAGTTTTGAATTCTGCTAAACTCAACCTATCTGAAGTAACTTTTTGGTTTCTCGTTCTTATCGCTAATGCAATATTTTTCCCATATATCTGTACGGTTTTAGCGAATTATATTTTTTATCCGGGATTTTCGGAACTCCAAGGAGGTGGACGGAGAAGGTCTAAATTTCTCGGGAAAGGCTTACTCGAAAATATAGATACTTTGTTGAAGTGGCTTCCTCATCCCTATCAACCTCTTGTTGTTAAAGATATTAAGTTATTTTGGCGAGATGCTACACAGTGGTCTCAGTTCATAATTTTCTTTGGGATAATGGCAATCTACATTGCTAATCTACGGAATACTACAAAATATTTTGAGGAGGAAATGTGGAGAAGTTTTATAGCCTGCATGAACATTGCCTCACTGAGCTTAATACTTGCTACCTTGACAAGTAGATTCATATTTCCACTAATAAGTTTGGAGGGACATAGGTTCTGGATTATTGGATTAGCTCCAATTACACTGAGACAAATCTTGTGGCAAAAGTTTTGGCTCAGTGTAATGACTTCCGCACCTTTTACAGTAGGGCTCGCTGTTCTTTCAGGATATATGCTTCAACTCGCCCCACTTTATTACTTTCTTACTGTTTTCAGTGTTATTTTGATGAATTTTGGTCTATCTGGGCTCGCGGTAGGACTCGGTGCTCTCTATCCAAGTTTTGAAGAGGATAATCCTGCGCGGATTGTCTCAGGATTGGGGGGCACTTTGAATCTCCTTTTGAGTATTTTTTATATCGCTTTGGTGGTGGCTTCCCAAACTTTGATTCTCCAATGGAGGGTATTACAGCACTTTACTTCTCCCCAAATCTTTAGATGGGCTCTCGGTGGAGTAATAGTCTTTGTGTCTTTGTTGACATTTTTAGCGGTGTTTGTACCGATGACGCTTGGGTATAAGAACCTTCAATCTGTGGAGTATTGAACTATGAAAATCTTCACATTGAAAACTAATCACAGAACTGAATTCATCAACATTGATAAATTTATTAAGGAAGCTTTAAATGAATCAGATCTTAAGGAGGGAATAGTTTGTGTTTATGTCCCTCATACTACTGCAGGTGTAACAATTAACGAAAATGCAGACCCAGATGTAGTTCACGATTTAGCTCAAACGCTTGATCTCCTAATCCCTTGGAATGGTAAATATCGTCATTCAGAAGGTAATTCTCCAGCACATGTGAAAGCAAGTCTGATTGGTTCGTCAGTTCAATTAATAGTCCACAAGGGTGATTTAGTTTTAGGAACTTGGCAATCCGTTTACTTCTGTGAGTTTGACGGTCCTCGCACAAGAAAATTTTATGTGAAAATCATTAAAGGCGAATAAAATAATTACTCCTGTTTAGATATTTCCGATTTTATTACCGAGTAGCATTCTTCACATATACCGTGGGAAATTTGAGGGATTTCTCTCTTTATGAATATTTTTTCCTTGTTAAGTACCTCCTCGAGTTCTAACCACCCCGCTTGAGTTTTTACCTTCTTGCACCAAGAACACATTACCAACATATATTCTTCACTTATATTGGTTGAATAGATTGCTTTCAGCGGTGTTTCTCTAAGATTTTCTGATAGAAATTCAGATGTAAATGTTACTTTTTTCTCCTCATCTAAGTTAATGGTCATAAAAAAGTTTCTTACATGTGTGGGTGAGTCACATCTAAACGGGAATTTTATAGTTTTCCCATTTTTTACGCAGGCTATTATTTCCCTATATATCTGTTTTACATCTTTGGAATAAATAAAATTAAACAAATTTTTGCCAATTACTTTATCAGATATAATTTCATAGCCGTTA
>JAOAHN010000132.1 GCA_026415215.1 Candidatus Hydrogenedentota bacterium
AGATGTGTATAAGAGACAGGGCTTAAACAGATGCAGTATATGGGACTGCTACTTCACAGGAGAAGTAGTAGGCTCATCACTATTGGGAGGAGTAGTCGGTGTAAACGAAGGTTACCTGACTCACTGTTATTGTGCATGTAAAATCCAAGGAAAGAATAAGGTCGGAGGTTTAGTAGGACACCAAGACTATGAAAAAACCATATCCCATAGCTACTGGGACATAGAAACATCAGGGGTTTATACTTCGGCAGGAGGCGAAGGAAAAACCACCTCAGAAATGAAACGCAAAAATACTTATAAGGAATGGGATTTCAATGATGTATGGACAATAAAAGAGGGGATGAGCTATCCAACTTTGAAGTGGCAGTATAAAAAATAATAAAAAAACAATGATAAACTGTATTTCTTACTCAATACTAATTACCTCAACCTGGACTTGATTGATATATAGTGCGAGTCGAGTCCACTGTTCTATATTTCCCTCAATAAGTTTTATATGAGTTGCATCTGCAATTTCTTGTCCTAATGTTGGATCCATAGGAATCCAATCGCCACAGAACACTTCAACCCAAGCATGGTATCCGAATGCCTCTAATTCTCCACTCCATACTAAGCCAATACATATTTGTGTTGGGATACCAACTGCCCGAGCAAGTGCAGTAAACAAAACCGCATGTTCATTACAATCTCCGTATCTACTCTCAAGAACCGCAAGGGCAGAAGGAAGATTGAACGAAGGTTGTTTCTTGATATTTTTATACACCCAATCAAAAATTTTCTTACTCTTCACCCATGGGTCAGTTTCATCCCCCACTATTTCTTCCGCTAACTGTTTAATCTTCGGATGTTCTACAGGTATCAAAGGACTACTCGATAAGCTCTGTGGAGGTATGTTTCGCAATACCCTTTCAGTGAGTAATGTTGACTTGATATTAGTGGGTGGGGATATAAAATACCCTTCTGCTGTTCTCGTTTGATACAAACCTACAGGAGGCATAGCTGACTCGGGTATGCCATCGATTTTCACCCACATCTGTTTGGCACCTCTAAAGGGAGTCTTACCACGAGGCTTTATCGCTGTTGATGCAATCAAGTTCCCTTGGGATTGGCTCTCCTCACCCCTGGAAGCGAGAGCCTCAGCCAGGCTTATCTTACGCAGTTTAATTCCAATAGGTAATTCAGCCTGAACTATCTCTTGAGTCGGAGTAACCCACACTGTAGTGGTCAGTCCACCTAATGTAATAGTCATCTTGTAGGTTTCGATTTTTTCTTCTCCCAAAATTAGCACCTCTTTTGAGTGTGATGTGATAACTGCTTTCTGAGTCGACATGCTCAGTGGATCAAAAACATTTAGAGATATTGATTCTCCTGGTTGTAGAGCAGGTGTATCCAACAATGGCAGACCAGGGCCCCCTGTCAACAATGCATTTCTACCTACAGGTATATTGTATGGTATAGATTCCTTCCCGGTTAAGACTTTTCCAGATATAGATTTACCATCATAGTCTCCAGAGATTGAGAAGCGAGTATCTCCAGAACGAAGAGAAATATTGAAATTCTCAAGACCATTTCTTTGGCTAAACCAAGCAAATCCTTGAACGATTAGACTCACTGGCGTGGAGAAAACAACGGTGTCAAGTTTCGTGAATAAATCCAACTTAAATGCAGGGCCATAAGGACTAACTAACTCAGGCTGGGTATGTATCTGAATAAATCCCACTTTATTATCATCTGGGGTGAATATCCCCATTTGCCAATCTATCGGAGTATCCCATCTTTGTTGGGCGAATGTGTAAGTAGTCTTAGAAAAAAAACCCTCCCTTACCAAGAGAATCACCATCATCGCTACCCAAAAGGCGATAATGAATATCGATACTACTCTACGAGCTGTCTTCCACAACATTTCTTGTACTTCTTTCTACTCCCACAGGGGCACAGGTCATTCGGTCCCACTTTTGGACCTACTCTCACCGGTACACCTTTAGGTTTCTTCTCCTCATGCTCAGATTCTACCCCGGCAGGCAAGCTTTTACCACCCAATGCGAATCTTCTCGTGTCGTATGCAGAAAAACTCCTATCAGCCTCTTTGTCCGCTGCAATGTAGCTATACCTCTGAAGATGTGCGAATGGATCCTCTTCCTGAGCATGTATGCCACTTCTTATCGCAATTTGTCGCTTCTTTCTATATTCAGGATCAGTTATCCTAAATAAAGACTGAACAACATTCAACTCTATTGACTGAATCAAATTTTGAAATAATTCAAATGCTTCTTGTTTGTATTCCAAGAGTGGGTCTCTCTGCCCAAAAGCTCTCAACCTAACTGATTCACGAAGATAATCCATCTCGTATAAATGATCTATCCACTTCTCATCTACCGCTCTCAGCAATACCATCAGTTCTAATTCGTGAATTCTTTTCCTCGCAAGTTTCTTAAAATCAACAGGAGGTAACTGAGCCCCCTCTCTTACTTGTTGGTCATATTGTCTTTTAAGCTCCTCGGCAAGCACTTCATGCCTTTTTTCATATTCATCCAAAACTTGCTGAAATATAGTGTCATGCAATGATTTGGGCTCTTCCTCCCTTCCAGTATCAAAATCAAATTCTATACCAAATATTTTCTTGAGGTGTTTTTGAAGCCCCTCCAAATCCCAATTTTCAGGTATGTCCTCTTCAGAAGCATACTGGTCTATCGCATCCATAATAATATTGGAGAACATTTCGTGTAATCGCTGGGTTACATCTCGATCTTCAAGCACTTCTTGACGCATTCCATAGATATACTTGCGTTGCTTATCCATCACTTCATCATACTCAAGGAGATGTTTTCTTATCTCGTAATTAAACTCTTCTACCTGTCTTTGAGCTCTTTCTATCGACCGAGACACTACCCTCTGACCTAATGGTTGTTCATCCATCTCTTTTTTAGAGCCAAACATATCCAAAAGTTTTTTTACCCTATCTCCCCCAAATAATCGAGCTACCTCGTCTTCAAGGCTAACATAAAATCGCGTAGTGCCTGGATCTCCTTGCCTTCCCGACCTACCGCGGAGCTGATTATCTATTCTCCTTGCCTCATGCCGTTCAGTCCCAATTATATATAACCCTCCTAATTCTCTAACTCCCTCCGCCAGTTTTATGTCAGTTCCTCTACCCGCCATATTGGTAGCAATAGTAATCGCTCCTTTCTTGCCTGCATTGGCTATAATAACCGCTTCACGCTCGTGATGTTTAGCATTAAGAACTTGAAAATTTGTAATACCTTCTTCTTCAAGCATTCTTGCTAGTTTTTCAGACTTTTCTATACTAACCGTCCCTACGAGGATAGGTCTTTCCGTTCGGTGAATCTCCTTAATTTCCTTAACTACATATTTAAACTTACCCTCTTCAGTAGCAAATACCAAATCATTTAGGTCCTCTCTTATTAACGGCAGATTTGTAGGAATTTGAACTACTTCTAAACCATATATTTTGCTGAATTCCAGTGCCTCCGTTATAGCGGTGCCGGTCATACCCGCAAGTTTTTTATACATTCTAAAATAATTTTGATATGTAATAGTTGCTATAGTTTGGGATTCGAACCTAATTGGCACTCGTTCTTTTGCCTCTATAGCCTGGTGCAATCCATCTGAATATCTTCTACCCTCAAGAGCCCTCCCTGTAAATTCATCTACAATCAAAACCTCTCCATCCCTCACTATGTAATCTTTATCTCTGTGATATAAATTATGTGCCCTAATAGACTGCTCAAGAATGTGTACCAATCCTATGTTAGCATCTGAGAATAGGTCATCTACTCCAAGTAATTTCTCCGCCACTTCAAGACCTTCATCAGTGATAATCACATGTCTATGCTTTTCATCCACTTCATAGTGTTTTCCTTTTTGGAGTCTTCTTACTACTTCATCTACTCTAAGGTATATATCCGTGCTACGCTCAGGTCTACCAGAAATAATCAAAGGAGTCCTCGCTTCATCAATGAGAATAGAATCCACCTCGTCGACTATTGCATAATTTAGCCCTCTCTGAACCTGCATATCCTTCCTAACCGCCATATTGTCTCGAAGATAATCAAATCCAAATTCATTATTGGTCCCGTAGGTAATGTCAGCACGATATGCCACTTGCCTCTCATATAATCCCATATCGTGTTGAATTAAACCCACAGTCAAGCCTAAAAACTGGTAAATTGGACCCATCCACTCAGCATCTCGCCTCGCCAGATAATCATTTACCGTAACTACATGCACCCCTTCTCCTGTAAGAGCATTTAAGTATACTGGCATAGTGGCTACCAGTGTCTTCCCCTCTCCGGTAACCATTTCCGCTATACCCCCTTGATGGAGCACAATCCCGCCTATAATTTGGACATCAAAAGGGCGTAAACCTACTACCCTTTTGGCAGTCTCCCTAACTACCGCAAAAGCCCATGGAAGAAGTTCGTCCAATGAAGCCCCCTGAACAAGTTTCTCTTTCAAATAACCCGTCTGTGCACGGAGCTCCGCATTTGACATTCGCACCATTCGAGGCTCTTGTTCCCTGACCTCATCAAGTAAAGGGAGCAGTTTCTTAATAGCTCGCTCTTTACTTGAGCCAAATATCCATTCCAGAAACTTAAATATCACTTCTCACTAACCTTTTTTCTATCTTGTAAACACTATAAATTATCTACTTTTACATCCTAAATAACGACAAATCTTATGGAAATTATAACCCGAATCTTTATAAATTCAGAAATCCGCGGAAACATCTTTAACAACTTCCTTCGGCATTTTTCAACACAAAAGAAATAAAATGTTGACAGATATGCTTACATTGTGCTAATTTTGTATGAGGAAATACAAAAGAAAATAGTATAATGTAGTTTAGTATGGTATAGGTCAGTTATAAAATGAAGTACTAATATACAATATTACAATATTGTTTGGAGAATATACCATGAGTAGAAATGGAGTAGCTATACTAATAACGATTTTCCTATTACTAATCATTCTTCCATTTAATAGCGATGCATGGGGTCCCAGAGCAAGACAAGCCCTCACTACTATGGCTATCCAAATGATACAATCAGACTTCCCATATATATTCCGTCCTACAGGCTCCGCAGGAATGGGCTACGAAAAAGAGGCTCTACAAGGTGCAACAGAGAGTTGGAATGAAGTTGATGAGCTCTATTCTTTCGAAAGCGAATCAGGTATAATTTCAGCGATAATTAGTGAAATCCAACTATTAAGGGACATTCGTCAATTTGGCCCTACTTCATATTTCGCTTATAGGTTAGGAGTGCTATCAGCCATTACAGCGGAACTAATGATTCCCTACGGTTATGCATGGAACGAAGAAGAAAAGAGAATACAAGAGTTGGTTAACAGAGACATCGACACTAATCTTGAGAAATTTGCCTATAATGTGTTCGAGACAAGAAGAACATTCATAGTGGATGTAAAAAAATACTTCACAGAACGCAGACCCTACTTTGATGAAAACAAGCGAATCATATACAACGACTACAGAACAGGCAAAGGATACAACGGTCTACTTGCAAAAGCGGGACAAGACTACTTCGCCAGGACAGTCCGCGCAATCTCAGATGTATGGTTCACGGTTTTAAGGGCTCAAGATGATGGAGTATGGTCAAATCCACCATCGGATAGAACTCGAGCATGGTACTTTGTAAAAGAGATAAGTTTTCTTTTAAATAACAAGAAAAATTTACTCCAGGCAGATAGAGTGCTCGAAAATTTTATGAAATTAAGTATAAATCCTCCTGAAGCAATAGATAGGATAGGGGACGCCTATTTTAATTTCAATACACCCGAATCTAAAAATAAAGCTGTGCAACTCTGGAGACAAGCATATACCCATGCTGTGGGTGATGTAAAAATTTCGATTGCCCAGAAACTCGCCAGTTATTATTACAATGAAGGTATTACAAATTTCACCAAAGCTAACCAACCAGGAGGAAAAGAAGAAGACCTCAACAATGCGCTTTACAACTTCCAACAAGCTTTAGAATTTGACCGTGAAAATGCAGAAATTGCACAAAGAATCCAGGATACATATCAAGAGATCAAAGAGAGAACAGAATACAGGAATATGCTCGTTGCTATAATTTCGCAAGCAGAAAAAACTCAAGAAGAAGCGGAGAAATATCGTCTCGCTGGCGATTATGGGAACGCAATACTCACTTACCGAATAGCAGTAAGTCTCTATAATTCAGTGGACGATAGATTTAAAGACCTCGAGAGCAACGCTAAAAGCGGATTAAGAAGGGTAAAGAAGAGTATCTCGGATGTAATTAACGAGGTGCTTGACAGAGCGAGCGATGCCATTGACCAAGGAGACCAACACGCAGAGAGTAATAGATTTGAAGAAGCGATTGCATCTTATTCAAAAGTAGAAAGTATAGTAAGCGTAATTCCTGACGATGAAAATCCATCGCTTACTCAACAAAAACAAAATGTCATAGATCTCGCAAAAAGAAAAATAGAAGAAACCAAGATTAAGAAAGTCCGTTACGAGCAAGCATTACAAGAGCAGGCTCGTATGCAACAACAAGGTGGAGCAGCAGGCAGACCAGCAATTCCCACACCCACACCTCCTCCTGCTCCAAGACAATGATAATTAGGGTTTTCAATTTTTCCGAAACTTCAATATAGCTGTTGAAGAAAAGTATGAGAAAAGTTTCATCAAAATGCGTTTTTACTATTCTACTAATGATATTGCTATTCAACTTATATCCGCCTGCTCCTTTAGCACAAGAAAATCCCGAAGGGTGCGGACCGTATCATTCGAGATACCGAGTTCAGCCTCCTGCAAAAGCATTGGTATCTCCAAAACCCCGCTCACCATTAATCTCTCCACCTGCATCTCCTATCTCGGCACCTTCTAAGAAAAAACCTTTGTCAGCTCCTCCTTCTAAGTCAATCTCTACTCCACCTAAAAGAACTCCTCTATACAGTCCACCTGCAACCCAAATATCAAAGCCCTCTAAAATACAACCCATCCAAAATCCCCCTGCAAAATCAATCACCGCACCTAAACCCAAACAAGCATTAAAAGCCCCCCCAGCCACACCCAAAACTCCCAACCCACCCATAAAACCTATAATCAATCCCCCTTCTCAACAAATAAAACAGCCACCTAAAAAAAATCCTTTACAGAATCCTCCTGTTACTGCAAAATTGCCGACATTACCTAAAAAACCCATCGAAAATCCTCCAGCCCAATCCATATCAAGACCTTCCCCGATAACCCCCCTTTCTGCTCCACCTGTAGAAGCAAAGAGTCCACCTCCACCACGAAGGTCACTTGGGCAAGAGGGCGTCTCTCGAATTACTCCCTATTGTATAGGGGTTCGCGAACCCGGTTCCCGCGATAAAGTAAGATTCCTCCGCTAAAGACACAGTTTGAAAGTCATAACATCTCATTCACCTTGACGAATAAGTAAGTAACATTAACGCTCCTTCACATAACCCGATTTAGTAAACT
>JAOAHN010000080.1 GCA_026415215.1 Candidatus Hydrogenedentota bacterium
CAATAGAGGTGTCTAATACATTGCTTTGGTTTGACTGAAAGATAAATATTTTTATCCCATTCACAATGGCCTGAAAACCGAGACTGATTGACCTATTAGCTTATACAAGTTTCTCATCTGCAACATTAAGAATCATCCTCACTCAAGTGGAATGGAACACATACCCCTAAAAATCTTCACGCCTCTTCAAACTCACCACTGGGGTACTGTTTATTTCTAATTATCTGAGTAAACTTAGTATAGATTTTTCAATTATTGTACTATCCTTTCGCATCTGGATGGTTAACTTCGCATTTCGATAATACTTAATACCCAAGGTATCTCTTTACTTCTCCATCTATCCTTTAAAAGTGCACATTGAGATCCTCAAAGATTTACATCCCAGTAAATATTATACAACCTTAAAGTATTTCAAAATTGCCCAATAAATAGAAAATATGTTATAGCTATTCTCGGTCTTATCCATTTGTATCCCAGAGCTAATTTGAAATTAAACTTAACCATAGGAAATTGAAAATCTTTTGAATAGACAACCGATTGCTTCCTCCTTCCCTATATCTCAATCCCAACTACTCCACACATACTGACTTCACTAACTCCCCCTTTACTTCCCTTACTTTTTTGTTACCTCAGAACACACTAAAAAATACTAAGCAAAAACAGCGACTAATTTAAATCGATTCAATCTTGAGTATTCCACTATATAAAAAGATTGGCAGACTCAGGAATGTATAAAAAGGTAGAGATTATAAAAACTCTACCTTTTGTATTTTCCCTTACCTCTACTTATCCTCACCCCAAAAATATCTTCCTTTACCGCTCTCAGATTTTTTATGTCATATTCAACTGAAGGTCTTGGTGTCTCTAAAATTATTGGCAACCTGTGAAAATTAGTATAGGTAAAAAATGTTTTGAACCCATCTATACCTATTCTACCCACTCCGATATGCTCATGTTTGTCAATGTAAGAACCAACTTCAGTTTTAGAGTCATTAAGATGTATAAGTTTTACCAAATTTTTGTCACCCAATTCACTTAGAAACTTTCTTATTCCCTCTTTCTTGGTAATGTCATAGCCTGCCTGGTATAGATGGGCCGTGTCTATGCATATCCCACCGACCACCGATATTTCTTTAACACCATTAAAGATATAAACTAAGTTGCTAATGTTTGAAGTCAGTCCTGATGCAGAATTTTCAAGCAGAAGCTTTACATGTTTGTACTCTGGGAGGAACCGGAAAAAGTTAAACAAATTCTTAGTGTTTACCTCTAAATCATGTTTTTTATTACCTCTAATGTGGATAACATAGTACTCAGCAGTAATTAAATCACTGTATTTTAGTTCCTCTGAAAGAAGTTTTTTGGATTTTCCCAACAAATCACTATTTTCTGAAAGTGGATGAATGAGATATGAAGAATGCACTATCACTGGCTTGATATCTCTCTCATCCACCTCCACTTTAAATCTTCTGGCGTCATCCTGGGAAATCCCCTTAAACTGCCATGTGCGTGGGGAATGTAGGAATAACTGCATTGTATTTGTGCCTAATGACTCTGCCTCAAATACTGCATTACATACTCCACCCTCAATGGAATTATGAACTCCTATACGCAAATCTTTTTTCATTTTAATTACATATTTTTATTTGAGGATATATTAATATTAAATCTTAATATTAATTAGTTAACAATACACTATTAAATTTAATTCAATAATTATACAAAAAGAACTCAAAACCAAATTCTTCTTGACAAAGTATACCCTATAGTGTATCATTATTGATGAGGGTTATCGATTACCTAACCCTAAGAGAGGAGGTATTATCATGAAGAAAAAAGGCTTTACTCTAATCGAACTGCTTGTAGTCATTGCCATTATTGGCATACTCGCCGCGATTCTACTTCCCGCCCTGGCTCGTGCACGCGAAGCTGCAAGACGCTCCAGCTGCCAAAACAATCTCAAGCAATGGGGTTTAGTATTCAAAATGTATGCAAATGAGGCAAAGGGAGAAAGATTCCCCAGACTATGTGCCTATTACGGCGACCTTGTGGATTGCAATACACCCGGATTTCCTGTGACTCATACTAATAGATTAAGAATATCGGCTGGCCCTTATGTCCCATCTATCTTTCCTGAATACCTCACAGACCCAAACATAACACTATGCCCTTCCGATGCTGAAGCAAAACCCGGCGACTTAACAAATCCTATTACCAACGAGTCCGAATTCTATCTTGCCTGCAATAGCATGGAAAGGGGCATGTTTAGAATAGATACAAGCTACGGTTATTTAGGATATGTCCTTGATCAATGTGAAGATACGGATGAACAGATTACCTTGGGAATATTCGATCCCGAGTATGCAAATTATATCGGACCTGCTCAATTTGTATTTCTTGCTGCCAGAATATATTCTTACGCCGAACCTGATGTACCTCGAGGCTGTGATGAAGACCAAAATGTAGGTGAACCCTATGGTAATGCAAAAGGGGCAATTGTATACAGGTTGCGCGAAGGGATTGAAAGATTTCTAATCACCGATATCAACAATCCTTCCGCAAGTGCTCAAGCACAAAGCTCAGTATTCATAATGTTCGACTTAGTCGCTACTGCGTCAGAAGGTTTCAATCATATCCCAGGTGGGTGTAATGTGCTTTATATGGATGGTCATGTAGAATTTATAAGATATCCTGGTAAAGCTCCAGTAAACAAGGGATTTGCCTGGGTAACTACTGCGGTTGGATTTTCATAATACACATCTGTAAAATAATTAGGCAGAATAATCTTAAATTTCAGTGGGCAAGGAATGAGGAGAAGAGATTTTTTAAAGAGGGCAATGTTAGGACTACTAACTTGCCCTCATTTTACTTCTGCTATTCACAACTCTCAATACACAAAAAGAAGAACAACAAAATCTAAATTTCCTCAAAACTTCGTCTTAATACTGATGGATGATCTTGGCTATGGCGATCTCAGCTGTTACGGTAACACCCGATTCACAACATCCAATTTAGACCAAATGGCAAAAGAAGGGGTCCGTTTCACAAACTTTTACGCTTGCGCTCCAGTGTGTACACCTACGCGTGCATCCATAATGACAGGCTGTTACCCCTCAAGAGTCGGACTATCGCGAGTTCTGGGGAATAATGCCCGAACTGGAATAAATTCTAAAGAAATCACCATAGCAGAAGTGCTGAAAAGCTCAGGATACAAAACTGCTTGCTACGGCAAATGGCATTTAGGGCATTTACCCCCCTTTCTTCCTACTAACCACGGGTTTGACGAATATTATGGACTCCCCTACTCAAATGATATGGGACCTGATGAAGATGAGCCTAATGCCCCGCCACTACCTCTAATTGAAGGGACCAAAGTAATCGAAGAGAACCCAGACCAAAGCAAATTAACTGGAGAATATACAGCGAGAGCAATCGATTTCATTAAGCGAAATAGAGACAATAAGTTTTTCCTCTACCTACCCCACACCATGGTTCATGTTCCACTTTATGTCTCTGAAAAATTCAGAGGAAAATCTGGTTCAGGACTATATGGAGATGTAATGCAAGAAATAGACTGGTCTGTTGGAGAAATATTAAATACTCTGAAAGAGTTATGCTTAGATGAAAACACAATGGTAATATTCACTTCCGACAATGGACCATGGCTAATTTATGGAAACCATGCAGGAAGTTCAGGACCTTTGCGTTGCGGGAAATCCACTACATTTGAGGGAGGAATGCGGGTCCCTTGTATAGCGTGGGCACCTCGATTTATACCCGCTGGAAAAGTTTGTAATGAAATAAGTGCAACTTTTGACTTTTATCCCACATTCGCAAAGCTCGCAAATGCAGAGTATCCAAAAGAAGATATTTGCGATGGGAAAAATATCTGGAACTTGCTTTCATGTCCGAATTCCTCTTCACCACACCGTTTCTTTCTTTACTATTTACATGAGGAATTGCAAGCTATTAGAAATGATAAGTGGAAACTACATTTTCCACACAAGTATCAAAATCTCGACATACAAGGTAATGATGGAAAACGAGGTAGCTACAAGGAAGAGAAAATCGACTGGTCTCTGTTTGATTTAGAGAATGATATAAGCGAACAAATTAATCTTGCGTCCGAACATCCTAAGATAGTCGAGATGTTAAAAAAACAAGCTCTTAAGTATGACAAAGAGTTAAAATCTCATACCCGTCCTTGTGGAAAAGTATAAATTCTTTCCCATCTTTAAATTGACCACCACTACCCCCATTCCAATACTTGAAAATACCTATCAATCGAACTTCACCAAAAGGGCATAGTATACATTACTCTACCTTCCCTCCCGTGTCTATCGCCAGCTTTGCAAATTTATAGCATACAAAAAATCTTAAGGGCTGTTGACCGTTTAAACCAACAGCCCTCATCCTTAACCTTTTCAGCTACAGTATCAATTTGCTATTAACTTTCTCTTACGAATAATTACTACTACTCCAATTCCTATAGAAATCATAACCAAAATAATCAACCCTATACTTGTACTAACGGGCACACCTTTTTCTACATACAGAGTAGCTGTGCGTGATTGAACTGTATCATTCTCTCCCGTAACCGTGCTACCTTCATCCTGTATCACCACATAGTACTCACCTGCATCCCCCATCTCAACAGGATCCAACACCAACACAGGACCCGTCGCTCCCGAAATCACCTCCCATGACTTGCCTCCTACATTACGATACCATGTATACTCCTTCTCCCCTAATCCCCCTCCTACCTCAACATACATAATCACCCTATCTCCATCTCTCGCACGATACTCCTCATCCAAATCCCTCTCTATCTCCAAATGCCCACTCACCTCTACCCTCGCCTTACGAGATTGATACACCATCGGAACATCATCAACCACCTCAAGATAATACCGGTAAACTCCTACACTCAATGACCCAGTATCCACCAACAACTCCAATGTATTCACCGCTACCACCTCCACCCCTCCGCCAGGCAACTCCCTCTTCCACTCATACACCACCGGCGGTAAACCTCCTACAAAATCCGCTGATAACACAAACGAAGGATCATCCAAATACACACGCTCATCCTCAGGATGCCTCGTAAACACTACCTCACTGCTCGCTACACGCAATAACGCAGGATCAGATGTCAACACCGTATTCATACCACTTACCGTCGACGGCTGGTCCGATACATACACAAAAAACTGCGAACCATCATACGATACATCCACATTCTCTATCACTAATGTTCCTGCATTCACTCCCAAACTACCTACTCCTATCCGCCACCAATCATAATTATACGGCTCAAATCCACCCACCACCTCCACCTCAAACACCGCATCCTGTCCAGAATACAAATTCAAACTCTGCGGATGACTCACTATCTGGGGCGGGTCCGCTACCTTCACATTCGCCACCCTCGATGTCACCGAAGGATTTAATCCACCACTCGAATCACTCACAACAACATAATAATTACCTACATCCGTCGCATCCGCTACACCTAAATCAAGCACATTTTGCCCCTCCACTGGACCTATTATCCTTTGTGTACCCTTGAACCACTCATAATAGAACGGAGGCTGTCCACCAAACACCGTAGCAACTAATTGCACTGGCGACTCGCCTGTATATGCCCTAACATCCGCGGGACCTTGCACATTGATGAAATTCGTTATCGATAACTTCGCTACTCGGGATACTCCACTCTGCGGTGTGCCACTATCCGTAACAACACAACGATAATAGGAATTTTGCAAGGGTGACAAGTGAGCCCCGTCGGCTATTTGGATGCCTAATGTTGCTCCAGTCGCACCGGACACTATCGAACTCGCATGCAACGGATGCGGTCCATTCGACAATGCCGTCCACGGTCCACCCTGAGCCGTTGCATACTGCCACTCGTAATTCAACGGAAGCCAGCCACCCGTCGTTTGTACTGTAAATTGAGCCTGATTTCCGACATTTACTACTACATCAGTCGGTTGTGTATTACTGACAACCAGGTTGGCGTAAACATTTAATACCCCCGCATTCGCCGGATACGCATCAGGGTCTGGTCCACTGTCTATAACATAACACCGATATTGGCCCGTATCTGCCACAACTACATTGGATAAACTTAGAGTCGAATTATTTGCTCCACTTACTATTGACACTCTTCCTCCTAATCCACCATTACTCAAATTCACATATCCACTGCCCGTATTTCTTTGCCATACAAAGGTATAGGGAGTGGTACCTCCAGAAGCAGTTACAGAAACACTATATGTAGAACCTGCATAAATATTTACTGGAGTTGGTGTCGGATCTGTCACCGAAAGTGGGGAGGTTACTGTAAGCACTGCATCATTTGTATC
>JAOAHN010000043.1 GCA_026415215.1 Candidatus Hydrogenedentota bacterium
TTGCTTTTTTTGAAACAATCCATCCATTAGATAGAGTCCCCCGAGCAGGATTTTTACTCCGCGGAGTGGAACAGCCTGAGAATGTCTCCGCACATAGTCATTTTCTGGCTCTGCTTACCCTGCTCGTTTTGGAAGAATATCCCAATAGATGGGATAAAGAAAAAGCTTTGACTATGGCACTAATACACGACTTGCCAGAAGCAAAGATGATGGATCTGCCTATGCCAATCGTGCAAGAGTATATTCCAGAAGCAAAACTTACTGCGGAAGTTGCAGTATTCAAAGAAATTGCCAAGGAACTACCCGAAAAACTTATACAAATTTATGAAGAGTTTCATAATTGCAGTTCATCAGAAGCCAAATTAGTGCGTGGCTTGGATAAAGTCCAAATGATGATTAAAGTCGTATGCTACGAACGGGAACATAGAGGAAACTTGGAGGAGTTTTGGGAAAATCCAAATAACTTCTGCGATTATGGTGTAGATGTGACTCGCAAACTGTTCGAGGCTATTTGCAGAAAAGCAGGTAGAAACCTACCCTCTACTACCTAAGGTATTTTTCTCGTAATCCACCTCCTAATTCCCATGCGAGCTAAGTATATAGGAATTGCCTTTGGATGCTCCCCAATCTGGGAAAGTTCTCTTAGAAAGTTCCTTTTATTAGTAGAGTGCTCGTCAAATAAAAGCGTAAGCGAGCCTCCTTCTCCACCAGCCCCGTTTACTTTCCAACCAATCGCACCAAACTCTTTTGCAAGGTCTATAACCTTCTTAGCAGTTTCGGAAACGAGCAACGGATGGAGCTCCATCTGTGCTTCTGTATTCTCAATCATTGCTCTGCCAAACTCAACAAAATCACCGTCATACAATGCATTTTTACCCCTTTGAGCACACCTTTGAAGAACCCTTAATACGGATTTGTCTGCTCCTCGCTGTTCTAACTTTTGAATTACTCGTTTATGCACCTCGCTGGAAGAGTGGCTTCTACCAAGGTATACGAGCATAAGCCTACGCTCTAATTCCCACCAAACATTGTTAGATAGTAACAGCGGAGATACGGAGGCGTGAGGATACTGATACATTTCTATATAACATATTCCACCGTAAGCAGAGCAGAGTTGATCTTGAATTCCGCATTGCAATCCCAACTTCTCCGTTTCTACTCTATGCGCCAGCATTGCGAGTTCGTATGGAGCAAGTTCACCCGGTGTTAGTAAATCCAGACCCGCAAGCAAAGCAACACTGACCGCCGCTGATGTCCCTGTTGAACAACCAGGAGGAACTTCAGAATGCAAATTGACCTCGATACTGATGTTTTTGGGCAAACTCATGATGTCTACACAAGCCTCAAGAAGAGGGTGTTTATCATATTCCATTAAAGGTGTCGGTAGTGCATATCTATCCCTGAAGTTTTCTACATTCAGTATAATCTCAGGCTCAACTAAATCCTCCGTTGACTCAAAAACAGAGATTTGCACTTCTGCATAAGGATAGACAGCTATGTTTAGTACTGTGCCCTGTTCAGCAAACCAGGTATCCGTCCAACCTCCTAAATCGCAAATCCGTATAGGAGCAACAGCGCTTATGACACATTTCAATCTTTTTTTATCGCTCACACTTCGTAAGTCTCCTCATCCAAGTGTTCACACTTCCTTATACAACCATCTTCAAAAATAATTAGGACTTCCTCTTCCAATTCTATATTGAACCTCTTGTACACTTCACTTTTAGCGAGTTTAATGAGGCACAGCACATCCTTAAATGTGGCATTCCCTTCATTCATGATGAAGTTAGCGTGCTTTTTACTTATAACTGCACCGCCACACCGTTTCCCCTTAAGCCCACACTCCTCTATGAGTTTCCCCGCATGGTAGCCCGGAGGGTTCTTAAACACACTCCCACAACAGTAGCCTTGAGGCTGTTTTTCCCGTCTTCGTTGAGTATAATGTTCGTAGATTGCCCTTTGGTCTTCCTTTGACCTCTCAAACTTGAAGATTGCCCCCGCAATCAGCTCATTTAATTTGCAAAACTCTTGAGAACGATAAGAATAGAGACTCGGATCCAATGATACAACTTTCTTCATGCCGGGCGTGAGTAATAATACATATTTTACAAACTCGCAGATAGAGCCATTGGCTGTCCCAGCATTCATGTATAATGCTCCACCTACTGTCCCTGGTATACCTGTAAGTGCTCCCACCCCTTCATAATTATTCGGAAGCAGAATGTTCTCCACAAGCCAACTAAGTTCAGTCCCCGCGAAAACATAGTAAGTATCCTTATCCATCAAGCTTACATCATTCAGCCGAGGAAGGAATAGAACTACTCCGTGAAAACCTCTATCCGAAATGAGTAGATTCGTTCCACCTCCAATAAGCAGTTTTGGATAATCAAGAAGCGAAAACAATTGATAAGCTTGAATAAGATCTGCTTCGCTCTCCGGAAGCATTGCGATTTCTGCAGGTCCTCCAATATTGTAATATGTATGCGGAGCAAGGAGATAATTAGTGCGGGTAAAATGTAGGGCTAATATTTTTTCTATCACAGGATCTCGGCGTTTTTCTAAATTTTGTTTTTCCATTGGTAAAGTTATATTCTATTTTCTAAACTGAAGATTTGTCTGACTATTAACAGACTAAAGAATTATACGCAAAACTAAAGAAGGAGATTAAACTATGTTGAAGAGACAAGGTACCGGCAACATATCCACCACAAATCAAGAAACCCCACAAGCAGTTTACAGGTTCTCATTTGGTCCGTGGAATATTGACGAAGGTGCAGACCCATT
>JAOAHN010000086.1 GCA_026415215.1 Candidatus Hydrogenedentota bacterium
GGAGGCTTTGTTGCATTAAAACTCGCCACACTCTATCCAGAGAGAGTGAAATCTCTATCTGTGTTGGGTGCGGGATGGGAAGAGCCTAAAGAAAATAGCTTCTTCAAAAGAGCACTGAAAAATTCCGTAGAGAAGTTAGAAAGTAACTCCGGTATAGATCCTATAAGCACCTTCATTGAGCATGATCGAAAAACAGGTCTTCTTCATAAAATGTGGGTTAAAACACTAACAAAAAACTTTAACGACCATAAAGCACTTTCAGCTCTTCTTAGAAACCTTCTGGAACTACAAGTTGATAAAGAAGACTTGGAAAAGATAAGTTTCCCTGTATGCATTATCGTAGGTGAAAGGGATCCCCTCCGAAAAAGTGCAGAGAAGCTCCATAATGCCTTACTTAACTCAAAGCTAACAGTAATTCCATCAAAAAATCATCTTACCACTCTGTTCAGTAGTGAATTTCACTCTACCCTGAGAAATTTTTTACTAACTTATAGCAACTAAGATAGAGAAATAACTAACTACTCGGTTCTTCAAAAGATTTAGAAATAATTTTCTCCTTAAATTTAACCCACCTGTATATAATTTCATCCCTAATTAAGTTCAAGCCTCTATATACGAATTCGGGCATGCTAATACACATAGCCAATATAAGCATATATATCGCTAAAACAAATAACATACACCCTAACCAAAAGTATGTTGGAAATTCTTGTTCCCACATCGTGTAAAAGTAATATCCAGCCATCGCCGAGATATACAACCATATAACAGCAACCGCTCGAGTAATGTTATCAATCTTAGGAGTGAAGAACAATAACGGAACAGCAAGCATAATATAATAGTAATAAGTAGGAGAAACCAAAAAGAAGCAAGGAACAAATCCAAAAACGAAGCTTTCATAGGGAGAAAGCTTCCGGCTTGCTATCAAACAAAGAATTAAAACGATAAGCATTGTTGCCCACCATCTTCGAGCCTGTTCTCTATAAATTGCACTCTTCGTGTATGGTTTCCAAGTAGATACAACTTTCTTGAAGGCTGTAGAAAAATTAGTAATCTCTATTGGATTACCCTTTTTACTTGATTGGGCTTGAGTTTTACCTTCATTGCCTTGGTTAGTAGCATCAGGCATAGTAATCGGTCTACCCAACAGTGCATCAAAAGATATCCTTATCAAATCTTTTATTGATTTCTTGAAGTCAAGAGACTGCGGAAACTGAGCAATAAAAATATACTTATACCCAACTCTCCAAGGTGAAATGTCCTTATTATGCCTCCCAATCTTATCCGCATAATCACGCCACTGATCAAGCCCACCATAATAGCAAAAAGATGCGATAAACAATATTGCTACTGTGCAACCGAATGTTATGAAGTAATTCACCCAATCTCTCTCCATCCTCCTTGTGAAATACCCCCACAATCCAGCCCAGAATAGCATGAGTGCAAAAAAACAAATGGGAACAAATACCAAAAGATGCCACACGATTGGTAGAGGCCAGGGAATTGTAAAACCTTCAAAAATCGATGGAGGTAAAAGCCTCACAACACCAGCCCCAACCAAAGATAAAATCAAGTTAACCCCTACTATCACTCCTACCACTATAACTCTTTGCGTATGACTGTAAAACTTTATCTTGATTTCATCATACCCTATTCTAACCATCTTACAAAGATCCCAGAATAATCTCGCCCCTGGGCCAAAAAGATATACCCCAGGGAAAATTCGGGAGAGAAAAGAATAAGCAGTGAAAAAACCTGCCAATCTGTATCTATTCATTTTAATCATACAAGCAGAAAGGACTAATGTCATCGCATAATCAGTCCTCAGAAAAGCTCCCTTCATGTGAGAAAATCTCATCATATAATGGGTACCAATTAGAATCACCATAAAAAGTGCTGGTCTTATACCAAATGCCAAAGCCACTACTAAAACAGTGGCTCCTATCAAAATCAAATCCAGAGAAGCTAACATTAACATATGATTTCGATTATCTGTTGAAATAGGATTACTAAGAAATCCTCCTATAAGCATAGACCACACAGGAGTAGCGTTATAACCTTTGTCTCGTAATACATTATTCCAGCGACTTGTAGTCAGCTCCCTCTTGAAAAATTGGATGTCTTTTTTCCACTCTTCCCATCTAACATTAGAAAAGAAACTTTTGTACTGGTCTTTGTTCTTCAATACTTCATCCACTGAAATATATGCGCCCGTTGCAAGATTCCTAATCGTATTTTGAGGGTTAGAATACTTTCTCCCAGTTTCCTCATCTGCAATGAGACTCCCCGCATATAATCTTGTATAACCTATTTCTCGAGCGTATTTGGAACCCATATAATAGTGATAGAATTCGTAAGCATTAAAAAATGTGCCGTAGCGCCATTGTCCGAAACTATCAATGTAGTTTCCTGTGGCAAGAAAAGCACAAATCAGTAATATCCCCACAAGAACCCCTCTAAAAAAGCCTGAAAGAGTCTCACCGAGGTAAGCAACCACAAATTTTCTTTTCAACAAAACCATACCTATTATCAGCAAAATAGTAAGAGAGGGGACCAAATATCTTAAATCGTGATCCCTCGAGAATTTTTGCAATTCCCACAGAACAACCTGGAAAAAAGATGGCTCAGCGCTTACATCCATACCTGTAATCCTCACTCTTCCGAGATTTCTTTGTAAAAACCCACGACTCTATTTCCCTCTATTATATTTCTTTTTGCATTTTTTCCTACCCAGATTCCTACCTTATTATAAGGGCCCAAATTGTCTAATATGTCATTATCCACAATCTTATTGTCTATATGAGCCCCTTCTAATGAAATCGCCCTCCCCGTTGACTCAAGCAAATTTTCAATTAGATTATTTTTCACAATATTTCCTGTAGCAATGAATCTCTCATCTTCAGCTCTGAACAAAAGTGCTCTTTGGTAAGAGTTTACAATCTTATTATTGCGGATAATATTATAACTATCGCTATGACCTATCGAAATTCCTATCTTGTTATTTGAAATATGACAACCTTCTACCAGTCCAAACTTCGCTCCCCAGCAAAAAAATATGCCTATATCATTATTTTCTACCTTCGAATTTAAAATCCGGGCCCTTTGCGAACCAGATCCGGGGTGCAACCCAAGCCCTGCATTATGATGTGAACAACACTGGCTAACTGTCAAATCGTGTACTATTTGCCAACTTATCCCATCTCCATTATAATTCTTTGCTTCAACTTTACTCAGAACTATGCTCTTACAATCTTGGAGCCATATACACCCCGCGTAATTTCCATCCAAAAATGGATTATGCTCTTTATTACCGTCGAGTCGGACATTTTCTATAACCACATCTTGAATGTATTCCCCAGAAACCAATGGATATAAACTGGAAATCACAGTATCCCTTTTCGACCAAACATTCTCTCTCAGTGGTTTATCCAGTATTAATTTACTTTCCTCTATACCCACTATAGTCCTTTTAATTACTACACGCCCACCTGTATGAGGATTTTTAGTTTGTATACAAATCCCTTCTCCAACTTGAAAAAATTCTGGATCCTCTACAGAGATATAAGCCTCATACCAGTCTGATTCTTTAGTTAACTTGGTCTCTTTAGCTGGTCTCTTCAAAAAAAGCACCTCATCTCCGTCTCCTAAAATTTTAACACCACTACGAAGAAACAAAGAGTTAGAGAATTCATACACCCCATTTCTAACCTTCACAACACCACCACCAAATTTAGCCAGATAATCTATCCCCCCTTGAATTGCCTTCTCTGTTCGCCCCTGGATATCAGAAGTAGAATCCTGACCAACTGTAATCACAAAATTTTCAAACCTTTTTTGTTCATAACGATTATCCCCAGAAATATACTCATTAGAAAATCTTGATTCCTTCTCCTCCTCATTACTCTGCTGGGATACCAATATGTTCGAGGCAAAGAAAAAGTTAGCACAACTAAACATTTTAGAAAAAAGTTCCCTCCGACTTGACCGCATAATAGGTAACCTTCCTCTACTCACATTTTTGAAAACTAAATCTTCCCGGACAGCGCGAGATAGTGAGCAACACTTGACTCACCCAAAGATTCAAGGTCGTAACCACCTTCCAAAACTGAAACTACTTTACCATTAACAACTTCCATAACCGCTTTTGTAATCTTTACAAAATCATCTTCTGTTAAATTCTGTCTTCCCAAAGGATCTCTAACATGAGCATCAAATCCTGCTGATATCAAAAGAAACTCAGGGGTAAATCTCTTAAGTTCAGGCAAAATAAGATTAGCCATTGCGGAATGCCACAACTCAGCGGGAACCCCTGGCATCATCTGCACATTCAAATTTGTATTATTTTTTCCTCTTTCTTCAGGAAAACCTGTCCCTGGATAATGAGGATATTGATGTATACTCACATAGTAAACTCTATCATCTTCATAAAATGTTTTTTGAGTCCCGTTACCATGATGAACATCAAAATCAAAAATCGCTATTCTTTTTAACCCAGCCACATCGGTAAGCCATCTTCCAGCCACTGCAACATTGTTAAACATGCAAAATCCCATTGCTCTATCGGGCTCTGCGTGGTGACCCGGAGGCCTCATAATTTCAAAAACAGCCTTAAATTTACCTTCTAATACCGCCTTACATGCAGATACAGCTCCTCCCGCAGCAAGTAAAGCAGCATCCCAGGAAGCTTCTCCCATTACGGTATCCGGGTCTGGATAATCTAAATTTTCCCTACAAGTTTTTTCAACAGTTTCTATATGCGCCCTTGTATGGACTCTCAACAAATCTTCTTTACTTGCAGATTCAATATCCAAAATTGGCGGATGAATATCATGCTTTTTAAACGCCTCTAAAATTGCTTCCAACCTCGCCGGTCTTTCGGGATGAAATGGTCCCGTGTCATGGAATAAAGCTTCTTCTCTAAACACTATCGCTACTTCACTCATCTGTAACATCCTTAGAAGCTAATATGAAAAATTAACTACTTATACCTATTTATGAACCACCTTGGACTATACGGGCCACCGTATTAATTATCAACAACCTATAATAATAAAACATTATTGGGTCTTGCTCATAAACTCTCAAAGATGGGGAAAGTTTATTAAGAGCCTCTGTCCTAACCTGTCTCGCTATTAAACCAAGACCAGGAATTCTTCGAGCCTTAGCCCTTTGCAAAACTAATAGATACTCTCTATCTTCTAACCCATCTCTTATGCATTCTAATCTGATTGAGGCAACGGGAGGTTCAATTACAACCTCTGTAGGTTTTTCCTTACGGGGAGGGTACAGCATTCTTCCATCTCCATTTCCCCATCTTTGGCTATTATCTCCTATAGACATCGCCTCTTCCCAAGGATTCTGCCTCCAATATGTTATAGACCAAAACAGGTCACCATCCAAATCATACTTATCAATTTGCCAATAACGAATCCTATGATTTATCGCAGGATGGTCAATAAAGTTATTAGCATAGGGGGCACGAGGTGCAGTGCATACATACCACCATACAGTTTCACCAAGTTCCTGACGCCACTTAGCACGCTTCTCATCATACATATTAAATATAGGTACCCAAAGATTAACAACCCCCCAAAAATATGGAACAGGAGCAGGCTCTTGATTGCAAGTCAAGAGTCTTCTTATATCAGGGCAAGCCTTCTTAAGTAATTCCATGCCCTTCTTCACTTCAGGATATTCCGACTGAGGAGGTTCATCTACCCAATACCAATAAGCCTTATGCAACCATCCTTTCTCCCTTAGGTGTTCCTGAACTTGGTTGTAAATAGACTCAAAGAGCCTATTATATTCAGGTGAATAAATGGGGGCCCCATTCAATTCACTCGGCAAACCTCCCACATTAAAAGCATTAAATTTGTACTGATTCAAATACCGCTCCATTGCGGAGTCAAATGCAGAAAAATCCACAACTGCCGTGGGGGGATCTCCCTCAAATTTCCAAGTTATAGGTGCATAAGCATGCGGGGTATATGGAGAAATTCTATATTCCATACAGGTTCGCATATACAATTCAAACACTTCTCTTTTTTGCTCATCAGTAAGAGGGCCATGCCAAGAATAGTCAGGTGATACACCATAAGCAGTTTCTGTACTCGTTTCTGATGGCAATGTGTAGTTATACACTGAGATCTTATAAGGAACTTCTAATTTACTACCTCCTAACTCTAACTGGATTTTCCCCTCATAAACTCCTGGCGGTTGGCTCTTAGCAACATATACCCTCACCCATAGAACAAGATTTTCACCAGGATTAACAGAAACTAAATCTTTCACCGGGACTATAGGGTCAGGATAATCAGTCAACTCACCATAGTAATCACTTAGCTCCTTAATAGGAACATATTCCACCTTAAACACCCTAAACTGAGATGAGGGTAAAGTATAACCTTCTTTCGTTTTACCATCTGTCACACTTACTTGAACTGTGGAAATACTTATCTTAGGAGTTACAACCACTTGAAATGCTTCGTACTCATGGCGGGACAAATCAAGAGGTAAATAATCTAATTTAGTCTCAGGAGGTGTTTCAGTTTTCCCAACTTTTTCAACAGAAGGCGAAAACCAAACTGTGCCTAACTCGCCATCCAACAAAACGGATTTCAAAGTTGATAGAGATCTTATTCTACGAATTCTCTCTTCAACTACAATTTCACCATTTGCAACCTTCCTAACCGCCATCATCATCTTCTGATTATAAATTGCAAAAAGCCACTCAGAAGGAGGAAATTTTCCCAGATCCCAAGCCTTACTTATCCTATTTCTCAAATTCTTCTCAATCTCGCTGAGACCATCTATTTCTACTACCTCATCAGAATTAAATTTATAACCTTCATCTTTTAGAAGATACCAACGGTACCCAAGCCCTGGAGCTGGTAGTAAAGCCCTAAGCCACACAGGACTTAGATCAGTTCTCAATACTGCAAATTTGCCTTTCTCAATTTCCTGAACTCCCCCAGCAACAGGCTCAAGAGTTGGCGCATATTCTTCACTTTTCAAAATTTCATTGTCTTTAACTACATCCTTCCTAACATCATACAATAACTCAAGTTGAATAGGTCTATACTTTTCTCCCAAATCTGGAAATTTCACGATCACAGTGGGACTACCATGATAATAGAAACCCTGTTTCTCTATCGAACTCCCCTCGGGTAGCGAAAGAGTTCCCAACAGCCTGTAAGGACCATTCTCTAAACCTTCGGTAGTAAATACCACTGAATGCCCAACAAAAGCCGAGGCTTTCTGAACCACATCTCCGTTTCTGTTAATCAACTGAATAGTATATTGAACAGGTGGATTACATACCCGATATCGAGAATGACGAGCCATCCATACTCTAAGGGAATTATTTTCTACAATATATGAAATTTCACTCCTTACATCAGGAACCTCTTGAAGCTTTTTAATAATTTCTTCTCTAATAACCGGTCTACAGTAAAAGCCCCAGTTTCCATAACCCTGGTCAACCTTAATCAATAAAGAATTGCCACCTGCTTTGACACTTACATTAAAGCAATCTTCATCTACGACAGCCGGTCTCGGACAATGATTGTCCCACACAAGTTGCCCATTTAGCCATACTCGAATACCATCATTACTACCAACCCCAAAAGTAATTTCCTTATCTTGGTCAGCAACCAAATTGCAATAGGCATAGGCAACTTTTCCCCCTTGATTATCTTCAAAAACCTTGCAAAAATCTACATAATCAGTAGGTGAATTGTATCTTTTCCAAACTCGAGGAGTTCCATCACCGATGTCAATACTCATACCTTCTACGGGGCGGATTCCAGTTTCTCCACCCACACTCGAAAGATAGTCAATATAAAAACCTAAGGTAGTCTCATCGTGGTAATATTCGACCACTCCTTCTTTTAAGGGGTTAGGAAAGGGACCACAGACCAACCACTCTTTTATAAACTCTCCCTCTTTCAAATCAACACTTAAACCTTCCTGGGCACACACGCATAAAGGGAGTAAAACCATCAAGGCAATCAAAATTCTTGTGAACATAACAATAACCTCCGAAAATAGTATTTTACTAAACATAAAAAAATAATTCTGTTTATGTCAAATAAAAAACTTTACTTCCATTTAGGAACATCTATATATTAAACCGGGAATACGATTCAGAAGCATCTTAATATATTTACACACATAGAGCTTTCAAAATAGATTTAACTTCCCTATTGAGTTTCTCATCCAATTGTTTTTCTAATCATTTCTCCTAACGAGAAAAAAGCAGAAATCCTTTACAACCGGTTCAACACTTACGATAAGGAGACAAAGAATTTAATACCTACCCACCGCATAATCAAGCTTCCCATTGAGAATTTGATATTTCAGATGACTAAATGCCCACTATCACTCTTCTCAACAACCAAACTATAAGTAATGCTACTATAGGTGCCCAATCAAAAGGTCCAATGTATGGAAGGTTCTTTCTCAAAATTAGTAGAAATGGGTCCACAATTCTACAAATATAGATACCCCACCTTCTCTCTCTTGGGTTGAAATCGATGAAAGGACCAAGCCAAACAGCTATAATAGCTACCATATAGAGTGTAAAAAGTCCATATAGAACTTCTTGTAACACCATATTAACTCTCTCCCAATAATAGGAATTCTTCTACCTTATCATAAACAGCCCCCGAGGGTAATAAACTGCTCTTGAATAAAGTTACTTTAGATATAGAAAAAGAGGGTATCTCCGGAATTATTACTTTTCCCCAAGCCCTCTTTACCGCAGGAGTTATACTCTTAACCCTTCCAAGAGTAACATGCGGATGAAACCTTTGTCTCTCCGGAGGAAAATCCAAACTCTGAACTACATTTTCTATATCACTCTGAAGCTGGATTAGATTTCCACTTACGGGTATTAGTCCTACCCAAAGAACCCGAGGCTCTTTCCAGGAGGGAAATACTCCAACACCCCCAACATTAAAACTAATATCTGTGTAATTCTGGACCAGCCTCCGCATTTTTTCTCTTAGTAAATCACTTTTGGAATTCGAAATATGTCCAATAAATCTTAGTGTTAAATGTAAATTATCTAAAGCTACCCACTTCACCTCACTTTTTAACTCTCTCATCACTGGCAATACCGAGTTATACAATAGACCCTTCACATCCTCTGGGAGGTTGAGGGCTATGAATGCTCTATAACCATCTTGAACCGACATAAGAATTCCTACTATCTCTCAAACCACTTTTTATTCATCTCCTTCAATCTAAACCATTTCTCATCATCTGCACATACCTCAGGTATCCCAATATCTGCTACCACCAACTCTCCTAAGTATTCTTTAGCAGATGGATTCAAAAAACCTTTCTTAACAAACTGAAATGTAACTGTTTTATAAGCCTTTACACAAACCCCACAAGGTTCGCCAGTATCAGCGTTTAATCCTGAAGGCAGATCAACAGCTACAATTTTTTTACCCGCTCCATTCATACATTCTATAGCAGAGCGATACAGCCCCACTACCTCTCCTTGAGTTCCTGTTCCTAACAATGCATCTACTATAGTTCCCTCATCCCCAAACTCCTCCAGCTCTTTTTTCAAAGTTTCCCCATCTAAACATATTTTTACCTCTCCTCCTACTCTGAGAAAAGCTTTTAAAAATATTTCAGCATCTCCACGAACACTGGAAAGCTGAGAAACTAAAAGAACCTTTGCCTTCCAGCCAGCTACCAATGCAAGTCGAGCTACCACAAAACCATCTCCTCCATTATTACCCTTCCCACATATCACGATAACTGGGCCCGTTTGCAGTTCCCTAAACACCGCAGATCCAGCATTATTCATTAAAACTGGTCCAGGAATTCCCAATTCTTCTATACACCTCCGGTCTGCCTCCCTTACCTCCGCTACACTTAGAACTTTCATTGGTATTTACATCCTTTCCTACTACCTTACCCTTACCCTATAAGTCAATGAAGCTTTGGAGTCTGCCTTTACCGGCAAATGAAATACCACTGTAAAAGCATCTTTTTTCTCATACTCAATCGAAGAACTTACTATATTCCAATCGCCTCTCATAGGTTCTACTACATCCACTACTATATCAACAGTTTTATGATTTCTAATAATAACTTCAAACTCAGACTCAGTAATCTCAGGACCGAGCTTCTGAAAATCCTTTTGTATTCTTTCTCCTACTACATCAAAAGCTTTGCCTAATCTCAATCTTACTTCCTCATCCTTTGGTGTATGTTTGATCCTATCCTCTCCCGCAAACTGTAGGGTGCCTTCTTTATCTTCCTGATATACCCTTATTATACCTTCTGGCAATGGCATACCTAACCCATTAGCCTCAGAGTTCTTGAAAACAAGAAATGTATCTATATTCTCATTTTTAATAGGTTCGATCTTACTGAAATAGTAAGAAACATTTCCACGATACTCGTAAATCTTCTTTACCCCAACATTTGAGCCCGTCAATAAACTAACCTGCTTTGATTGATTTTGTTTTATAGTTGTTCTTTTGGGGAGCGTATATAGATGGTATTCTGCAAATGCCTCCTCTTCTGGCATAGGAGGAACCATCTGAACCATCTTTCTAGCTCCTGCCTCCATCATCATATCTACTGCAGGAGCCCTGACAATATTCACATCTCCAGCCACCAACTTTACTCTCGCATTATCATAAGTTGCGCCAGAGTTATTATTTAATGTGACCCAGCCATCTATATCCATTTTTTCCTCTCGCTCCCTATACTTAATTACATAATCAGCTCTCCAAGACATGCCAGATGTTAAATATGTTGCCTCCAGCATCTGCTCCTCATGTTCATTCTCAATAACACATATTAGAGTCGGTTTCGCTATGAGTTCTGCCGGCAGTTCAGGAAGCACCACTATTCCCGGATGCCCCAAATATATCTCATTACCTACCTGGTATACAGGTCCTTCATTAACGCTTAGTAATTTCGCATCAACCTCGTAAAAGTTTAATTTTGTATCTTTATTTATCAGTCTCACAGTTTTTCCTACATACTTTTCCATTAACTTGGAGGGACTTATCAAGTCATACTCATAATTTTGCTCTATTACCCTTAAACTATTAGGAGAAGAAACTGAATGTAAGCTTACAGTTTCCGGTAATATTCGCTCAGGAACCCCCATGAACTTCAACCTGACTTCACCCCTCGGTAACTTAACTTTCCTTTGTTCTCTTACGAGGGCTCTGTCGTTGTTGTATACTGTTACCGCGAGTTCAGCTTGGTCAGCATTCATCGTCTCAACTGAAGGCACCTCTGCTTTAGCATTACTTAAATTGAGCAAGGAAGCAAATAGAGTAGCTACCATCAAACTAAGAAAAAATCTAAGAAAGTTCATTATTCTTCTCCCCAATTTGAGTTTACGAGAGTTTACAGCATTTTATGCTTCTTCTATTATACATTACTATATATAATTACTTATATAGTTAAATTATATAGTTAAAGTTACTTCTGATGTTTTTAACTTCAATTGTTGACCACATATACCCCAAATAAAAAAATATATGGGAGCCCTTTTCCGCTCCCATACCTTAGAAAATGTAAATAATTAGTATGCCTATAATATACCCCAAGTCACCAAATTTATTCTACCTGCTCTACCAATTTCTTAAGGTACTTAATACTTCTTTCAGCCTGTTCTACGGTTCCACACTCGACACTCATCACAATATCTCGTGGACACTCTCTCAATATCTTTACCACAGATTTCCAATCTATTACACCATCCCCGCAGGCACATCCAACAGGAGTCCCGGTAACTTTTCCTCTCTCAGCCTCTGCTTGCTGAAGGGCAATATCTTTTGCGTGGAGGTGCACCAACCGATCACTTACATGCTTTAGCCATACTATCGGGTCATGACCACAAAGAAAACTATTACCCGTATCAAAATTAATCCCCAGTACAGGAGATTTTACAAGATTATATATCCTATCCAATCCCTCAGGAGTCTTACTATATTGTTGATGGGGCTCCACCCCAATTAAAATACCTCTCGGCTCGGCAACTGCACACGCTTCCATCAGAACATACCTCATCAATACATGGTCTTCCTCCACCGTAGTCCATTTAGGCTTAGGTCCCTCATCTGTATTTACTACAGGAGCACCACATTCACTCGCAAATCTAATAGCTTGCTTCAAATACTCAGTGCTAATTTCTGGCTTACAAAGCGGACAGTGAGAAGACAGACCGGAAAGTTTCACACCTGCTCTTTCACATGCCCGCTTTACCCTATAAGGGTCATCCAACATAGAGACACTATGAAAATATCCGGCCTCACTTAGCAATTCTCTGCCCCAATGCACCATTGGCTCAACATACTCATAACCAAGCTCTGCCGCCTTTTCTACCCCCCACTCGAACGGTTTGTCTGCATGCCTTACAAACTCAAGATTTATACCTATTCCTATTTTACCCATAAAATATCTCCTATCAAACTTTAAATTATGATACCTTTATCTTCTTCGTAAAAAGCCATCTTTCCGTTCTTCCAGGACAACATACCCATAATCAGAGTAGTTTGCACCCAAAAAGCTAAATCTACAGGACTTAAAGTGTTTTTGTCGCCCTTTATACAACAATCGATAAATGCACGAATGAAATCTATGAGGTTCTCTCCCTTCTCAATCGGAATTCTTTCTGGTTCCCTTGTTTTCAAAGCATTAGCTGGCCAATAAACTATATCATCCCCATCTATTGTTAATGTGCCTTCCCATCCTCTTATTATCGGCACCCTATTTTGTCCCCTCAAAGAAGTCCCTTGATATTCATTAGCCTGGGTACCCAACATCGCTAAGTCAATTTTTTCAGGGTAATTAATTAACATATCAAAAGTATCAGGGACTTCCCTCTCTTCATACCTTAACTTCCCACCAGTTGCCACAACTATTTTTGGCATTTTTACTCCTATTACATATGCTACCGGAGTCAAAACATGTGGATATAAATCTGTGGACATACCCCCTGCATAATCTTCGTACATCCGCCAACGGAAGAATCTACTAACATCGAACTCTCTCTTAGGGGCATCCCCTAAAAACGCCTCCCAATCTAACTCAGGTCCTGGTTTAGCGTTAGGGTCATCTATGGGCATACCCCTCTCGCCCCAGTCACCCAAACGAAAATATCCACATTCTACATGTACAGGCTGCCCAATTTTCCCCGAGTTGACTAAGTCCTTCATCTGCCTGAACACGGAATCTGACATAGCCTGGGTTCCTATTTGAAACACTCTGTCGGACTTCATTACAACCTCCGTCATTTTTTTAGCAAGTTCCCACTGTCGCCAATGAGTCATAGGTTTCTCACAGTAGACATGTTTTCCCGCATTCACTGCATCTATTGTCTGTTGAGCATGATGATGATCAGGGGTAGCTACAAATACAATATCAACATCCTTGTCATTAAGTAAGTCTCTGTAATCCTTATACTTTTTACCCTTATAAATATCAGCAAGTTTATCGAGTCGCGGTTTATATACATCACAAAAAGCTACTAACTGAATTGTCTTATCCTTGTCTTGAATATGCTTTAGTGCCTGAGATAAGTGGGTCCCTCTCCCACCACAACCTATCATACCAACACCCAATTTGCTATTCTGAGCTAAGGAAGCCTTCACAGCAGAAATACTCACTGCGGTCATCGCAACTGTTTTTGCACTCTTCCCAATAAAACTCCTTCTTGTCATCTTTGGAACATTCAGGTCGTCTCTCATCTTCTTTCTCCTTATAGTAATGTTTTCATTTTTAATCTCATTTCATTTCCTGAATCTCGCGGACAGCATCAATCATCTCCTCTTCACTCTTTAGCCCATCCCACACTACTATAGCAGTTTCAAAAGTAGCTTCACCACCAGGCGGTATTACAAGATTCTCTTTCCATAGATTCCGAGTAGCAGAAACATATACAAAGGGCACCCTCATTGTGAACCACCTCGCAGGGTATCTTACGCTACTCTTCAAATCTACTAAAAGAACAGAAAAACTCCCCTTTTCATTTTCTAATGTAAGAGCACACCAAGGAGAAGTTCTTAAGTATTCATCACCTCTTACATTCTCAAGATTTTCCTCAAAATTAGTAATTATCTTCACCTTCTCAATAGGTGTAGTCAATAGCCTAACTCCCAAACCAAAATAGTGATTTCCTCCAAGTTCAACTTTATCATTAGAAGGATTCTTCAGATTTGTTTTCCAAAATATCACATTAGCAGTTTTCTGGCTCCAATATCCACATCTTATTTCCCTTGCCTCCTTTATTAATACTTTTCCATCCGGGGCGTTCCAGTCTAATTCCTCACAAAATACACTATAGTTAATCTTCCCCGTCAAATCTATAGGATTTATCAAATTGAAATCCAAATGTGCTTGCATTCCACTTGAATTTGCTTTCTCTTCCCAAAAATTTACCCCATTTACACTTACAGCAAACATTATACCGTGATGATGTAAATGGTCTGGAGGTGCATCTTCAAGTATTTGGAGTCCAGACGGTGTATAGAACTCTTTGATATAGGGCTTGAAAGGAACTTCTTTATACTTGTAAATACATATCTTCTTCCCACCTGCAGATATCTCAACCGTATTATTGGCAACTTCTAACTTGTTATCTCCAAAAACATCAAAAAAGTATAACATTAAAGAAATCAACATAATAGAAATTCTTTTACACATTACACGGGTCCTTTCTTAATTGTGAAAATTATAACCAATTTCAATAACTCTCCCGCAAATATTAGTTTGACGAAAATAATGAATTAACCAAATCCTACCGAAGAAAAGTTCGTATCCTCAGGGGAAGGCAAAGAACAGTAATCTTCTACTATAGAAAAAAGGTAATCCATAGTTTCGAGAGGCACATCTTCGTTAATTTCAATACTTAGCATTAGCCCTCCTTCTGGAAGGTATAAGTGCTTAAATATTTGGTCTATGTGAGATTTTATCCCCTCATTACTTGCGTAAGGCAGAATCTGTCTATCAATATCGATACATAATGCCACTCTTCTTAAAGCCACCTCTCGAAGATTCTCCACACCATTCGCACCAGACTGAGGATTTAGCAAAGTAACCCCCAATTCTATCAAGTCAGAAATTAAAGGAATAATGTATCCATCACTGTGGAAAAATACCGGCACTCCTCTCTCCTTTGCTATCCCCATGGTAGCTTTATATCCCGGCTTAACATATTTGTCCCACAAATCCTTACTTATTGGTAAACTATTCTGCATCCCGAGGTCTTCAGCCAAACCTAAGAACCTGGTCCCTAAGTCTAAAGTTTTCACCACACAATAGCGGTTGTAATTAATCAAAATTTCCATCAATTCATTCAGATTGGGCTCGTCTGTAAGCATATCCAACATAAAATTTTCGAATCCTCGTAAATCCCACATTAGCATGAAATGAAATCCATGAGGGAGAGCATAATCAGGTGAGATTAGCCCCATTTTTTCCTTAAATTTAATCTGTTCCCTTAACTCCTCCCAATTTCGGGGTCCTAATAATCCTTTGACCTCAGGGTCTGGAATCTTCTTTTTCCAGTCCTCAAAATTAGCCCAATCCCCCAATGGATGGACAGTAACTTTGCCCACTAAACCACCGTGTAAATTTTTCCACACGCATCCCCAACAATCAACAACCTCACCCTCAACATACAAATCTTTAAACTTAATCTCCTTCGGATCTATACACTCAAACTTAGGGAATAGCCTTTTATGTCTACTCATGATTTCATTCAATGCAGAACCATACTTCTTCTGTGTAGCAGGAAGAAAGTACACTTGGACTGGAACCCATTTCGGAGAATCCCAAAACATCATTCTGAAGATATTTTACCCTTGGGGAGAAAGCCCTTGGTATTTAGCACCTTCACTATTTAATGATTTATTTACATAAGATTTACCACTTACCAAAGTGTTATTTCCAAGCATTGCCCTATACCCTATCTCAAGTTATCACGGGCATAAATTTTTATATTCTTATAAAATACTAAAGAGAAAAGTACGAAAATTTTCTCCAGTCACCTTACAAATTTTAACAAGACTCAAATTTTCGATTTATGTAAAACTTATCTCTATACCTAATCTACCTTCTCTACAATAATTTAACCTAAACCTCTTGATTGAGCATAAGTCTTTAAAACCCAAACTACAAGTATGCTCTCGTACGCATCAACAAAAGTTTCAGGGCAACCATATAAAAAATTCGCTAATTAATGAAAATTAACCATTTTAAAAGGATAAAAGTATTTGCCAGATGAAGTTGTACCCGTGAGCCTCGACCATATTCCATATCCTTTCAACGATATATTCGTCCCCTTTTATCTCCGGAATTTCTGTCCTTTTAACTTCCCAAGGGATGCAAACACCAGCATGAGTATTCCCGCTCAACCATGTAGGAGACTCTACTTCCTCTTTTCCCATCATAGTTAGATTAATTCCTGCTAACAGTTCATCAACCCCTGTCCAGCAAGGAGTTCCATAATCTCCATATTCCCTTGTAACCTCTGTCATAGCCTTCACATTTTCAATCTTAGCATCATTCTGAATAATCGCACTTGCATCCATAATGTAACCACCATCTTTCCCCAGCAGTTTTATTAGCTTCCTACAGTAATCTCTCACTTCTTTAGGGGTTCCTACAGCTAAGAGGGTATTAGGTAAGCCTCCAGAAATACAAAATTTATCTCCGAGCACTTTTTTCACTTTCTCGGGGTTACTTCTGTCTATGTGAAAAACAATACTTTTCTCAGGAAGCTCCGCAAAAGATTCAAGGTGCTCATCCCAGTTGCCTTCTGCATAGAATAGCACTTGGTGACCATCTTTCCATAACTCTTCAACTATGGGCTTTAATGTGGGCCAGTAGTGAGAATAAAACTGATCTTGCGTAACAAATGGAGTGCAACCTCTATGCATCCAGAAACCTATAGGCAGAATTTTAGATGGGTCAGCTGTAGTTCTCGCTACATGATACAAATGGGGCATAAGTACCTCACATGCCTTCAGAACCTTTTCAGGTTGTATCATCAAGTCCATGGTTAAGCCAATATATCCCCGCAATTTATCTGCTAAAATATCTAATGGTGCTTTGAATATCCCCGCAATTGCAGAAACTGTTCCACATTCATTCTTAAGTCTTTCTATTTGAGGGCCAAAAGAATAGAAGTAATCGTACATGGCCATAGCTGTTTTAACCAGAGAAATGTATGTTCTTACCCTCGCTGGTTTTCCCGGTTCAGTGACTTCTTCAGAAACTCGAGGTAACCATTTTTCATATAAGAACATAGTAGGGTCTGCTATAAGTGCATCGTATTCGTCTTCCTTCATATAAGCATTTTCTTCCGAGGGCTCTCGATATTGAAACCCAGTATCTGGAGTAAGGTGTATTCCAGGTATTGCATAATATCTCAATCCAAGCGAATGGGCAAGCCCTGTCCAAACATACACCATATTAGGCACTACTGCGTCCCAATCAAAGTCTTTTGCACATTCACAGACAGCATCAAATGCCAATCGATAGTCGTGAGTTACCTCTTGACATGTAAAACCGCAATATTTGGCAGTAAATTCTGCTACAAATGGCCTAATAGGGATACAATCGGGCTTCTCATGACGAAGCGCTGTAACATACCTCTTAAGCCTACTTTGGTATTTTTCCAAAATCCCTGTCATCTTTCTTCTCCGAATGATAATTTTATTGCTTAGTCAATTACTTAACATATAAACAAACCAGACTTTCTAAAAACATTTTATTTTACTACCACTTATAAAGTAAAACTCCTTTAATACATAAACTCTTCTGTAATTTTTATAAAAAAATAGTGCATCCTTCCCTCAAGAAGGATGCACCCTACCTTGAAACTATCGGGAATTCTTCCTAACTATTCAGAAGGATATTCTTGGACCCATATATCTTTGAAAGATAAATCAGTCTTTTCGTCATGTCCCTGGAGATGAATTGTCCCAGCTGAAGGAACATATCCATTTTTCCCATCACCCTCTGGATGAACGGGCCTAAAATCATACAAATCACTAACTAAATATCCATTTACCCATACCGCCATGTGATTTCTATCACAGATAATCGTTTTTGTAAACCACTCACGCTCATTGGGAACTACTTTTCTTGCTTCTTGGACCCCATATATCCCACCGGTTCCAAAATCCACCGGCTTTGTTCTGTCATCACCTATCCACTGATTCTTTATCTGCGACTCATAACCTTTCCAGAAGACACCCTTGGGCCCACGGAAGAAAACCCCACTATTAAGTCTATTTTTCTCATCACCGTTGCACTTAATATCAATCTGTAGGAGAAAATCTTTATATAGTGCTGTAGTTTCAATTTGGCCAACACCATTTCTAATTGTTAGATTCCCATCCTCAACTGTAAAAACTGATTTATGCCCTGGGATTATCTCCCATCCGCTCAAATCCTTACCATTAAATATGGATTTGAGATTTAATGGTTTCAACTTTAATTCTGATACCTCAACTTTAGCTCGCCTATCTTTATTTTTCTCATGATACCTATGATATAAGATACCAATATGACCCTTCAGATTCTTTACAGAAAGCCCTTCTACAGGTTCACCATTCAAAGTAGCTTTAATATCATTGCCAATAGCTTTTACTGAAACATCATATTCCTTACCCGCTTGAAGTATGATTGCACATCCCCCATTCTCAGTATAATGTCCCTCAAGTGGAATTCTTAAAGCTAATCCGGCATTCCCATTTCCAGATACCCTTATCTTCCCCGCTAACTCAAAATCCTTAAATGCACAAGTAGTCGCCAGACAACCTCCACCACCCTTTGTAGCTGTTAGAACACCATCTACTACACTCCAGTCCACATCACCAAAAGGAATCCAACCAAATAATGACTCACCGTCGAACAAGTTTATCCACTTGCCTTCCGCTACACCTTGAGCAAAACCCGAAAGAGCAAAAGTGAATACAATCGCTGTCACGGATAGAACAAAGTACTTTCTCATAATAAACTCTCCTCTATTATTGTTGTAGAAGTTACTTTATAGGAAAGGCAAAATTAATTTATACTTTGGATAGTATCATAAAAAACAAAGGAATTAAAACACAAAAATCAAATCGTCCTTAATCCTTAATTGACTCATATATGGAGTAATAAGCAGAATAGTTCCCGAGAACTTTCTTTACATAATTTCTCGTCTCCATATATGGAATATTTTCAATGAAATCCTCCAAATCAGAAAACTTTCTATTTGATAACCACTGAGTTATCTTACCTGGTCCAGCGTTATATGCGGAGATAGCATATATAACATTACCATCAAATCGCTCTAATAAATATTTAAAGTAGGCAACCCCAATCTCAATATTATGTTCAGGCACCCTCCAAAGTACAGGGTCCTTTTCCACCTTTACCATTTTTTTCTCGACTACCCATCTTGCAGTAGACGGAAGCACTTGTAACAAGCCTCGCGCATCAGAGCTCGAAATAACATCTGTTCTATAGGTGCTTTCCTGTCTCATTATGGACCATATCAAAAACGGATCTACTCCATATCTCCTTGAAATATCAGTTAAAACCTCAAAGTAGGGAAGTGGGAACATAATAAAATTTTTGACATCATCCGCAAAACCATTTTTTTCTTCTCTCGGAAAAGAGGATAAATAATCCCAAACTACTTGAGGAGACCCTAAATTTACACATCCCAAAAGAATCTTCCCATTTTTTTCCCTACATGAATACTTTTGGATTAACCAATATGTAATCCATTCTTTTTCCTCTGCTCCAAGTTGAGAAAAGAACTTAAGTAAATCCCAAATTTCTCCAACTTCCTCCTTATTACTTTTTACTACCTCTTCAGGCTTTTGCAATTCACCAAACTGGATAGCTGAAACACCAAGTTTTTTTAATGGGATAAATCTTAACTTTTCAAAAGACCTAATGTCGAAATTCTTATATAATCTTTCCGCAGACTTATGAACATAATAATCTCCCAATTTTCCCTTAACTGCTAAACGGTAACTTATTACTGCATCCCTTTTATCACCTTTCTCTTCACATATTTTGCCATACAAGTAAGATGCCCGAGGGAAATAATATGAATGCTCGTATTTATCCCGAATTATCTTGAAACATTCTTTTGCATCTTCAACTCTCCCCTTTTTAAGATACCAAGATCCTAGTAAGAAGTGAATATCCGGAGCCTTCTTATGCATTGGAAACTCTCTTATAAATCTTAAACACAATTCTTCTGTTTTATTATCAGAAGCTTGCTTTTCTGAGGCTTGTGCACACCAATATAGTAAATCGCCTTTCTCCTCATCCGTATAGTAAATATTGCCAAGCTGACCGAATATCTCCTCAAAAAAACTGAGATTATTACTGTATACAAGACACTTAATTATATACTCAAGGAAAACTTTATTCTTTTTTGTCTTGGGACAAGTTTTCATAAACTCTACAAATTTGGCGATTTTATCTCTCATTCCCCAATTCTTAATTTCAGCTGGAGATCCTGTATACGACAGCCATTTTGTATCGTAGATGTTCTGCATAATTAACCACGCTTCAAACAGACTCCCTCCTTTGACCAAAAGTTCTAATACATATAGTCTGTCGCTCTCATCGGGAGAAAGAGCAAGAGTCATCAACGCTTGCTTTCGAGGTGAGCTATAACCCTTGTATTCTAAAATTTTCTTGAGCAAATCACTGCCCATATTTCGGTAGTTGGGTTCAGTCAGTAAATGAGAAGCAGAATTGTGGAGGTAGGGTAATAACCACCATGAACTAAAAGAAAAAGTGTTAATAATATTTCTAACCTCAGGTATGAAATGATACTCTTTCTTCAATGAATAGGCTGAAAATAAATCAAACACCAATAAAGGTATCCATGCAACATCTTGTCCAGAAGAGTTTTCATATAAACTTCTCAAAATCAAAATGGCATTATCTATTTCCCCGATTTTCAACAAGCACCTTGCTTTCCTGATAGTGGAATAAGGATATAAAGGACTGTCAACTCTTACTTTTCCATAAAACTCAATTGCTTCAGAATAATTTTCTTTCTCCTCAGAAATAAATCCAGTGGAAAAAAATGAACTATCAGTGGAAAGTGGAAAAGAATTGTTAAAAAAAAGGAACAATAGACACAAAAAGATATTGAAAAACCTAACCATTACCTCTCCCAGTATAGTAGAGAAACCCTGGAAAGATAGAATCAATACACTTTCACAGGTTTTCCTAACTTAGCTGATCTCCAAGCCGATTCAGTTACCTCTATAACTCTAAGGCCACATTCAGGAGGAACCTCAGGTTTCTCTTTGCCAAGTATACTTCTTATAAAGTTCGAATTAGGATCGCTCTTCGACTTTGGCAATTTAACTTTCAAATATCGCCCGTTCTCATTTTGATGAAGCACCCCTAATCCTTGTCTTAGGAAAAGCGCCCCTTTACTTCCTACTATTGTATGGTCTTCATACCATCCTGGAGCATTTCCAATTACAGATAAATTACCAATAGCCCCACCTTCAAAAACTAAGGTTAAAGCAGAGTTAATATCAACTTTAGAGTCAAAGAATTCTATCTTTGCAAACACTTCTTTAACCTTCAGACCTGTCATCCACATCATAATATCAATGAAATGACTACCTGAATCATTTAATTGCCCTCCACAAGAGAGTTTGGGGTCTTGACGCCATGTGTTTTTCGTCAATCTCAGCCACTCTTGGGAAAGCAATGCCTGGACAAACTGGACCTCTCCTATGCTTCCTCTTTGAATTTGCTCACGCATGTACCTAAAAGCAGGTTCGAAATGACGCTGATAAGATATCATCAATACTTTTCCCACTTTTTCGGATTTACTAATAACTTTCTTTGCATGCGAAATCGAGCACACCATAGGCTTTTCTGTCAGGACATGTAACCCAGCATCTAAAGAATACATAATTTGCTCAAAATGATAAGCATGCGGCGATAAAACATAAACTGCATCGAGCGCCTCTTTCTTAATCATATCCTTATAATCTTCATACACTGGTAAGCCCTTTGCTTCCGGGCATCTCTCATAAAAACTTTTTAGCGAGTTCCTACTCGGCTCTGTTATAGCCGACACCTCTGCCTCTTTAATTTCATTCGTCCTCTTAAAATGAACCACTGCAATCCCACCTGCACCAATAAAACCCACACGAATTCTGTGACTCATACTCTCCTCTCCTCTAATTTAGAATTCTATTTTATCAATAATTTTATTTTTAATTAACCACTCAAATGCCTGCCCTACTGCATAGATAGAACCGGTCACCAATACTTTCTCACCAGCCTTTGCCCTCTCCCAACCTATTTCAATCGCACTAAAAAAATCTTGTTCTAAAAGATACCTCTTGTCAAAGCTATTGATCACTTCACCTATTTTATCCGCAGGAAGAGCCCTCTTGCCATAAAACTGAGTAGCTATGAAATAATTTGCTTTGGGAGAAAGTATATTTACTATGCTAAAAATATCTTTATCATCCGCAACTGAAAGAACTATAGTCATCTTATCTATATCCTCAACAAGTTTTTTTACACCGTCAGGATTATGAGCACAATCTAATAGAAAATAGGGATATTCAGACACAAGGTCATACCGCCCTGGCCATCTAACATTATTTAGAGCGGTAACTATATTTTCTTCTTTAAAATTTACATCTTTGCCTCGTAAATAGTCTATCACAGCAAGAGCCAATCCCACATTTTCTCTCTGATAAGATGCCTTTAAATTCAATTCCACACTATCCAACTTTAACATTTTCCCTGCATAATTGATTAGAACTTCACCTTCAATAATTTTCCTCTCAATGGAAAAATCTTTTCCAATTTCCCAAACCCTCGAACCTTTCTCTTTTGCAATTTGTTTTATCTTTTCCAGTGGCTCCACTTTGGTTTCGCCACTCACAACTTCGATTGAATTCTTAATTATCCCAGCCTTTTCACTCGCAATCTGTTCTAAAGTTTTCCCAAGATACTGAGTATGTTCTAACCCGATATTAGTTATTACACACACTTCAGGGTGTATAACATTCGTGGAGTCTAATCTCCCACCCATCCCAACTTCTACCACTGCCCATTCCACCTCACATTTTGCAAACCAGTGAAAAGCAATTGCAGTACAAAACTCGAAAAAAGTTGGGGTAATATTCTTCTTTTCTGCTACTTCCCTAATTAATCTAATCTCCTCGTGTAGCTCCTCAGCAGATATTGGAATTCCATTGATTTGGAATCTTTCCCTTAGGTCTACCAAATGTGGGCTCGTAAATTTTCCTACCTTGTATCCCTCTTCTCGAAATATCCTGTCCACAATTGCAGCAACACTACCCTTACCATTTGTACCAGCAATGTGAATGGACTTAAAAGCAAGGTGGGGATTGCCTAAAAGCTCCATTAAATTCTCTATATTTTCGAGACCCAACTTTATCCCATGAAGGACAAGACTACTCAAATACTCTATATCTTCATGGGGAAGTCCATCAGATGTGATATCCATAATTTTAGCTTTCTTTTAGGATTTATCCAAAGCAAAAGAGGTATCTTCATTAAGAGTCTCACTATAATATAAGATCCTTCCACAATGCCTACAAGTGTGAATCTTTTCCCAACCTATTATCTCATTGACCACTTGAGGTAATTGCTTCATATAACATCCTGTACATATATCTTTAGAAGGCTCCAAAGCTACTACTACAGGACCTACTTTCACCCTCTTTCTAATCCGTTCATATCTTTCTATAAACTCAGGTTCGACTGTATTAACTATTGTATTTCTTTTACTTTCCCATTCCTCTCTTTCTCTCTTTATCTCTTCTAATTCCTTATCAATCTCCCCCGCTTGTTCTTTAAGGCTCTTTATTTCCTGCTCGATTCTCTTTTTAGACTCAAGGAAAAAAAGATTTGCCTCATCTATTTGATACATAATATTAATTAGTTCTTCTTCTTTAAGCCCAATTTGCTTCTTGACATCTTCTATTTCTTTCAACATTGCACGATATTCTTCATTTTTCTTCACACTCATCAATTGACTGTCGAGTCTCTTAACCTGTTCCTGAAGATAGGCTATTTCTTTTTCCTTCTCTCTTTGAGCAAGCTGTAACCTTTTATAATTCTTCTCGTGTTCTTCAATCTCTTGTTCAAGTTTCTTCTCTTGCAAGAGAAGTCTCTCTTTTTGTTTGGGTATTACTTCCTCTTTCGCCTTAAGCTCCTCTATTCTCAAATCAACTTCTTGAAGCTTCAACAACGAGCGAATGTGCTCTCTCATACCTACCTCCTTTAACTTTAAAATAAAAAAGCCACAGCAATTACTGCTGTGGCTTCCTTTGTCGATTTAATGGAACTACTACAGTAGAACCATCTACTTCGAGGAAGTATTATGTTACACTTCCTCGAGCATTGTTCCAAACCTAAATTATCTACCTCTCTGACAAATTTTGACATTTTCCTCTCACTGTATAATTCAATTTTTACATATCTTGGTCATCTTGCGAACTATTATTATACCCATTTGCACCACACCGTTCAATTGCAATAGTTCCAGTCCTTACAAGCTCGACGATTCCAAAAGGTCTCATCATATCGATGAAGGCCTCCACCTTCCCTTTAGCGCCTGTAATCATTACTATCATAGCATGGACACCCACATCCACAACTCTTGCACGGAATATGTTTGCTATCTCTATCACCTCAGCTCGACTTTTTCTATCTGCCTTCACTTTAATCATCACAAGCTCTCTTTCAACAAAAGACTTCTTCGTTAAATCCTGAACCTCAATCACATCTACAAGTTTGTTTAATTGCTTTATTATCTGATTCAGAACATTTTCATCCCCACTTACAGTGACAGTCATCCGGGAAATATCAGGATCTTCTGTCTCACCTACGCATAGGCTGTCTATGTTATATCCCCTCGCACTAAACAACCCGGAAACACGAGCAAGCACACCAAAGTGATTCTCAACTAATATACTTATCGTGTGAGTTTGACTCTTTTCATTACCGCTCATTTTTCTCTTCCTTATCTTTAACATTTTCTTCCAAATTGAGTAAAAAACTCCTATTAAACTTACTCATCGCAGAATCAATTCCTTCGAAATACCAACACAATACTGCATCTACCACTCTATCAATTACAATCTCTATAACCTCTCGCTCATTACTCTCAAATGGACTCAAAACATACTCAGCAAGTTCAAAGTCTCCAATAGATTTTCCTATCCCTATTCTCAACCTCGGGATGTTTTCTGTTCCACACTCTTCTATAATTGATTGTAGGCCTTTATGGCCTCCACTGCTTCCGCATCTGCGAATTCTAATCGTTCCTAAGGGAAGCTCCACATCATCTAAAACAATCAAAATATCCTGAAAGTCTACTAATATATTATTGATTATCGTTTTCACACACTTTCCACTGAGATTCATGTAAGTTGTCGGTTTAACAAGAAATATATTTTCACCATTAAGGGATTTCACCGCTACCATACCGTTCCACTTACGCTCAAATGAATTCATTTTAAGATTAGAGGCTAATCTATCTATAACCATAAATCCTACATTGTGTCGAGTATTTTCGAATTGAGGTCCTGGATTACCTAAACCTACAATAACTTTCATCTCATAGACCCACTTTAAAACAATCAATACACTTAAAGTAACTTGATTTTCATTAGAAAACACCTGATACCATGTGCCTCGGTATAATAACGAACTCAGATATTAATTAGCAAGGGTAAAACTCTACTTTTCTTCTTTTCCAGACTCTTTTCCAGCTTCCTTCTTTTCAGATTCTTCAGAAGCAGGAGCAGGTTGTGCCTCTGCTAACTTCGATTCAAGTGACCGAGGCACATGGACAGATACAATCACACGCTCTGGATCCGTAATGATCTTCACCCCTTCAGGAGGCACAAGGTCATAGACATGGAAGGATTTTCCTAATCCCAAATTGGTTACATCTAATTCAATATGTGGGGGCACTTGCAAAGCAAGACATTCAATCGCAATCTCTCTCAATTGGTGGTCTAAAACACCACCCATCTTCACACCTTCAGCCTGTCCTACCAAAACTACCGGCACAGATGTATGAATTTTTTGGTCTAATCTAATTCTTAAAAAATCCACATGGATAACATCCCGCCTCACTGGATGCCTTTGGATATCCTGTATTAGGGCAGGTGTATCTAAATAGGCTCCATCCTCTATTTCCAGTTTTACCACTGGGTGCTTACCCTCTAAGTGGGAGAGCATCTTATTAAATTCCTTTTTGTCTATACATATAGAAACAGTACTTTCTTTCAAACCATACAAAACCGCCGGTATTTTCTCTTCTCTTCTCATCTTTTTAACTTCACTTTTTCTATCTAAACTTCTTAATCGAGCTTTCAGCACTGGAATCTCCATCTTTCCTTCTCCCAATACATTAGTTCGGTTGGGTGAGCAAACTACTCACCGATTCTTCGTTATGTATATTTTGAATAGCCTTAGCAATAAGGGGTGCTAAGGTAAGAACTCTAAATTTCGAACTTTGTTTTGCCTGAGACCTTAATTCTATCGAATCACAAACATAAATTTCTTCAATTGGAGACTCATTTATTAAATCTACCGCCTTGCCACTTAAAACTGGATGAGTAGCACAGGCGATTACACTCAAAGCGCCGTAACTCTTCAAAGCTTTCGAAGCTTTAACAAGTGTTCCTGCAGTATCAACCATATCATCGAAAAGTATAGTATTTCGCCCTTCTACATCACCTATTACATTCATCAC
>JAOAHN010000116.1 GCA_026415215.1 Candidatus Hydrogenedentota bacterium
CTATATCCCCTATCAACTCATACTCACCATCCAATGGATACCCAGCCTCTCTCCCTATCTTCTGCAACTCCTCTATACTACCTATCTGAATCACTCCATAACACTCCAACACTAATACAAAAAACACCAATACAAAAAACACACAAAATTCATATACCTAAAATACCTTATTCTCGTTGCTATTATTACTACATCTCCACAAGTTGTTAGTTTGGTCTTTGCCTTAATACACTTATAATAATTAATCCATTCTCCCCACTAATACAAAATAAAAAAGAATAAATACCCTCTCCATCCACAATACTAAACTCAGAAAATACTAAACCCCAAGAAAACAAATTATCATTAGCCCTCCTCAACCCCATAAATATCCCACTCCTGAATCGATTACTCATTCTCCTCTCCCTCACAGACTCATCCACCGCCACTCTTCTATCACTACTCATCCTCTTATTACCAACACCACACTCCACTATGTAGCAATAAAGAGTGACTATGGAAAAGCCCGTCTCATCTACAACATCCCAATTAAATTTTTATTACTACCCCATAAATAATCTCACTCACAAAAAAATTATACAAAAGACTCACACATATTTGTCAATAGCCTTTTTTTCTCCTTTTTACTCTCCCCCTCCACACACTCTCTCAATAAAAACTCACAAACGCTATAGCCAATTCAACCTGAGGAGATAGGTTTTTAGGCAATATAGGTTATATTAGAGATTCTTCTCGGGTTTAGTACTCAAAATAAAGGGTTGAGTATAGAAACTTTAAGAAAGTAAGTAATCTGTAGTATAGGAATAAATCAGAAGAAAAAAGATAGAGGATGACATCCTTCAAATGTGAAAACAATTCTCCTAAATAATAATTCCTCAAACGGCTCAACTTACCGGTACTAAGATACTTATCCTCTTTGAATATACCAGGAAGCCTGGGGACTGCAATTGTTATCCCAATTTCATGCTGGTGATGGCTCCGTCGACAATTTCTTTCAGCCTGTCTGTGGTGATGATGTCAAGCGGAGTTAGCAAACCTGTTTTAGTAATATTGCCTCGGATGTAACCATCCGCGATATATACAGGTAGGCATGCGGTAGCAATTGCACCATCGTAAAATGTTACAAACCGCTCTTCTATCTGGTCTCCAATAACTACTCTTACATATATCATGCATTCAGGACTTACTCCTGCAGAAATCGCCTTCGCCGTTTCCCGATTATTAATCCGGCGCACAATCGACTCAACTAAGCGATAGACCCTTGGGCGGTGTTGTGGTTGGAGAATGCGAAATAATTTAAGAAGCCACACAGGTAAATCGCCTACATAAAACCAGGTATGATATTCTCTAACGGGGAAGAGTTTCCTTAAGGTAAAAGCATCAATCAGTGGAACTTCCAAAAGTAGCCTCTGTCCAAACGGTGGTGGCAAATCAAATATCCTGACGGATTTTCCGAGTCTGGTTGGCACAAGCATACCCTGTTTCACCGATACAGGTTGCTCCACTGCTTCCAGGATCGCACCCATCACTGATGCAAGTCCGGAGTCCATATAGGCATGGCGGAATTGGACACAACAGCAATCTACCTCTATTGTATCGGGATAGCGTTCTAACATGTGTGCAACCAGCAATGTGGATAATCCTGGAAAAACGCCTGCCCCCGTTACCAATGGAAGGTTCCGTTTCTGTGCGAGCTCGTCCAACTTAATAAGGTTTTGGTAATGTCGTTGTTCATTTGCACAATCGAGGTATGGCTTGCCAGTTTCCAGCACGGTCTTGGCAACATTGAATCCATTCTTTGCGAAAGGTCCGACCGCATTAATGACGAAAGAGGCTTTCTCGCATGCGCTGGTGACGGCTGAAGTATCATCCACATCGAGCAGACAGGTCGTTACCCGCTCCCCTTTAAGCAATCGAAGCTTCGCCTCGTTTCGCCCACCAGCAATAACAGAATAGGTAGTTTTCTCAAGCAAACGCCTAACGATAGCACGACCTGCCAAACCGTATGCACCCAAGACAAGAATTTGAGTTTCCTCACTCATAATTTTTAATTTCTCCAGTATTAATTTATTTTACCGAAGCGGTTTTACTGAGTGAACCCTTCGAACTTCAAAATAGAAGATTACAATAAAAAGTCTTCCTTGTGGTAAAAATTATTGAAGATATAGCCCTCTATAATTAGTCCCATTATAGTGTTTACCTTATACTAAGTGTCTTTTCAGGGGATAAGCTTGATTGATATGCCAGAAGAGAAAAAAGAGCATTGCCTAAATCCGCGTTATGTGCTCAGCCTAATGAATCTGTCTGGGGGCTCGGTGGTAGAATTATATAGATTCTAAAACGATTTAACTTTCCGAGATATAGTCCAGTGATTGAGAGAGCGGGGAAATATATGCGGTGTTGTGGTTATGTAAATAAGCAGGATGTGTTAGGTAGCAAGAGTCACTCACCTAAAGTTAAAAAAGGTATTATCAAGGTAAAACTTTCTTCAGCTTTTTTAATATAAAAGGCTATAATCTATCTAAACCTAACAAAAAAATAAAATTAAAAAGTCACGGTTATGGGAGAAAAAGAAGCAAAAGCACGCATAAAGATTAATAAACTACTTGAAGAAGCGGGTTGGCGTTTTTTCGATGACGAGAATGGCAAAGCAAACATTCTCCTTGAAGCGAATGCTAAGCTCACAAAAGAAAAACTTGAAGAGTTAGGCGAAAATTTTGAGAAAACGACTAATGGCTATATAGATTTTTTACTTCTCGATGAGCAGGGATTTCCATTTATTGTATTAGAAGCAAAAGCGGAGGATAAAAATCCTCTATTTGGCAAGGAGCAAGCTCGTCGTTATGCCCTATCGCAAAATTGCCGTTTCATAATTCTTTCGAATGGTAATATCCATTATTTTTGGGACCTTGAGAGGGGCAACCCACATATTATCAGCCGTTTTCCTTCTCCCGAAACAGTAAAAGGATATGCCCAATTTAAGCCTAATAAAGAAGCTCTTATCAAAGAAATTGTCCAAGAAGATTACATTGTGCTGACTCAAAAACCAGATTATAAAACAGACCCTGCCTATATCAACGAGGCAACTCGAAAAAAATTCATCGAGGTAAATGCCCTCCGTTTTTTGAGGAACTATCAACTGAGAGCTATTCACTCAATTCAATCTGCTGTTAAGCAAGGCAAAGACCGCTTTTTACTCGAAATGGCTACAGGCACAGGGAAAACTCTTGTAGCAGGGGCAGTGATCAAATTATTCCTCCGAACTGGCAATGCGCGTCGCGTCCTATTTCTGGTCGACCGTCTCGAACTTGAGGACCAGGCATATAAAGCTTTTGTCTCATACCTGAAAAATGATTATAAAACTGTTATTTATAAAGAGAACCGCGATGACTGGCGAAAAGCGGAAATTGTTATTTCAACAATTCAAACCTTCTTATCCAAAAACCGCTATAAGAGACTTTTCTCTCCAGACGATTTCGACCTTGTCATATCGGATGAAGCACATCGTAGTATAGGGAGAAACGGCAGAGCAGTCTTTGAATATTTCATCGGTTTCAAACTGGGCCTTACAGCAACTCCTAAAGACTATCTAAAAAATATTGATATCTCCGAACTCGGCGAAAACGACCCTCGCGCACTTGAAAAACGCTTGCTTCTCGATACCTATAAAACCTTTGGGTGTGAAAGTGGTGAGCCTACCTTCCGTTATTCCCTCATTGATGGAGTCAAAGAAGGAGTTCTTGTTAATCCAGTTGTAGTAGATGTCAGAACTGAAATTACCACGCAACTACTATCAGAAAAAGGATATATGGTTTCTTTTCAGAATGAACAAGGTGAAGATATCGAAGAAATTTATGATTATAAAGATTTTGAAAAGAAATTTTTCTCCGAGAATACCAATCGTGCTTTTTGCAAGGTGTTTTTAGAAAACGCATACCGAGATCCGATTAGTGGAGAAATTGGGAAGACTATTGTATACTGTGTTTCACAAAATCACGCGGCGAAAATTACCCAAATTCTTAACGAACTTGCTGACCAAATGTTTCCCGGCAGGTATCAGTCCGATTTTGCCATTCAGGTAACCTCACGAATTCCCGACGCACAACAGTTCACCATCAATTTCACGAACAACCGCCTCTCCGGTACCGCCAATTTTAATCCCGCCTATAAAACCAGTAAAACTCGTGTATGTGTAACCGTCGGTATGATGACCACAGGCTACGATTGCCCCGACATTCTCAATCTTTGCCTTATGAGACCAATCTTTTCACCCACCGAGTTTATCCAGATTAAGGGGCGTGGAACTCGAAAGTATAACTTTGCAAATGACATTACCGACCCCCAATTAAAATTGCAGATTGGTGATAAACAAAAAGAGAACTTCAAAATGTTCGATTTCTTCGCTAACTGCGAATATTTTGAGGAAAAATTCAACTACGACGAAGTCCTTCCTCTCCCAAGTCTATCTTCAGGCGAATCTTTTGCGTTCGAAGTGAAAGAACCATCAGCTCCCTATGAATACCATAGCACTCTGCCTGACCAAGTAACTAAACTCGCTCATACAGTCATCGGTCCCGACGGAATGAAAATAGACCGCATGTATTTTGATAGATTTGAAAAAACTGTCTTACAGCACCCCATTATCAAACAAAAGGCAGAAGCAGGTAAATGGCAAGAATTACTCGAGTATCTGGAAACTCACATCCTTAACAAACCAGAGGATTACTTTACTCTCGAAAAACTGCGCCAATCTATTCATATAGACCGCCGTGTCTCCATGAAAGAAATCATCGAAAAAATATTAGGAATCATTCCCTACTTTAAAACAAAAAATGAACTGCTCGATGAAGAGTTTGATAAGTTTGACAGTCGCTATTTACCCAAAGAAGAGTACTTTGAATATGCCAAAACTGTCTTTAAGGCATATATCTTAGATGCGGAATTTAGAGCAATCATAGATAATAAAGATTTTGCACTCTTAAATCTTTCTCCCTACGGTGAAGCATATAAAAAACTAACTCCTGAATTGCGTCGTGCAATCCCAGAATATATTAAAGATTATGTTCCGCTAAATCAGTTTGTAGCATAAATATGGATTGGATATGTTATACAAGAACATCACAGAAACTATAATCCAATGTGCTTTTGAGGTGATTAACGAACTCCGCTCCGGATTTCTTGAGTAAGTTTATGAAAAAGCAATGACCGTCTCGTCGAAAGATAAAG
>JAOAHN010000018.1 GCA_026415215.1 Candidatus Hydrogenedentota bacterium
AGTTACCATAAGAGAAGGGAGAAGGAGGGGAGCCTCCACTCCAGCGATAGTATCTGCCGTGGATACCCTGAAATTGATTCACACCGCGGTTGATGTCAAACGCACTGGCAGGAATAATTTGTTTGGACACTCCGGGACCCTGATATAAGAGATAAACTGATGCCCCACCTTCGTTCTCAAAATAATCTAACTCTAACTTGTGCCAGCCTGCTGTTAAACTTATATTTCCAGACCTTTCATCTCCGCCTTGTAATTGCCAGCTGTTTATTATGAGGTTGTCATTAATGCGCAGCCTTACCCCATCATCGCTTTGTGTGTAGAATGTCCAGGTTCCGCTGGAGGGAATGTACACAAAACCGCGGAAACCGATAGCAAAGTAATTATCTCCGATTCCTGGGACACCTGGGGAGCCCGTCCCCCAGCCGAAGTTAATGTTTGCTTCGAGCCGTTTTGCACGGTAGTATGATGTCTGATACGGATTGCTGGGCACACCTGAGCCGTAGCCGGTGTAGTATTCGGCAAGGATATAGGCATCTGCCGATAAATTCAATATAATTAACATAGGAATTAAGATCACAGTAAGTCGGCATTTGCAACTCATAATACAAATCCTTTTTTAAGTATAAAGACTTAACTTCTTTTAATTATCTGCAAATATAGATTATATATGAGATTTAAATAAATTTCAATTGGGACTTAACTAATAAAAGCCCTAAAGTCACAAAATGAAGGTAGTCTCAGAAATTTTGGTATATTTTCCCCTTTTCTAAAAAACACCATGTTAAAAAATGGACTATATTTTAGGTTAATAAAGTAACATCTTTATAAAACAAAATTCACATAAAAATTTATTAACATTAAAGTTAAAACATTGTGATATATGAGTAATAGATTTTGCAAAAATTTGAGAATTATTGTTAAGAAGGAATACTCTTGACAAAAGTATTAAAAGAGAGTATAATAATCTATTTAGTTTTAATAAAGTGTAAACAAAAGGTGAAATTATAGTATTATATTGTAAAAGAATATAAAGAATATTAAGATGGAGTAATATGATGGATCACAGGCGTCTAAGACATGATATACCGGCTTGTTCTTTTTGTGGGAAAAAACATAATGAAGTTTCCAAACTGATTGCAGGACCTGATGTAAACATTTGTGATGAATGTGTGAGACTTTGTGCAGACATAATTAGAGATGACCAAACGAGAAAGAAACACAGACGAACTATCAAAGTTCCCACCCCTAAAGAAATCAAGGAATTTCTTGATCAATATGTAATTGGCCAAGAGAAGCCAAAACGAATACTCTCTGTTGCAGTTCACAACCATTATAAGAGAATAGCATACGGTGGAGAAATACAAGGTATTGAAATACAAAAATCCAATGTTTTATTAATAGGACCCTCAGGGAGTGGCAAAACACTTCTTGCAGAGACATTGGCGAGAATGCTTGATGTTCCATTTGCAATTGTAGATGCAACTACTCTTACTGAGGCAGGGTATGTAGGCGAAGATGTAGAAAATATAATTCTGAAGCTCTTACAAAATGCTGAGTTTGACATTGCAAGAGCAGAAACAGGAATAGTCTACATTGATGAGGTAGATAAGATAGCAAGGAAAGGAGATAGCCCATCTATAACAAGGGATGTGTCTGGTGAAGGAGTTCAACAGGCCCTGCTAAAGATATTAGAGGGAACCATTGCAAATGTTCCTCCCCAAGGTGGAAGAAAACATCCACAACAAGAGTGTATTCAGGTTGATACAAAAAACATTTTATTTATCTGCGGAGGTGCCTTTAATGGTTTAGAAAGAATTATCCAGAAGAGGATAGGTAAAAATGTAATAGGATTCAAATCTGAAATAAAATCCAAGCATGACTATACTATAGGCGAACTACTTTCTATGGTTACTCCAGAGGACCTAATTGCATTTGGAATGATACCAGAATTTGTGGGTAGAGTACCGGTAGTAGCAACCTTACACGAGTTAACGGTCAACGACCTAAAAAGAATATTAGTAGAACCTCGAAACGCGATTACAAAGCAATATGAAAAGCTTTTTGAGTTAGAAAATGTAAAACTTAAGTTCCCTGAAGAAACGATCGAAACAATTGCAGAATTAGCAATAAAAAAGGAGACGGGCGCAAGGGGACTTAGAAGCATTTTGGAGGAAGTAATGTTAGATATTATGTATGAACTACCATCTCTTAAGGATGTAAGAGAATGTATAATTACTCCTGGGGTTATTACTAACTCCGAAAAACCTCTCTTCGTATATGAGCACGAACTAAAAACAAGGGAAGATTTAAAGAATCGAAATTCTGCCTCTGCTTGAACCCAAGATGTACATAACCTCATTACTATTCTTTAGGGAGAGAGGGAATTAAAGAATTAATTTTTTGTAAGTCATTGTAAAGTTGCTTATGAAAGGCAATATCCGAAAAAAAACCACTGACCATAAATCTACTCAACTCTGGCTTAAAGAACTTCCAGCATTGGTATTGACTGACTTAGTTCTTTTTCCTGGTGTAGTTACTCCTATATTAGTCCAGAGGCAAAACTCTATTAGTGCCGTGGAATTGTCGATAAGCTCATATGATGGTGAAGTATTCCTGGTATTAGGGAAAAAGCAAGAAAGTAAAAAAACAAAAAACAAAAATGGTAATGAAACACTAAACGGACCTACCGAGACAATTGTAAAACCTTATTTTTCTGTAGGAGTAGTGGCCAAAATTAAGGAAGCTTCCACCTATAGTGGCCATATTCTCAAAATTGTGGTTGAAACATTATACCCTGCTCGAGTAAAGAAGTGGTCCTATCAAAGGGAGTATCCAATAGTAAAAATTGAAACTGTGACCCTGTCATCTACTCCTACAAATCAAAAAGAGAAAAAGAGACTTAAGGCACTTCGTTCAATAATTCTCAGGGAGTTTGAAAACTATATTGTGGAAGGAGAAAGAGGGCCAATAGAATCTGTTAACAAGGCCAAGGAAATAAATTCATACGAGGAACTTTTATATTTTGTTTGTTCCCATTTACTACTTAGTCCTCAAGAAAAGCAATCATTATTAGAAAATTCTACTGTTAAGGAATTAATGGAGAAGGTTGCAAAAATTTTATTTAGGGAAAACAGAATTCTTTCAGAAGAACGGGGAATTGTAGACAAGATAGTTAGAGACTATCTTGAAGAGAAATCTGAGGAAGAGAAGAGCATAACCCTCGGAGATTCATCTGCATTTACATCTTCTGGAGATTCATCTAACTTTCCTTCCGATTATACCTCCGATGTAGAGATTCTAAGAAGGATGATAAAAAAAGCAAAGTTGCCTCGTCATGCATTGGAGAAAGCAAAAGAAGAATTGAAGAGATTTGAAAAAGCACCTGTGTATAGCCCAGAAGAGTCCACTATAAGAGAATATATTGAGTGGTTATGTAGTCTTCCTTGGTGTAAAAGGACTAAAGATGCGCTTGACCTTGAGAAAGCCAAAAGGATATTAGATAAAAACCACTATGGGCTTGAAAAGGTAAAGGAAAGAATACTCGATTTTTTAGCAGTCAAAATACTAAGTGGAAACCTAACTAAAGGTCCTATTTTATGTTTTGTAGGTCCCCCCGGAGTAGGGAAAACTTCCTTAGGAAAATCCATAGCGTCCGCATTAAAAAGAAAATTTGTAAGAATGTCCTTAGGTGGGATTCGTGACGAAGCAGAAATTCGTGGTCACATGAGAACTTATGTGGCATCTACTCCTGGGAGAATAATCCAAAATATTAAAAAGGCTGGGGTTATAAATCCAGTGTTTGTGTTAGACGAAGTAGATAAGATAGGAACGGATATAAGAGGAGATCCCGAATCAGCTTTATTAGAGGTTTTAGACCCTGAGCAAAATCAATTTTTTGTTGACCATTATCTTGAGGTGGAATTTGACTTATCAGAGGTATTCTTTATAGCGACTGCTAATTATGAAGAAGCTATTTTACCTCCTCTACGCGATAGAATGGAGGTAATCACAATTCCAAGCTACTCTCCTAATGAGAAGTTTGAAATAGCTAAGAACCATCTAATTCCTAAAATTTTAGGGGCTTCAGGTTTAAGGAAAAACGAGATATCATTTACTCCGGAGTGCATATTTACAATAATATCTAAATATACTGAAGAAGCAGGGGTTAGGGAGTTAGAGAGACAAATATCTGCAATAGTCGGAAAAGTAGCGAGATGGGTAGTTACAAAAACTCGTAGTATTCCCATAGTAATTTCTGAGGCTGAGGTTGAGGAGATATTAGGACCTCCCATATACGACAGGTTAAGTGTAACTAAGAATCTTCCCATTGGAACAGTGATCGGATTAGCTTGGACTCCAACAGGAGGCACTATACAACTAATCGAGACCACAATAATGAAAGGGAAAGGCAACCTAATATGTACAGGACACTTAGGAGCAATAATGAAGGAATCAGCACAAACTGCACTATCATACATAAGGGCAAATGCCGAAGAGTTTAAGATTGACCCTAACTTTTATAGAAACATAGATATTCACATCCACGCTCCAGAGGCAAGCATTCACAAAGACGGTCCGTCCGCAGGCATCGCCATAACGATCTCGCTCCTTTCTACATTATTGAAGAAACCTCAAAAAGATGGCGTTGCCATGACCGGAGAAATCTCCCTTACTGGAAGGGTATTAAAAGTTGGTGGAATACGAGAGAAAGTCTTAAGTGCGATAAGAAGTGGGATAAAGAGGGTAATTCTCCCCAAAGAAAATGAAAAAGATGTCAATGAAATTCCACAAGAGCTTAGAAATGCAATAGACTTCACTTTTGTAGAAAATATAAAACAGGTAGTTGATATAGTTTTTTAGCTTTGTCGCTACTGTATTTTAGATGATTTTCCTATAGAAAATTGCTATAATTTTCATATCTTATTCATAAGAAAACCCATAGATAAACATATAAAGGAGAGTCTTTTATGTCCAATAAAGGGCAGTATAATCATAAGGAAATAGAAAAAAAATGGCAAAAATATTGGTTGGAAAACAAAACCTTTAAAGCTGAAATAGATTACTCAAAGCCAAAATATTATGTGCTTGATATGTTCCCCTATCCAAGCGGAGATGGTTTACATGTAGGACATCCAGAGGGCTATACTGCCACGGACATAGTAGCTCGATATAAGAGAATGAAAGGATTTAATGTGCTACACCCAATGGGCTGGGATGCTTTTGGACTTCCTGCAGAGAGACATGCGATGCGAACAGGGGAACATCCAGCGGTTGTCACCAAGAGAAATTGCGATACTTTTAGGAGACAGATACAATCTTTAGGATTCTCTTACGACTGGGACAGAGAAATAAACACGAGTGAACCTGATTATTACAAATGGACCCAGTGGATTTTTACTGTTTTGTTTGAGAGAGGGCTCGCATACGAGACAGAGGCTCCCGTTAACTGGTGTCCTGCTCTGGGAACTGTTCTTGCGAACGAAGAAGTAAAAGATGGGAAGTATGTTGAAACTGGAGACCCTGTTGAAAAAAGATACATGCGTCAATGGATGCTTAAAATTACCGCTTATGCAGAGAGATTGTTAGAAGACTTAGAGGAGCTCGACTGGCCCCCTGGAATAAAGGCGATGCAGAGAGAGTGGATAGGTAGAAGCGAAGGAGCTGATGTGCACTTTAAAGTGGTAGAGACTGGCGACCAATTTACAGTATTTACTACACGACCAGATACCCTATTCGGTGCCACATACTGTGTATTAGCACCTGAACATCCTCTTGTTATGCGCATAACTAAGCCCGAATATATGGACGAGGTAAAAAAGTATGTGGAACAAGCAATGAGAAAAACTGCTCAAGAACGAATGATTGAAGAAAAAGAGAAAACAGGGGTTTTTACAGGGGCTCATGCAATAAACCCTGTAAACAATGAGCATATTCCCATCTGGGTTGCAGATTATGTGCTGGCTGAATACGGTTACGGAGCTATAATGGCAGTTCCCGCACACGATACAAGAGACTACGAATTTGCAAAAAAATACAACCTCCCAATAATAGAGGTTGTGTCCGGGGGAGATATTTCAAAAGAAGCATATACCGGTGATGGTATTATGGTAAATTCCTCAATACTGAACGGCTTAACCGTACCGGAAGCGAAAAAAAAGATAACTCAATGGTTAGAGGAAAGAGGACTTGGAAAGTTTGCGGTAAATTACAAATTAAGGGATTGGTTATTCTCCCGTCAAAGATATTGGGGTGAGCCTTTCCCAATCATCAAACTAATGGACGGAACTGTAAAAACTGTCCCACTAAAAGACTTACCTGTTGTCTTACCTGAACTTGATAACTATAAGCCTACAGAAGATGGACAACCTCCCCTTGCCCGGGCAAAAGATTGGGTCAACACAATTGATCCTGAAACAGGAAAACCAGCAGTGAGAGAAACGAATACCATGCCTCAATGGGCGGGGTCTTGCTGGTATTTTCTCAGATTCGTAGACCCTAATAATAAAAATGAAGCATGGTCAAAAGAAGCTGAAAAATACTGGATGCCTGTGGACCTATATATAGGTGGAGCAGAGCATGCAGTATTACACCTTTTATATTCAAGATTCTGGCACAAAGTCCTATATGATGCAGGCTATGTATCTACAAAAGAGCCTTTTCTAAAACTATTTAATCAAGGAATGATTTTAGCATACTCCTATCAAGATAAAAATGGAAAATATTACTATCCAAATCAGGTAGAACAGCGAGATGGTAAGTGGTATGTAAAAGGGACAAGTATAGAAGTCGAAACTAAAATCGAGAAGATGAGCAAGTCGAGATATAATGTTGTCAACCCAGATGAGGTAATCGAAAATTATGGTGCCGATTCAATGAGGTTATACGAAATGTTCATGGGTCCTCTTGATCGTGATAAACCGTGGACAGAAGAGGGAATCCAAGGAGTATACAGATTCGTACGCCGAGTATGGTCCTTATTTATCGGCGAAGATGGAAAAATAGCATCCAGGTTTGTAGAATCCGGAGGTGATCCAAAAATATTAAAGGAATTACACAAAACAATAAAAGGGGTAACCGAAGACATTGAAAGGCTTCAATTTAATACTGCCATCGCCAAAATGATGGAGTTCATAAACTCAGCTTATAAAACAGAAAAAATAGACAAAGAAGTTGGAGAGAAATTCATATTGATTCTATCTCCCTTTGCTCCACACATAGCAGAAGAAATATGGGAACGGTTTGGACATAATAATACATTGGCATATGAGCCCTGGCCCGAATATGATGAAGAATTGATTAAAGAGGATACTATAGAAATACCTATCCAAGTAAACGGTAAACTTAGAGGTAAAATAGAAGTTCCAATAAATCTTTCAAAAGATGAAATTATATCTCTTGCTAAAAAATCTGAAAAAGTCATCCCCTATATTGAAAACAAAACAATAGTGAAAGAAATATTTGTTCCTGGCAAATTAATCAACTTTGTAACAAATTAATTCCGAACCCATTTCAGTGCTAAAAATGATAATCATTTTTCTCCTCCTATTTTTGCCAATACTGTGTTTTTCTGAAGATACTTCCATATTAAATAGATGTAATCCCAATTTTTATAATGTAAAAGATTTCGGTGCTACGGGAGACGGCATACAGGATGACACGGAGTATATACAAAATACTCTCAATATAGCTGGGAAAAATGGTGGAGGAATAGTCTACCTTCCTATAGGAAACTATCTTATAAAGGGTCACTTATTGGTGCCTGAAAATGTAACTTTAGAGGGGGTATGGAGAGCACCATTCAGAGGGGACCCAACAAAAGCGGGAAGTGTGTTATTAGCAGTCTCAGGCAAAGGAGAAGAAAATGGTGAAGCATTGATTAAAGTAAGTACGAGTTCTACATTAAAAGGGTTTGCAGTCTATTACCCTGAGCAAATAAGAGAATATCCTCCTATTCCCTACCCTTGGACAGTCCAATCCAATGGACCCGCCGATGATGTTTCTCTCATTGATTTAACACTTATTAATCCATACAAAGCCATAGACTTTGGAACTTATCCCACCGGGAGGCACAAAATTAAAAACCTTCACGCATATCCGCTATACAGAGGAATATATATTAACCAGTGTTATGATGTTGGAAGATTAGAGAACATCCACTTATGGCCCTTTTGGGATTTAGACCCTAACAGCCCACTGTGGAAATTTACTAAAGATAATGGAATCGCTTTCATAATAGGCAAAACTGATGGAGAAATGGGGATTAATTTATTTAGTATTTTCTATTCAATTGGCATGCATTTCATAAACGGACCCATTTTTGACGAAAAGGGTAATGTAATGAAGCACTTGCCCGGCAGTGGAACTTATACTAATTGTTATATGGATATTACACCTTGCGCTGTAAAAATAGAAAGTGCAATGGAAAATGCTGGTATAACCTTCGTAAACTCCTCTTTTATGAGCAAAGTAGTAGTTTCTCCTAATAACTACGGACCTATAAAATTTATCGGATGTGGTTTCTGGGGTATAGAAGGTCTTGATTACCAGACATACTTAGAGGGCAAAGGAAGTATAACATTTGAAGGTTGTCATTTCAGCGGTTGGGATAGAAAATATAAAGGGTTTCCATGTATTTATGCCAATACAAGAGATATTCTCATTACGGGCTGTGAATTTCTAAATTCACAAATAAATTATCCACTTATACATCTTGGAGCCAATGTGAGAAATGCGTTAATCACAGCCAATATAAGTCAATCAAGATTTGAAATAAAAAACGAAACATTTAAAGGGGCATCGGTAATAGTAGAAAATAACCTTGGCAAAGATAATAATCACTGTATAACAGAGTGGGTTATTATTGGTCCTTTTCTAAACTTAGGAAATAACTCAACTCAAGCCCTGCAAAATTCGAAAGAAATCACTAACGAACAATTTAACAATGATTATCTTCAGTCAATAGGTGGAGAAAATGTAATAGAATTGAATGTTAAAATGATATATGAAAAATTTTCAAAAGTCATTTCAGATGGCAATGTGAAAGTGAAAACATTAAAAAACTCTACTAAAGAACCTGTAATTAAGTTGCACAAATTTTTTGGAGAAGTCCCTGGAATTGCATACGCATATACATATATAAACTCCCCAAGAGCTCAAAAAATCTTATTTGAACTTGGAATGAACGATGGAGGAGCTGTTTTTATAAATGGTAAAAAAGTATACGAGAGACTTTCATCAGAGGGAGTATCTTACAAACGGGGTTATGATTCATTTATATCGGAGGTTAAAAAGGGAAAGAACTTTATCCTTTTGAAATTAGAAAATAAAGGCGGTAAGTGGGAATATATTTTTGAGGCTATCCCCGAAAAAACTAAACAACTAAAGTTTTACACAAAATAGCGGAAAATTATGTTATTTAATTCACTTCATTTTGCAATATTCTTTCCCATCGTAGTCGTAGGATACTTCCTACTTCCTAACAGAGTTAGATGGATTTGGTTACTTATCGCAAGTTACTATTTTTACATGGCGTGGATACCGATTTATGTTCTACTTCTTATAGCTACTACCACAATAAGCTACATTAGTGGACTTCTTATCCATAAGAGTAAAGCGGAAAATAGTAGAAAAATTTTACTCTGGGGAAGTATCATCATAAACCTTGGCATATTGTTTGTCTTTAAGTACTATAATTTTTTCATTGACACTATTGAAATCATATATAGTACTTTGGGCTACCAACTCATACTCCCTTACTCTAAACTACTTCTCCCCATCGGTATATCTTTTTATACTTTTC
>JAOAHN010000038.1 GCA_026415215.1 Candidatus Hydrogenedentota bacterium
ACCTTATACGGATCCGTTCTCTTCCCTCCACTATCTCTGGGAATACCAATCTCAAGTGTATATCCAGACAAATTTATAGGCTTATCAGAAATATTAGTAATCTCTATATATTCGTGATCAGGTTCTTGTGAAAAATCTAAATAATTCAAAACCACTGTCTGGTTCTGTTCAATAACCTCGGGCCAAAAAGCTATACACAAAACATAATCATTATCACTCCTTCCATCATTAGGAGTATAACTCGGCACCAAAACAGCAAAAGTTTTATTGTTGGGATCAATAGGTTGTTCTTCAGGTAGAACACCATCTAACCAATAATATGGAGGAGGAGTCAAATTCGGATTCTCCAGCTGACCTGGTAGAAATACAGCTCCTGTGGCTTCACCACGAGCGTTTATCCCTATCCAGTCATTTTGAATCCTTTGAAATACTGAATCATTATTCACCAGGGATGGATCATTTTCTAAATCCTCAACTATGGAAGGCTCTAAAAATGTATCGTCAAGGTAATTGCCTGGATCATTAACCAATACAGGACAATACTTAATTGAATATTTGAGTCTACTCCCTCCCTCCCTTGATAAAGTAGGTTCTCCTAAAAGGTTGGAAACATTGAGAACTAAGTAATATCTTCCAGAGGGAAGAAATGAAGTGGCTCGAATCCTAAACTCAATCACATTAGGAGCATCAGGATCTTCGTTACCTGAGTTTGGGTTTATAAGATAAGTCCTATTTGTAGCGAACCCATTTTCAATTCCAAGTACATTTAAGTTTGAATTAGCCAAGTTCCATCTGGGAGTGGGATCTAAGTAAAATTCGCTGAAGAGAGTAGTATTACAAAGGAACAAAGGTATACCCGGAGGGTACTCATTTAGATAGTAGTTATATAGATTTTGATATACGGGAATTTCAGTTTCTAATCTTCTCACAGGTCTTACCATCAGCTCAGTTATCCTTATAGACTCAACCCCACTGACAGTGTAGCTTATAGTTCGCAAATCTTTTGCACCAGCATTACTGACTCTATTTGCCCACCATTCATCATGAATAGTCCAGGAAACATTTGTCTCTCCTAAAGTTTCTTTAGAATATTTTTCTAACTCACGCAGTCTTATATTAGTGGGATTGTGTCCCTTTTCAAACGGGTTCAATGAATTTTCATTTTGACTGGGCAAATACACCTCTCTCTCAGCGGATGTAAGAGTACCCGGCACTTTTTCTGTCGTTAACCTCGACTGTGCCACATTTATATCCCTCGCATCCTCAATATTCACTGCCAACTGCATAATTTTTAATATGGGATCCACAGGAAACACAGTTTCCTCTCCACTCAGAGCGGAGAGAGAGTTGCCAAATCCATCCTCTCCGAAATAAAGAAAACCAGGTTCATCATCACTCTTCTTGTACCATGACCTCCATTCGTACTCGTAACTCCTCAAACCTTGAGCAAAATAATAAGCATCCAAACCCTCTGGTAATCTCCAATTAACAGTGTCCAGGCTTGACTTGGGTTTCTCTGATAATAACAGGATACCTGCAATTTGGACAGATGTAGCGTAGTTTACATCCACAGGATTAACTCCACGAAGAACAGCTCCAAACTTTTTAATCTGTGCTTCTTTGGCTAAACCAAAAGTAGTCAGTGTCGGCGAGACTTTATCAAACTCTTTCGTTCCTGGAGTACCAAAATCTCTGAGCTCGTTGATTTGGTCTACCGTGCTAATAATCCTATCACCCAACTCTCCAACCTCATCGATAACTCCATCTCCATCGTTATCTTTACCATCTCTCTCCGCAAGCTTATTTAAATAAGGTCTATTTTGCCTAAGCTCTCCCGGCTCGTCTATCCCTTCGAGAACTCCTAATAACTGGTTTACACCGTTGTCTATCACTCCATCTCCATCGTCATCCAAACCATTTGTCAAGAGTAAAAAAGCATTTGCGTTGTCATCAACTCCCCCATACCCTGGAAAAGCCACATCGTAGTAGCTAGCTAAATCTGTGATGGAAAGCACATAGTCCTGGTTAGAAGAATCAATCTGTCCTGCAGGCGTTCCCGTTAACAAGTTCCATAGTTTTCGTGCTCTGACAATACCGATATCAGGAAGAAATCTCGTTTCCATTCCGTATCCCGCTAACCACTGTGACGAAATCCCAGGAATGAAATAAGTTCTCAATAACTTATTTGGCAATCCAACATACGGGTTGGAGAAATCAAAATCTAATGGGTAGTGTCCCCCAACATAATTTAGATTTACTCTTCCACTTTCATCTGCTATATAGATAGCTACTCTACCCGTAAGTTCACAAACAGGCTCACCAGTGTGAGTTATATGAATGTATGGAAGAATGTCTCTATAATTTACATTCCTAAAATTTCCTGCCACTCCGTCAAAATATCTACCCCTTTCAGGATAAACTAATAATCCTGTAATAAACGGATTACCATCTTTATCCAAGAAGTGATTTATCTCGTGAAAGGCAGAATTTCTCGCAGACCTAAACCTATATTCATCCTTTGAATCCCAATTCCCAGGCATAGCGAACTTAGCATACCTATAATTAAAAACATCAGGCTTATCTTGATTCAATTTGGTTCTGTCATAGGCGGGGATCGCTATGCCTGGTCCAACTTGGTAAAAGCCCTTCAAAACAAAAGGCGGACCCGAGAGAGAAAGTTGAACAGTCCCTTGCGCTTCCGGTTCAGTAATACTAAAAAAATTCTCCACATTGTTCGGACCGACATAAGCATAAGCTTCATAATTATTCACAAGTAAGTCATAATCGTTATCTAAACAGTCCACATCATTTAGTGTTAGTTCATAGTTTATGAATCCGCTCGGCGTCCACCTACGCACAGAAAAGGTGGGAGGGAAAATAACCTCGAGGTAAACCAAGTTGCCATTTTCATCTGGAACTTTATCATACTCGTTTATTACCCCATCTACATTCCAATCTACCCTAAATCTGACCCCCGGTAACGGAGCAGTAAGATATACCTTTTGCTCTGAGGCATCGTCTACATTCCCATCACAGTTATTATCGAGTCCATCAGCACCACCCCAGTAGACAAATATCCCAAGTTCAAAAAGTTCTTCCGGGTCTGGTAATCCCGTATTGTACTTATCAGCGGGATCCTCTACAGGTAAGATCTCCCCCTGAGCAAAAAATGGACCCATTTCCTCATTAACTTGATTATCAGGAGCCTCATCTATTAATCCATTAAGATTATTATCCAAACCATCATTCCTATCATCCTTAATATCGCCTGAAATATCAAAAATAACCCCACTGAAAAATCTATCCGTTCCAACTGGCATCCATACCGCGTCTTTTAACCCATCCCCATTCAAATCAGCATCAGCCCACGCATTTACCCATTCAGGGGTATAGAAATCTTCAACATCATATCTTCTCCCAAATCTGTCTGTCCCACTGAATACTGGTGAACCGTTTGGATATTGCACTCTTCCGTAAAACTCAGGCAACAAAAATGGTACTTGGCTCTTGGGAATATCTCCGTCTCTTTTTATTTCATTAATATCTTTTGCATTAACATCTAATCGATAATATAAATATGTATTACCTACCTTTTGCGGAATTTCCTCAAGAGAAAGAAAATTAGCTGAAGGAATCATCAATACCGCATTGTAATCATATATGACAGGTGACCCTAAATATTCTATCCGCGGGTAAAAGAGCCATTCTTTACTCCTCGGACCATTATACAACTGCTCATAATATCCATCAGAAAACTTTACATACAAAATCTGTCTCTCAGGTGGCAAAGAGCCCAAGTATCCTCGCAAGTTTTCAAAATGAATCCATGGTCTTGCGATATCTACATGAGGAACTGCATTTTTCCACTGCATCGAGCCTTTGAGGGCGAAGTTCCCCCCTGCATCAGTGTACCTAATACCCCAGCTCTTTCCCGCAACCCATGCTCCGCTAAATAAAGCACGCCACTTATGATCGAGTGAAGTAACTTCCGGATGCCTCTCTATATCTTCATTCAAAACTGAAATTCCAATGTTTAACGCTCCTCTTAACAATTGCTCTGATTTCGCTTGTTGAAGTGCCAATTCTGCTGTGTAAAGTTCTCCCCGAGTAACAAAGTAAAAGGTAAAACCTATTGCGAGAAGAAGAGCTACTATACCAATAGCTAAGACCAAAGCCGCGCCTGTGGTCTTTCTCATAATTTACTCCTTAATTCGTAGAATATGAATCCAACTGAGGATAACATTATTCTACGATTTTTTAATTTGTCAATAAAATCTCTTTACATCCCTGCGGGCAACTGTCTTGGTTGAGGAGTACGAAGTCCGCACGGGAGATCGATGGATTGACTAAACCATCTAACAAAATCAGAAATACCAGGCTGCGGCTTTTCTATAACAACCCACGCTCTAACTGTAATTCTAACAGGCAATCTATCAAAGAAGAAAGAACCGAAAGGAGCATTCTTACTCGGGTCTGTTCCAATCATACGAGCCCAAAGTCTGTCAAGATAAGCAGTAAGACAGTTTACCTCCTCTAAACTAAGCTGAGCGAAGTTCTGCGAAAGATAGTGATTCATTAGGGGCACCCCTCTAATGTCATTAAAATACATCGAAGTTTCATTTTCCTCAGACTGATATGAAAACATAGCCCCTGGGTACAGTATATCAGTAGAAGTGAGAATACCTGAAACCTCATCAATCCAAAAGGCGTGTGCTCCAAAACCGTCCACAAGGATGTAGTCAGCAGGATTTATCCCAAGGCTTTCCCAGTAATTAAACATTCCGACAGACATAGGATCAGTTAACAAATGGTCTCTCCCTCCAAAACTGAACATCTGATAGAGCAACGACTGGTCCTCCCTCGGGATACTTAAGTCATAACTCCAAATATATGTAGACAAGTTTAGAATACCATCACCACTTGTAAGGGCTACAACATTTGCAGGGTTTTGTATCATATATTTCCATTCTTCACAATATCTTCTCGCATCATATATCTGCATTAAATAAAGTCTCATCTGTATTTTTCTAATATCTAAGAGTGCATTAACGAAATCTTCTTTTATCACCTGATAATTAGGGTCATCGACAAAATTTCTAAAATCTCCTTTCAGCTCAGCTTCGGGATTCTGTAATTCCAATGGACTCACAAGGGATATGCTAACGCGAGAACCCAAGCCCTCTGCTAAATACGCATTCATCAGCTTATTTATCATGTCTCCTTGTCCAGATAAGGGGTTATCAACTACATCGGGCCTTAACTCTGGAAGTGAAATATCCATAGACCCAGTAGAATTACCCACTTTCAATGGCATGTCTTTCAAGTTCTTAACTCCTCTCTCCTCAACTCTAAACAAGGCAAGAGGCTGAACCTTTACATAGTAATCCATCCCTCCTCCAGGTTCTGGATTTGGTTCCAGAATCTCAGGATACAGTGCTGGCAAGTTTTCTACATTACTCAATAGATTTCTTGCCATCTCAACACAATTTGCGGGTAACGAATTCTGGAGAAACTCAGGGTTACCACCCATCTCAGTATCCAAGTTAGACACGGGCAAATTATTGATTAACCTCTTCATCCATCTTTCTTTTTCTATCCTATTTTTAGAAGGATCGTCTTCAAATTTCATTGGAAACCTTGTCTCAAAAGGGGGTATATTAGGACTCGGAGCAAAGAAATAAGTCACCCTTCCAATTTCTCCATTATCTAAAATAGTGAGGAAAGTCAAAGAAGTAGGAGTCCCGTAAATTTGAATTTTCTCGCCTTGGTCCGTTAGTGTGCACGCACGCTCAAGATCTTTCGTTAACAATTCCATAGCAACTCGAGCATTGTTATAGCCTTCTTTGATCATGTACCCTTGATGCGTTGTTTCTATAGCGGAAACAAATACCGCAACAAGACCTGTCAAAATTATAGAAAGAATAGCCATAGCCACTAACAACTCTACAAGGGTAATACCCCTTGAGTTGGGTAAAAGAAAAAGACTTCCACTATCTTTACTGTTGCTCTGATACATAGGTAACAAACTTTTCCTCTCTTCCATCACTTAATTTTACACTGAAAGTTATCCTATATAGTCCTCTTCCCATAGGTACCCGTGTTACAGTTGACCCATAATGCTGGTATAGTTCATAAGCACTTGCAGAGGTATCCAACATTTGAAATGCGGTATCCTTCATCCACATTTTAACCCCTGTAGAGAGGGCACCGCCCACTCTTACTCTACTGAGTTCAGTACGGGCGAGGTTTGTCACATTAGCATCCGCAGAGGAAGTTGTTAGGAGCCTTTGTGCAGAAGGGAAAAGGGTTATTACCGCTACTAATCCACCTGCGATCACCGCTAAAGCTATTACAATTTCCAGCAATGTAAACCCTTTATTGTTCACTTTAACATGTCCCAATTTCTTCTGATTTATAGATACATCTCTATTCATCTCAAAACTTTGACCACTCCTGTAGAACGATATAGTTCAAAAATAACTTTTTTATGACTCACCAAATGCGGATCCTCTCCATAAGAACCATTCATCTGAACCAAAAGTGGCTCTTTGTATGAAACATCAACAAGAGCGAAGGTATATCGTTCTCTCACAGGCCCATTAACCAACAATCTTCCACTGGGAGCAAATACATGAGCATACCACAAAGTATAATTATCTAACTCATCCCTACTTATCAAGTCTTCATATTTTTCCTCCGCATGAGTCTTACCTTCCAGATATAACAGTGGGACTCTAATTAGTGAAAGTCCCATTATATTACTCGAATTTACTTCACTTACTCCATATAACATAGGGACTAATTTCCCACTAAAGTCCACTTCCTCATATCTACACATCATAATACCAGAGTGGAATTCATGAGAAGAACCTATTTCTAATCTTGTTGGCTCTACCGGAACGAAGAAACTCTCCCATTGAATACTCTCAGGAATTCCTAATCTCTTCTTGATCCCATAAAAGAGTTCATTGTTCTTACTACTAATCTCGTACATAACCGCAGCAGTCTTAATAGCATTAAAATTGCTTTTTATTCCCAAATCAAGTACACCAGTAGGAGAAACCACATTCGTTTCAACAGAACTTGTTTCTAATGAGTAAACTACCGCAGTATTTACCCTATAAGTAATAGCATACATCCTTGCAGTTTGGATAATCTGCATTAGGTCCTTAGCACTGAGTCTCACCCTGTCCGTAGAATCTAAATAAAACCTTACAAAAGAAGGAACTGTTATCAACCCTAATAATCCCACGATGGCAAGCACAACTAATAGCTCTGTTAAGGTTAAGCCCTTATTTCTTGACCTTCGTTGCATCGTCATTCCTCAATAATATATATAAAATGGGCAATGGTGCACTCTCTGCTCCCCATTGCCCGAGTTCTTTTCAACACAAAAAGAAAATTCTCAAATTAACTGTAAAATCTCATCCAACTCTGACCTTGGTCCCAATTGTTTATATCGTCTCCACCGCCTTTGTAATCTTCCTCTTGGTCAAGATAACTGGCACTTCCAGGATAGCTATTGTTTATAGCGTACTGAGGATTATAGATACCCTGTCCTGAAATCATATTTGCACCGTTAGACCAAATAAATACAAACTTACCTGCATCTGCTGGGAATCCGATTCCGTCCTCAAATGGCATACCACTTTCTGGGTCAACCACTCCTTGTATGGTAAGAGAATCTTTTCTAACACCTCCTTTTACCCCAGGCAATGAAATCTCTTTACTCCCAAGTAGATAAATTCTAAAGGGGCAGGGACCATTTCTCGGATTCCAAGGACCCGGATATATATTATATAAATTCCCCCAAGGGTCAAATGCTATATCTTCAAGATACCCCACTCCCAACCTCATAACTACATCCTTATCCAATATTTGTGCATACTGAACTCCTAAATCTGGGTCAGCTCTCCCATCCAATACCCGCCTCCCCTCTCTAAGTAAAGCGTAGAAAGTATTCGTGTAAAGTTTCATCGCTCTTTGAAATTGCACACTCGTTAAATACTCACCCTGTTGAATCCCTATAAACAATCTTACTGCGTCAGGATTAAAGAAATAATTAAGATTCTGCACATTACCATCAGTCACCATTTTTGTTAAAGCAAGTTCAATCGCTTTGATATCTCCTAATGCCCTTGTTGCCCTCCCTCGAGCAATATACCTCACTACATTTGGAACAAGTATCGCAGCGAGAATAGAAATTATAGCCATTACAACGAGTAATTCTACAAGTGTAAAACCTTTTTTGTTTCTCATCTTATCCTTCCTTTCCCAGTATTATGTTAATCGTCAAATCTTAACAGTCCTCATTTATTTTATACCATAAATTAACGACCGAATGAAACAAAATTTATTGCATTTTCTCACTGCGAACCGCCTCCACCTACTCCTGTTATAGTATCGCCGAGAGTGAAAATCGGTAAATATAAGGACACAACTATAAATCCTATAATTCCTCCCAAAAGAACTATTATGGCCGGTTCCATCAAGGCAAGCATTCCTTCTACCGCTGCTTCAACTTCTGCATCATATATATCCGCCACCTTATGCAACATAGCATCAAGACTACCAGTTTCTTCTCCTACATCTATCATATTTACTACCATAGCAGGGAAAACTTTAGTCTGATCTAAAGGCGCTGCAATCGTATCTCCCTCTTTTACACTATCGTGAACTTTGTCTATAGCCTCTTGGATAATTTCATTTCCAATTGTCTCCCGGGTAATTTTCAACGCTTGCAAAATAGGAACACCGGAGGTAATTAGTGTTCCCAAAGTTCTTGCAAATCTCGCCACCGCTACTTTAATCACTAAATCCCCAACCAGAGGCACCTTTAGGACCAATATATCCCTCCATCTTCTAACGATATGAAATTTGAATAAAATCTTTATAAAAATGATAGTCCACGATACAATCACTATTAACAACCACCAATTGTAAATCATAAAGTCACCCGCCTTCATCAAGAACTGTGTGGGCCAAGGCAATTGTCCTCCGAAATCCTTAAAAATCTCAGCA
>JAOAHN010000048.1 GCA_026415215.1 Candidatus Hydrogenedentota bacterium
ATATATCAGATATATAAGGTCCTGTATAGGGTTGCATCCGTGCACTCAAAAGAGTCACACCCATAGTATTTCTGTAATTCCACTTGTAGCTCACTCTCACTGCCACTATGTAGCTATACCAAGGATCTGCCCCCGCAGTTACCCACTGCTTTTTAATATACCCATCACTCGTATCAATAGTACCATCCTCATTTAATTTCACAAATGGGAATAATTCAGTAGGTGGAGCACTTCTCGGAGGCACTGCCTCAAAAGGATCCCCCGGGTCAAACTCTGAACTTTGAGGGTTCATTGTAAAGTTCAAGTTATATGTCAAATCCTCAGAAAACACCCCCACCGAATTCGGCATTTCGTAAGGATAGCCGTATCTATCCCAAGTTATCATGGGCTGTCCAGGCTCTACCCTAAAAGAATTCAGGGTACCCTCCACATACACAAGTCTCCCATCATATAGTAAATCTAAGGTATCATCAGGTTTTCCCTCAGGACCCGAATCCGCAAATAGCCCAAACTCAAGAATATCTTCAGTGTCAAGTTCACCCGTCAATTTATAATAAAGCTGAGTTAATGTTCTCGGTGCTGGCTGATCGGGATTATACTTCATATTAAATCTAAAAAGAGGTACCCAATCATTTAGTGGAACCACACCTTGCTTATCGGCAACTAAGTCCGTAGCATCAAATGAAGCGGAGGGCACTTGTTCACTTCGAACTATTATATAATCCACCCTATATATCGGGGGTTGATTTTGCGGAGGGCAATATCTATAATCACCATTGGGATCGTTAGGATTTGCAACACGCACTCTCATACCAATTGTATATCTTCCGGCTTGCTGAAAATACTGACTACCTTGTCCCCCAAGATATAGAATTTGGTTCTCCGGCGAAACTAAAGGATTGTACCTTTGCTCTACCTGATGTTCCCACCTGAATCCTTGAGTCCCTGGTTCTCCACCGTTATTAGTGCTGATGTACCAAGTTATGTTTGTTATGTTAGGAATATCATTTTCTCCATATGGTGGAGAAGCTAAATTATAAATGAGCTGAAACCCAACAGTTAGGGGAGCAGATCCATCAGTAGGGTTACATTTAAACGCTAAGTTTATGTCTCCACACTGGGGATAAACTAACCCTCCTCCTTGACCATAAGTAAAATTAGATAACATACTCAGAAGTGCTACATTATCTAAATTTGAAGCAACCTGTATTTTCTCTAACTTCATAGGATCACTCTCACTAACCCCTTTAATCTCATCAACATTGTGTGTGAATTTCCAATCAACCCGCGCCAAAATTTTTCGGTCCATTATCAGCCAAGCAAATCCAACTAATACCACACACACTAATACTACTATTATTTTTAGCAATAAGTGCCTACCCACTGCGTTTCTCCTATATATAAATTTTTTACTTCAAATCTAATTTTTACTTCTGCCATTTCTCCAATAATTAGGTTTCTAAAAAGTATATATCAATTTTCTATAATTATGTCAACAATTTTTCTCCTTTTCAAGTTTTTTACTCAACTCCAAGGTTGAGATAGTATAACATTTTATAATCTTTCCTCTTACCTAATAAAATAATCAATTAATTATCAATTATAACCTAACAGTTCCGTATATTAAATCTAATTTTGTTTTACTACGGATTTGAACATGTCGGTTATTAAGTCTACTATCTCTTGTTTAATCTGGAAAATCCCACTTCTTCCCTCCATTTTTGCCCATCGATACCTCGGATCCTTTTCATCGATACTTCCGATATAAAGTTTCCCCAATTTGAATCTCTTCAGGTCGCTCTCACTATTAACTTTCTTTATCTCAATCTCAAATGCTACTTCTCCAAATTTTTCTTCTCCTTCAGCATTGAAAGCTTTGACAGCAGTCAAACTGGACAAATGCCTCAATACTCTCAAAAAATCATTCTGATTTAATAGAACATACCCTTGTGGAAAACTTACCCTCCAATTGCCTTCTATATTACTAAACTCGTACCTTGTTCCGCCCACCGCAATAATAACTCCATCTACCTCTGCAGGTGAAAATTTATACAGAACCAAACTTATGAATTCTTCAGGCTCAACCCATAAAAGAGACACTATATCATTAGTCACTATTCCTATCTCACTTGTATCCCTTGTAACATAACTGTGTACATTATCTCCCGGTATATTTACATATTTCAGTTCCGCAACATCTCCATTTTCCCATACAAACTTTAAGATGTCATCCGATTTATCCAATCCTCTTTCTTCTAATGTTCCTCCAGGTAGACTTTGAACCTCTAATGTTTTTAGCCGGCTAATATAATTACTAATACTAAACTGGTCTACTTCAAGTTGAGGTAAAAGAGGATATTCTAAAGTCCAACCAACATCTCTCTCCTTAAGCAACGAAAACACCTTCTTTCCCCCTTTTATACGCTCCATCCTCGCTAAAGAAGCCACATCTCTCGTGAATATACGCCTATCTCTAAAACTTTCTGGTGATTTAGGCAAAAGTTCTATTATGTGTGTATCCAACAAAAACACTGAATTCTGTCCTGCCAACTTGGCAAACACTCCGGTACTCTCAGAAAGATTCAACCTTTTCCGCTTTTCCTTATCCTTTTCCTGAGTGCTCTGACCAGCTGTTTGTAGTCCACCCAGAAATAGAGTTTGGGGAGCTCGTTCTTTAGCATCATAGTATGTTAATCTACACCATGGTACATCTAAACCGTAATCTGAGAGATTCTCCGGAGAATCGATAAAATTTCTACCTACCCCAAATTGTATCTCTGATGCTAAAGCATTAACAGCTTCCTGATTAGCCAATCCCTTAGATGGTGAGAGCAAATACCAAGGGGAATTCTCATTCTCCCGTTCCATCACCACGACTACGGACTCTTCTCCTATCTGGGGCGTATACTCTCCCTCTCTTGCCTCGTCGTCTCCCGTCCAAATCTTGGCAAACTCTATTCTTACCAAAGGGGTCTCTCTACTACGAACTAAAAACCTATGTCTAAGGTCTTCTAACGAGCGGTTCAATTCAAAGAATTGCTTTTCATCTACCAAAAAAATTGTTTCATTATCTATCGTGGCATACCTAAAGGTATTAGTAGGATCGATAAAGCCAAACCTTACCTCTATTGGCTTTTCATAACCATCAACTAATGCTTTTACTATAAGACTCGGAACATCTAATCCGTAAGATTTATATTCTACAACTTTCGAAGAAATCTTTCTCTGAATTTTTAATTCTGCGAGGTTCTTAGAAACTCTATCCCACATGTATGAAAAAGCAGGAATATCTTTGGATGGTTTTTCAAATTTCCAGATTCCATCCACATCTTTTTTCGCAACACACAAAGGCCCACCAGATTGGCTAATATGTAGCTCCCTAATACTTTCAGGAGAAAAACTGAAAAGCTTTTTAGATTCCTCTTGCCAAGTTCTCCTCTCTGCCTCGAACCACCCTAAAAACCAGTAAAATATTAGTAGACTAACGAATACTACGAGTAAAGATATTGTTCCTCTCCACTTCACAATGCTCTTCTCCTAACTAAAAAAGTTAAGAGTCCTATCAAAAATACTAACTGAGGCGTTAATAAAACTGAGGCCCATACTAACCATCTTCTTTGTAATCCCGACAACACAATTGGCTTATCCTCTTTAGCTGTAGGCCTTATTGAGATGAGCTCTTCATGTTCCGTAAGCCAAGCAAGACTGTTTAAAAGAAAATTAACATGCCCTCCAATACTTATTCTCTCATTAGTGATAAAATCTGAATCTCCTACAATGATAAATTTACCTCTTCTTCTCGGAGCATCGCTCTTTTGTGGTTCTACTAACCCCGCTACTGCGACAAACAGAGGTCCCTCTTTCTCCCCCGCTTCAAATTTAACCGCCCCGCCCTCCGCAAGACGAGATAAATCCGTTTCCGCCCAATAATCAGGTGTAGTCCGGAGGAGACCTAACACTTTAACTCCCTTGGGTAACTCATTAGTAGGAAATACAGTTCTAACTGCCCTTAAAACTAACGGTTGGTCCATTCTCTGAGTAATGGGATGATCCGCTCTGAAACACCCTCTAAATTCCATAAAATCTTCTTCTACATTCTCAAATGGCTTGGGATCTGGTCTTAACTCTATTTCCCACGGGTTCCGTTTTTGAGTTGTAAATACTATATCCGAACCTACCTCCACTCCAAGTTCCTGCTTAAGCCAAGGCCTTAAAAACTCTGCCCCACTTACCCCCAATTTTACATCCACCCAAGGCTCAAAAAATATTATCAAACTCCCGCCCTCAGCCAAAAAATTTCCCAACGCCCTCAATTCTTCCGGATGTAAATCTCCTTTAGGATTATGAATCATTACAACTTCATACTTTCTCGGAACCTCAGGAACAGTAATAGATATATTAAAAGGTTCTATTTTATATGATTCACCCTCAATTAATGCCTTAGCGGTAGCCAAGCCAGTGGCAGTTGGCTCATTTAAGGGTGTTTCCTCATGACCTGTTAAATACCCTATCGATATCTCAGTTTCTCTCAATACACTTATTAGAGCATTAGTGAAGTCTCGCTCTTCCATTCTGGGGTTCGCACCGCTCAACATTATGACCTTCTGCCTGTTGCCACACCTAATCACAACTGTCCCTTGAGTTGATGCGTGTGTAATGCCTAAAGACTCCAACCTACTCCTATCTATTTGAGGATCTAACACCTCAATTTGTAAGAAAGGAGTATATTTCCTGCACTGTTCTAAGAATCGCAATGTCTTCTCCCTTGCTATCACAACTGCCTCATCGTCTACATTGATAAAAAAGCACAGGACCTTTACATCCCTTGTCATGCCCTCTAAAACTTTCACCGTCTGTGGAGAAAGACTCCTCCTCCCTTCCGCTGTCAAGTCTATTGAAATATCCCATCTAACTACTAATGCATAGATTGTTATACAGATACCCAAGAAGACAATCGTCGATAGTATAGAATTAAGACTCGATACTGCCCTTCCAGACCAGTATGAGCTCGTTAAAGCATCTCTTATCCAAAGTATTACCCACACACCTCCAGTGAGTACGAGAACCAACCCAATTAGAACAGACCAATAGTTAAAAATTTCCAGATTCCATACTGTAAAATTCAGCCCAATAATTAAACTACTAACAAAACAAATTCCTAAAACTGTCTTTAACTTTTTCTTCATAGAATACCGTCACCAATTTTGATAAGATAATTACCCTTTCCAATTCCGAGACTCAAGAGACCGAAATGTTAAAAAGATAAAAAATACAGTCCACAATAGATAATAAACAATATCTTTAGGCTCAAAGATACCTAAAGCCATGTTCTTAGCATGATTATCCAAGGGGAGTTCTAACATTACACTTCTTACAACAAAATACATATTTTCAATAATTTTCTGCAATACCTGAGGTAAAGATTCGGGTGCAGGATTTTTTTCAGGCATCTTCTCCGCTACATTACCTGCTATGAACAACACCAAATAAACCCCAAAACTAACTAACCCAGCAGTGATAGGAGTAGAAATGAGGGAGGATACAAACATTCCGATACTTAAAACAGCCATCCCCATTAGAAAAACCGAAAATAGTCCAAATATCAATACTATGGGTTCTATATCAGTATAGGGAAGAAGCAAAAAGGAATTGCCTGCAATAACGCAAACTGTAAGTGTTAAAATCCCAAGCGATGCCAAAAATTTTCCTAATATTATATCCCTATCACGAATAGGATAAGTAAACAAAAGTTCTATAGTTCCTTTACTATACTCTTCAGAAAATAATCTCATAGTAATCAAAGGTGAAAGGAACATAATCAAGATCCCACAGAAAACAAAAAAGGGACTTAAAAAAGTTTCCTCAAAGTCAGGTACGGAAGAGTATCCATACTGAAATGGTGATTGGGAAATATCCACATAGGTTAAAAATGAAAGTACAAAAGCTATTCCACACAACAAGCCTACCAAACCCAGCATTACATACCCCACTGGTGTAAGAAAGTAACTCTTGAACTCCCTTTTAGCCACATAAAATATATTTTCCATACAATAAAGCTCCTCTTCTCTATGCCCCCTTTTCCAGATTTTCTAATCCAGCCCTTATCGCCTTTAAAAAAACATCTTCTATCTCCTTAGGAGTTTCTCCACCTTTCACTAAAATGTCCCCCACTACTTTCCCTTCGTTCAATATAATCACCCTTGAACAAAGGTAAGCCACTTCCGACAAAATATGGGTACTAAGCAACACAGTATGATTTTCTCCAAAATCCTTTATCATTTCCCGGATTTCTACAACCTGTTGAGGATCTAACCCTACAGTAGGCTCATCCAAAATTATTACCGGTGGAGAACCCAAAATAGCCTGGGCAAGTCCTAACCTCTGCCTGTAGCCTTTTGACAGAGAGCGAATTACCCTGCGATACACACTCACAAGCCCACATTTTTCTACCACCTCAGCCACTTTACTGTTTATTTCCCTCCTCTTTATTCCCTTGACTTCGGCAACAAAGGCCAAGAAAGATTTTACACTCATCTCTTCATATAGAGGAACTCTTTCTGGTAAATAACCCACTAACTTCTTAGCTTCTATGGGATTCTCGTGTATCTCATATTGACCGACCCAAGCAGAGCCATAACTCGCCGGCATGTATCCAGTAAGGATTCTCATCATCGTGCTTTTCCCAGCTCCATTCGGTCCCAACAAACCCACTCTCTCTCCCTCATTTAAAGAAAATGACACACTATCCAAAGCACAAATTCTGCCATAATACTTTGTTATTTTATCCACCCTTATCATGACCTAACTCTTTTTCCTGACTTATCTAAATTAGGTAGCTCTATCTAAAACTGAGTGTCAAAAAATTAACTTTTAGCCAAACATTCTAAAAAATCATCGGGACTTTTTTTCTCCCAAAGGTGGATTATTTTTCCACTAAAAAACGAGAAAGGCTAATAGAAATTATACATACTCTATTGTTTTCCAAAGCTTTAATGCAAACTAAAAAAGTGGCATAAAACATGCTTTTGAATTACGAGCAAATTAAACACTACAAAAAAGGAAGTGCCGTGATGATTATAGTGCAATGCTGTATATGCGGTAAAGTTAGACACGATGCGCAATGGATTTCCATCCCACAAAAGAATATCGAATCTTCAAGGATTAGCCATACATATTGCCCCGAGTGTGCCCGCCTTTTCATGATGCAGATAGATTCCTTTTACAATAGACATAGTAAATATAAGGACCACCGTTCACCAAAGAAAAAACTATGAAATTTCTTCCATCAGATAGTTCCCACTAAAAGTCATCCCCAAACTGCATACCTCTTTTCTTTGACCAGCACTTCCAAAATCCTCAATAATATATTCTCATTTTAATAACTTAATAACCAAGATTTTACAAGGGCAATTAATATGAAAATCACATCTTATTATTTTTCTATCCTTACTCTTATTAGTTTTCAAGTTTTTTTCTTATCAATTAACATAAACACATATCCCTCTCATGATATACCTCAACACACATACGAAACTCCCGTCATAAAATATGTGGGCCCGTGGCTATTCCATCTACCCAAAGCCCATATAATTGTGGTAAGAGATGATGAACTTAAAACCCTCACCGACCCTGATAAAGAAATAAACATAAGCCTCACTAATGAGCCTCAAATCACGACCCTCAGAAAAATCTGCGAAGATGCTCAAAAAAGAGGAGTGAGAACACTTATAATTGCTTTTGACCATTTCTTTTCACAATACAGACCTGGTCAAAACACACCAAGGTTACTTACCCCCGACACAGATGACTACATAAGGGTAATAAGCCAAATTAGTAAATTCACTGAACAATATGGAATCGGATTAGAATTAAGTTTTCTTACTCCCCTCGAACTCAGAAGTGAGTTCACAAAACAAACTGGAGAATCAGGTCAATGGATGCAATTTGTAAAAGATTTTAGAGATCCTCAAACTGGTGCGTACAGCGTTAATACATTTCAACACAAAAAATGGGCTAATAATAAAGGAACTATCGAACTCGAACTGGTAGAGGTTAAAGTCTTCGCCTTTAACGAAATCCGCTATGGCAATGACTTTAGAGTAGTGCCACCAAACACAATAACAGATATCTCTGAAACTGTTCAGGTTGAAGAATACCCAGGTTCTATAATAAAACATGGCGATTTTCAAGCAATGAGAATAAGAGTTTTCGGTAAAGGTGGAGTTGAAAAGACCAATGGGAATAGAGTCTTAATAGTTCTCATATACAGAACCCCCGAAATGGATTACTTTAGTGATAATGCTTACCCATTTCTTAAATCCCTCTGCGATAAATATCTTGAAGCAGGAATAAAACTTCACGGGCTCTATTCCGATGAAATTCACATTCAACAAGACTGGGCTTATCACTCCCATCACGAAAGAGGACAATTCAATTTGAGATATATATCCCCGGGCTTTCAAAAAGTGTTCGCAAAAAAATATGGAGAAGAGTTTTCAAACCTCGCTCTATATACGCTTTATTTCATCCAAGGCCAAGAAACCTTCGCAGAGGACCTCACCGTTCATCAACCTATACAACATATAATGTCACCTGGATTAGAAGGTATACTCAAAACTGCCCTATTCAGAGCAAGATATTACAGACTCCTTCAAAATGGAGTTGTTGACCTATTTACATCAGCTAAAAAATATCTCGAAAATAAACTTGGGTATCAGCTCGAAGCACGTGCCCATGCTACCTGGGCAGAGAGTCCCACTTGTGACTACTGGAGAAAGAACCCTTGTGAAAACTTCTGGAATTACGCTTACGAGTATACACCAGATTTCATATGGTCCAATACGGTCCACCAGGCGGCTTCTGCTTGCTATGATTACTTCAAATGGGGAGAGTTCCTTACCGGTAATGGCAATGACCACCCAGAAGGAGGTTTCCTCGACAGAAATTACTTTGGACTTGCAATCGCCTGCTCTACAGGTAACATTAATGAGTACTACAATTCATACTGTGGTCACTGGGGGATGCCCTCTGAAATCTCAAATCGAAGACAAGCAATATGCGATGTATTCGGCACTAACCCCTGGTTACCATTCGCATTAGTTGAAGATTTTCGACACCGCGTATCAGATGTTCTAATGTTATATCCCCTCAACTTGTTAGCGGTAGACGAACGATTCGGAAGTTGGATGATACAGTATGGGTATGCAGATTACATTACCTCGGAAAAATTGCTTGAGTTGGGAAAATTTGAAAGAGGTAAATGTATAGTAAACGGTAGAGAATATAACACCATTGTAGCACTTTTTGAACCATTTCCTCCCTCAGGACTACTCGAAAATCTCAAATCATTCGTCTCCTCGGGTGGAAATTTAATTTGGATAGGCACACCATCATACTTCGATCTTGAAGGGAACAAAGTTATTGATAATTGGAATGAAATGTTCGGTATAAAAGTAGAACTAAATCAAAGTTTAGGATGTTCCGCATCTGGCAAAGAAGTCGAATTTATAAACACCCTTTCCCATATACCGCCTATGCCGATTCTTACAAACTTTATTGTAGATTATATATACCCTTTAACTCCCCAAAGTAACACACTCCCAATTGCGAAATGTAAAGGTAATATTGTAGGTTCCGAGAAAATTTACAACGAGAAAGGAGGAAAGGCGGTATATCTCGGCTTCAGACCGCGTGACAATCAGAGTGGAAGTTTAGGCAAGGAAACAAAATGGTTATTTGACATTCTTTGCACATATAATTCTTATTCCCCGAGTGGCAAGTTTCCTGAATACAACGACAATCCTGAATACCTTTCAAGAACCTCGCAATATATATTTACTCGTTTTCCCAATGGAGCTATTGGAGTTGCACCTCACTTAAAAGACCTCGAAGAAAACTGGGAAGGTGGTTTCGCAAGAGATAGAGAAAAAGATAACTCAATCGTGGAAAGACTTAATCTGCCCCCTCATCAAATAGAACTAACTGAAACAAAAGTGTGGAGACACACAATTACCTACTCCGGAAGCAGGGCAGTAGTTTTCAGAGCGGACGAATCCTCGAATCTCTTAGCCTTCGCAGGAAATAATTCCAAAGAAATTACTATAGATGGGAAACAATATATTTTTAGTGATGCCCCGTTAAATTTCATAGGATGGGCTCCCGTTCCTGAGGAAAGAAAAGTAGAAAATGGAGCTATAATGATATTGATTTTTTCTGGCTCTGGAGTTCTTTCAATCCCAATGAATCAATTCGATTATAACAACTACCTTGTCTTCGCTGAAGGAAGCATACCCGGCACATTAGGGGAAAGCATTGCCTCAGAGTTTATACCCACTAAAAAAATTCTGAGGATAATCACTACACCATCTGTTCAGGGAAGAATCATCTACATACTTCCAGACAAAAATGCTAATTAACATAATCAAAGCCATAATTCGATCTATACGAGAAGAGTGGAATCTCGCTATAAAAAATATTCTCCTCCCATCCTACTGCATAAGGTGTGATGAAAGAATATTAACAGAAGATAATATATATTATTGCCCACGATGTTGGTCCACGCTTACATACACTGAAAGACCGTACTGCTCTATATGCGGTATTCAACACCCAATTGCCATAGGCTTTGGGACTCGGTCAAATTTTCCATGTGCTGATTGTAGAAAAAACCCAAATAAATACATTGAGAGCATACAGAGTCCACTTCAATATAAGGAACTCGCACGAGAAGCTATTATTCTTTTCAAATATCACAGAGAAAAGGGTCTCATAAAACCATTTGGAGAAATTCTAAGAAACTGGGCAAAAGAAGAAATGTCAAATATGAAATTTGATCTAATTATCCCAGTGCCCCTACACCCATTAAGACTTAAGAGGAGGGGTTTCAATCAATCATTCCTACTCGCACAAGAGATTGTCACTTGCTTTCCAGAAGCCGAAATATCTCAGGCTCTTATAAGGACAAAACCAACCCACAGTCAAAGCACTCTTTCGACCCAAGAGCGAAAAGAAAATATTAAAAATGCCTTCGAAATTAAAGAGCCCGAAAAAATAAAACAAAAAAGAATCCTATTAATAGACGACCTTGTAACCTCAGGTGCCACTGTTACAGAATGTGCAAAGACCTTGAAAAAACACGGAGCCCTGACTGTCAATGTTCTTTCTCTCGCAAGAGCTCATCCAAAAGAATTTCCCTATTAGAACCAATTTCTATCTCGGAGTTGTTATGTATAATACTCACCGAAGGACAATTCTAACTTAAGACCCATGGATACACTCGAAAACATAAAAAAAATATTGATTATACGGCTGAGCTCAATAGGAGATGTAATTAGAGTAATTCCTGCAATGGAATCTTTAAAAATAGCATATCCAGAAGCAGAAATAGATTGGGTAGTGGAGAAAAAGTCCGCTGACCTACTTATTGACCACCCCTATATAAATGAGTGCCTCGTATTTGAAAGAGATAAAAACATAATCACCTCAATGAAAAAATTTATCAATCTATGCTACTGTATTCAAAGAAAAAAATATGACTTGGTTTTAGATTTTCATGGCATTATCAAAAGTGGGTTAATTTCTTGGTTTTCAAAAGCCAGTTACCGTTACTCTTTCGCTCCACCTCGAGCTCAAGAATTTAGTCACCTATTTGCCACATACAAAATATATCTACCTCCAGGTATAACAATTTCAAGGGTTGAAGAGAACTTCGAGTTGATTAAAGCTGTCGGTGCTCTACCTGTAGATTATTGGCGTGGAATTGAAATCCCCATAGCGATCGAAGAAGAAATCGATAATTACCTTCAAAAAACCATTGAAACTAATAAAGAGTTGGTACTAATTCATCCTGCAGTTGAAAGGCCGGAAAAACAATGGCCCTTAGAATACTTTAGCAAACTCAGCGATCTCTTAATCTCAGACGGAAGATTTGAAGTTATGCTATCCTGGGGACCCAATCAACTTGAGATTGTAAAACAAGTCTCCGAAATGATGAAACATAAAGTTCACATAGCACCTCAAACACCCACACTGAAACACTTAGCTTGTCTAATATCTCGATCAAAAGTATTCGTATCGGGTGATACAGGCCCCATGCATTTAGCTTGGCTAATACATCACCCACTAATAGCAATATTCGGAGGCACTAATCCAATCCAACACGCACCCAGGGGACCTAACTGCATCTCTCTGTACAAGGGACCCACTCCATTCCCCCCTAAAATGTCTCTTCACCAAGCACAATTAGCACTTAAAAACATCTCACCTGAAGAAGTATACGAAACAATCCTAAAAATAACCCACGCCCCAAATTGAACACCTATATTAAACTCGACCACTGACAATATTATTGAGTTTTAAAGTGCTCGTATCCTTTCAAACATGGTTCCTCACCATCCACTCTAACTCCTAACCACCTATCAGTAACTCTCCCTATTTCAAATAACCCACATTCGAACCTACTTTCAAACTCCTCTTTTACTCGGTGCCAAATATCTTCTGAAATCGTCACTAACAACTCATATTCTTCTCCACTCTGCAAAAAAATCTCAATAGGTTCAAACCCATAAGTCTCACAAAATCTTTTTAGTCGCTGACCAACTGAAATCTTCGTCGTTTCAATATTTATTCCTATATTCGAAGCTTCGGCAATGTGCTTTGCATCAGCTAACAATCCATCACTTATATCTATCATAGTATTTACATAATTATTCTTACACAACCACTTTCCTTCTTCAATCCTCGGAATGGGATACCAATGAGTCCTCCAAAAATAAGGTTCAGGAAAATTTTTTTCCAATGCTAATAACCCTGCCAAAGAATTTCCTAATGTGCCAGTTATCGCTACAATATCCCCTACTTTTGCGCCTTTTCTAGTGACATATCCACCACTGCAACATTCCCCAATTACTGTCACATCTATTACAATGCGATCGCTACTTACTGTATCGCCCCCTAATATAAAACCTCCTACAAAATTACACGCTTCTACCATACCTCTATATATGCTTAATGCTTTGCCTACCGAAGTCTTCGGAGGAAGAGCCCAAGACACCAATGCCCAACGAGGTATGCCTCCCATAGATGCAATATCACTCCACGCACTCATCACAGATTTCCAACCTATAGCCGAAGAAGGGAACTTCTCATCCAAAAAGTGAACCCTCTCTACAGACATATCGGTAGAAAAAAGTAGAACTCTACCTCCTACTTTTACCACGCCACAGTCATCCCCCAACGAAACTAATACACTTTCATCAATTTTATCCTCTACTAACTTAGCTATCTTCTCAATTAAGGTAAACTCGCCTATCTCCTCAATCTTCATTTCTGTATGGCTCCGGATCTAATATTTTCCAGACTTCGTGTATAAACTCAAGTAAATCACTCGCTCCTATACTCCTCGGGTGAAGTTCTTTTTCAGCAAGGTCACCCGCCATCCCATGAATCCATACCCCCGCTACCGCAGAATGGTAAGGAGACATACCTTGCGCAAGTAGTCCGCCTATCAACCCTGATAACACATCACCCGAGCCACCTTTTGCTAATCCGTAACCCCCGGTAGGATTAACAACATATTCTCCGTCTGGATTAGCCACAATTGTATTATGACCCTTCAATACTACAACTGAATTACTTTTCTTTGCATATTCTAAAGCAAAATCTAATCTATTAGATTGCACTTCTTTTACTGTGCATTCCAATAGCCGAGCCATTTCTCCAGGGTGAGGCGTTAAAACTGTTCCACAATAACGCTCATTAAAAATACTCACATCTCTACCTACCGCATTCAATCCATCTGCATCAACTACTAATGGCACTTTAGCCTCTTTTATAAACCTTTTTATAAACCTTACGGTAGAATCGTGTTTTCCAACTCCAGGTCCAATCACTACTGCCTCTTTATCACTACTGAAATCAAGAGCCATACCCACTCCATCTTCACTTATAAAACCCTCCCCAGTGTCTTTCAGCGGAAAGTATATGACTTCCCATAAGCCAGAGGACATGAGACCGACTACACTTTCCGGAGCACCAAGTGTAACCAAGCCTGTACCCGCACGCAACCCTGCTTTAGCACAAAGTTTTCCTGCTCCTATGTAATATCGACAACCAGCTATAACAAAAAGGTGTCCATACCTACCCTTATGATCAAATCTTGACTTCCGAGGTATTATGCTTTTAACATATTCCGCATTAATATATCTCATCATATTTTTTCAAACCTCATCATAGTCCCCAATGCTAAATCAAATTATACTTATTAAATATTCTCATTTCAAAACTTACCTCCTAAAACTCAAGAGAAAACAGAAGTAAAATTCGCTTTCCCAGGACTAATCCTAAAATATCTCAATACACTAATTTTGGTTGTATTCAACTACAATTTTTAGTTAATACAATTAAAATATAATTTGTTAAACTATAAAAAAACATTAATCATATTAAAAAATTTGACTTTAATACTATAATTATGTTATATAATACTCTAAAATTTAATTGGGACTAATAATATTTAATAAGATTAACATTAAAATCTGATTAAATAATGCCAACTAATATACAAGATTACTCTAAAAAAGTAGAACTCAGTACATTAGAAGCTCTATTTGGTTCTGAAGCAAGAGCCAAAGTTCTCTTAATACTGTTCACAAATTTGGGGAAGGTCTTTTATCAAAAGCAACTCGAAACCGCTACTAAACTTCCTCTCAGGGCTATCCAGCGGGAACTTGAAAAATTATTACAAATAGGAATTATCTATTCTTGGAAAGAAGGAAATAGAACTTGGTATCAAGTTTATCCTGAACATCCACTTATAAATGAAATAAGAGCATTAATAATAAAGACTTGTGATTATTACGACCTTACCCGAATTACACTTAATTCAAACGAGAACATAAGACTTGCATTTATAAAGTCAGAATCTAATGAGATACTTATAGTTCTCAGAAATGGAGACAAACAGACCATAAACATATCAAATCTGCAATATTCACTTAAGATACTCACATCTCCAGAATTCATAAAACTACTTGAGAACCAAGACACAGAGTTAATCTCTTTTCTTGAAAAAAGTAAGGATCTCTTGGGAAATAGAGAGGATTATATATGGCGAATTATTGAAAATATGAAATTGAAAATTCCAAAAGGAGAAAATGTCTTATGAGCTTTGCCCTTAGGAATTCGCTACCTATTCATATACCAGATTGTTGGTGGAGATTGGCTTACAACTCCACAGGATTAGAGAGGTATCGATATAGTGAGGACTTTTTTAATAGACTCGGTTGGGAAACATTCACTCCTCTTCCAGAAACTAAAACTATGAGAGAGTTAGGGTGTTTTAACTTCTTATTAGCTACTCCTAACCAAAAAACTCTCCAAGTAATCATAGTTCCTAAAGATTCAATTTATCTCCCGTCTAAAGTAAAAAATAATTACCTTGATTTCTGTCCACTGTCGAGAATCCTTCTTCAGGAAATAGACAAAGTATACTCTGCGTTCATCTTCATAACGGACTTCTCTAAGTTTCACCTATATTCTCTTCGAGACAACACTTTAATTCTCTGGGCAGATTACCCCGCTCAATTTATTCGCGACATAGCCCCATATCTACTCCACGAAAATGTTACAAAAGATGTTTTGGAGGAGATACCAAGAGTTACAAAAAGTATATTTGCCAAAGAGATTAGAGACTGGTTCTCATATTGGCACAAAAAATTGCTCGAAACAGTGAAGCTTCCAGAGGAAAAAACGGATACATTGTTAGACAGATTTATAGTCCTACATAATGTGTTCACAAACATGCTATTCCCTCGGATGAGAGAAGTTTTTGAATCCCGTTTCCTTACCCTCGTAGACGAGGCGACTTGGGGTTCTACTAACTCGAATATAGGTGAAGAGCTTGTGGCACTATTTCACGACATTTGGTTTCATTGGAGAATAGCACCATTCCAAATAGATACAGAGATTGATTCTATACTTACAGAATCTACCATCGCATTAGAGATTCTCCAAAACTTTCCATTATTGTCTCCACAAAAATTTGAAATGCCTGTAATTCTTGAAAGTTTCAACTTTGGAGATGCACAAGAGCGAATGAGAATTAGAATGATCCCAGAGCCAAACCCAGAGAGGGAAATGTATCTGAAAACACAAACAAAAAATACTATAGATAACGCTAAGATAGAAATAGACATTAGGGACGAAGGCTATCGAGCTATCCTCTTTTGGTTCGACAGATTAATTAAATGTTACGAAGATATTGAGGAATCCGAATTCTCAGAAACTTCAACCAATACTAAAGATACTGAAGATGACCTATTATCCTGGGGTATCAACCACAATTCAAAGCCCTCAGCATTAAAAGATAAAATCGGATACGCATGCACAAATGGTTTTAAAATCTTATACCAAACCTCAAGACAATTGAGAATAGCCAAACTCATATTAACCCTTCACCTCATCGAGATCTACGCAAAGAGAGACTTAAGTGTTGAGAAATTCCCACCACTCGAACAAATTTTCATCCACAAACCAGCAATTATCCCTTCCGAGAGAGCTATCACTTCAAAATTCTTAAAAACCTCAACATGTGGCTAAAAACTTTGAGACCAATATAATCCTAAAAATCTAATGCTAAAAAATAACTTCTCCACAAAGCTCAATTTTAGATTCATCAACTTTAAAGGGAGACATCACCTCCCTAACTGGAATCTTAGGCCTCTTTGTGTTTAACTTAGGAGTACAAATATCCTCTGCAAAATATGAATATGTATCAATACCTGTGTGAATATACCCACCATTTATCTCGTGCGACATCATAAGCACCGCTCTGGTTCCTACTCCTGTTTCCCAGCTTGAGGAGAATACCTTCTCCAGATGCCTATTCACAATGATTTTCTCCCAACACTCATTTCCAAACAAAATACTCGGTTTAATTATCATAACCAGTCTATCTCCATATTTCTCGCAATATGATTGCACATAAACCCAATCACTTACTAAGAACTCATCCACTCCCACTTTAATCCCACATTCTTCCAGTAAAGGTTTCAAATCCTCTACCCTATTTACAGGGTCCTCCACATAGGCAATAAACTCCATATTAGCTACTTGGGGAAGCATATACAAAGCGGATTTTAAATCTAACCCCTTGTTTAAATCTAATATTAAACGCAAATTCTCTCCATAAACCTCTCCGATATTACTTAGCAATCTAATCACCTCTTCTATTTTATTATTTCCTGCCTTTAATTTGAAGACTCTAAATCCCCTCTCATATAACTCCTTCAACCTAATCAATATTTCCTCTTCTTCCCCTAACAGCAAAGCATTTATTACTATCCCGAAATCGCTCTGAATATCTGACCTCATCCCCCAAGTATTTTGTTTAACTGCAGAGTAGAGACCAAACCTACTATACGGGCTTGTAATATTTTTAACAATCTCATTATAAATTGGATTAATCAATCTCTTTTTTAGAGATAAATATTCAGATACACAACTCTCTATTATAGCCTTATCAAAAGGAATAGGAGCAACCTCTCCCCATGATTCTTTTCCCTCTTCATCAACCAATTTAATCAACAGCCCCTCTCTTTTTACGCATTGCCTACCCCATATACTTACTTCTTTTACAAAAGACAAAGAATACTTATAAAGAAAAATTTTTCTAATTATGAGTTCTTGAGTTACATTTGCCATAGCACAGAAAATAATACTCCATACAGAAGCAAAAATTTAGTAGTATAACCAAGAAGTTGATTAAGCTCACTCCCCTTTAATCTGAACATAGACTTAATTAAAAGAGCTCCTGGAAACAAGAGAACAGCGAGAGCCAAAATATAAAAATTCTTCTTAACGAAGATAGAGAGCACCAATGGGACCAGTATAATTGGTACGAGAATTGAAATAGTATACTCAGCAAAGGCAAAATTTTTACCGAATCTAACTGCAAGAGTTCGCTTTCCTGTCTTACAATCACTCTCTATATCCCTATAATTATTAACTGTAAGAATTGCTACTGATAATAACCCAGGTGACAGCCCTGCAATTATCGGGGAAATATCCCATTTTAGTGCTTGAACATAATATGTTCCTGCCACTGCAATAGGCCCAAAAAAAATCAGAACAAATATATCACCTAGACCAAAATATGCTAAGGGGAATGGTCCCGCAGTGTAAGCATAAGCAAGAAATATTGAAACCACTCCTATAATTAGAATCGGGATACCACCCCTCCACACGAGATAAAATCCTGGTATAATGCACAAGATAGTGATTATCCCTATGAGAAATCTCATCTGATTAGGAGTTAACCACCCCGCAGTGGTAGAGCGAATAGGGCCTAATCTCCCTTCGGAATCTGCCCCTTTCAAATAATCGAAATAATCATTTGCATAATTAACCAAGATCTGTATCATAACTCCACCAACTAAAGCACAAACTGCGGAAAGTAAGTGAAACCCACCATCCTTTATGGCTATTCCAGTGCCGATTATAACCGGTGAGATGCTTGCTCCCAATGTCTTAGGTCTCGCAGTAAGGTAAAGTATCTTCCATAGGGGAGGTTTTTCCATAAATCTAATATTTCATATCAATTGATATGTTAAGACAAAAAAATACTTATTAAGGCTTTCTTGGAAATTTAGAAAAATCCGGTTCCCTCTTCTCCAAAAAAGCATTCCTACCTTCTTGTCCCTCTTCGGTCATATAAAATAACATTGTTGCGTTCCCTGCTAACTCCGTTAACCCAGCCTGTCCATCCTCATCTGCATTCATAGCCGCTTTTATACATCTCAGTGCTATTGGCGACATTGTCAGTATCCTCTTACACCATTCTACCGTGGTTTCCTCCAACTTCTCTAACGGCACCACAGTGTTAACCAACCCCATCTCCAATGCTTCTTGAGCAGTATAATGCTTACACAAAAACCAAATTTCCCGGGCTTTTTTCTGTCCCACTATACGAGCAAGATGTGCGGAACCATATCCCGCATCGAATGAGCCTACTCTCGGTCCTGCTTGTCCAAAGATTGCATTATCCGCTGCAATTGTAAGGTCACAAATCATCGCGAGAATATTTCCTCCTCCTATAGCATACCCTGCCACCATAGCAATAACGGGTTTCGGACAAGTTCGTATTTGCCTATATAAATCAAGAACATTCAGCCGAGGTAAACCTGACCTGGGATCTACATATCCAGCTTCTCCCCTGTAATGCTGGTCGCCTCCAGAGCAAAACGCTTTGTCTCCTCGCCCTGTAATTATTATTACGCCAATCTGTGGATCAAACCTTGCATCTGTTAAAGCGTTACTTATCTCATCTATAGTAATAGGGGTAAAAGCGTTTCTTCTCTCAGGTCTATTTATAGTAATCTTTGCAATGCCCTCAGCCTTATGATATAAAATCTCACTATATTCTTTCGCCTCTTCCCATTTGATTACAGATCTGACTTTCTTTCTACCCATCTTACACTCCTTCTTATACTACATTTACTACATTAAAAGTTGGAATGTATTTTATACTATCAACCAATTTTCATTCTATTTGAAAACTTCACCTACAATCCGTCTATAAAAATCGTTGAACAAAAGGCATTTAAGGAGAAATCTTGTTTTTTATTAATTTTAAATATATAATAAATCTATACTCTAATTTTTATTACTTTTAACAATGGCTAATGTGTCGCATGTAGAAATAGTTAAGAAAGGTGCGGAAGCTCTTGCCCAATGGAGAGCTCTAAATCCAGACAAGTTACTTGACCTTGCAGGTGTAACACTACCTAATTTCAATCTTGCAAGGATGGACCTGTCCCGAGCAGACCTAATGGATGCCGATCTGCGTTATACGGATCTCTCCGAATCATGCTTAATGGGAGCAAAGCTAATCCGGGTGAACTTAGAAGGTGCTCGCCTTGAAGGAGCTAACCTCATAGGTGCTGACCTAACTGATGCTAACCTAACAGAAGCAAACTTAGATCGTGCTATCTTGAGAAATGCCAATCTAACAGATGCGAAAATGCGAAAGGCTAAACTTATAAACGCAGACCTTATGCACGCATCTCTCGTTAGAGCCAAAATGTCGGAATCAATTCTAAGAGGAGCAAACCTACGAGATGCTGATCTCAGTGCTTCAAGATTAAGAGGCGCAGATCTTAGGGAAATCGCCGCATACTCAGCCAAATTTTGTGGTGCGGATTTAAGCTCCGCCAACTTAAAACAAGCTTCCCTTATACATTGTGATTTTAGAAGCGCAAAACTCATAGGAGCTAATCTATCCGCAGCAAATCTCCACGAAGCTATTTTGATTGAAGCCGATCTATCTGCCGCTAACCTAAGCGCAGCAATATTAAAACATGTGCACTCAAGTGAAGCGAGCTACACAAAGGCCCAGATGGCGAAAACTGATCTTACCGGAGCAAATTTAGAAAAAGCGAATCTAATTGGCGTTGACCTTTCCGATGCTATATTAGAAGGAACTAACCTTAAGGAGGCAAAACTCTCTATCTTACAAAGAATAAAATTTTGGACATCTTACCTATCAAGAGGTAAATTTTAGGTAAACAACACCCGTCTGATCAACTTTTGACTCTCGATAGCCTCCAGAGTTCGTTGGCCTTTTCTAAGCTCTGTAATATCCAACTTCTCTAACTTCTTATCTAAAACTGATATGTTTCCCACAGCTATCTGAAGAGCATACACAGGTTCCATCCTATAAGACTTCAAATCGATGGTATAATAACCCTTAAACTTAGATGTTCTTATATAAAACAGGGTCTCAAGCAACTCCCAAAGGTGATAACCTCCTGGCACTAGTAACTCATCCGTTAATACATTAGTGTCATTGAAATATACTTGGAAAAGTTTCTCCGCTCTCGAAATCTGCGCTATTGATTCAGCAGGAATTTCACCTCCCATCATAGAATAGGCAAATCCAACCGCTACACCAATGTTCTTCATCGCTATCTCTTGACACATTGCCAAAGCCCTACCTGCAGAAGAAACTGTCAAAAATTTTCTCGGCTCTCTCGGTTTGTACATCACTGCGACATTAATATCTGGCGAGGCATATTTTGCTATTGTCTTCACAGAAGAGATTATAGTATTCCACTGATTCATATAATCTACATGGAATGGATAATCTGCTCCATCGGTGAACAATCTCAAAACCACTTCTGTGGTTCCCAACGCCCGAGCAATATCCACAGCCTTTCTACCCTCATCTATAGCAGAACCCCTTATCTTAGGATTCTGATGCCCCAATGCTCCCAATGCATACTTTCTACTTTCTGAATAATCCACAGAGACCGTTGAACAAACTAACTCGTAATCTTTCAACATTCTCTTGACATTTTTTGCAGGGAGATCAGGTGTTACATCAGAATGTCTAAGTTCGATAGCACTTATAATCTTAAGTTTACTTAAAATCTTCAGAGCCTCTTCAAACTTTATCGGTTCTCTATACCCTTCCTTACAATATCCATCATACACACTATCAAACACAGATAATGTTGTTGAGAAACGAATCGTCATTCCACATCTCCTTACATTTAGGTTATAGCCACCGCCTTTTACTTACATTCTAATAGTAGGCCGGCTCCTTTAGTTCCCAACACTACACTCTATAGACAGAAAGAAAATTATATAATAAACTTTAAAATTTGTCAATACCTTTCTTTTAAATTAGAGCACCCAACACATCAAAACCCTCAATCTTCACACTGACAAGCGATCCGTTATCGATAAACAATATCCAAAAATATAATCCTTCCCCTCTTTATATAAGCTACACAAAGCTCAAAAAGAAAACATCTTTATAGGGACTTTTTATGAGAGGAAAATAATGTTATTATGACGAGTATTACTAAAATATCTCCTAAAGATTTCCATATCCTCAATCCACTATTGTCTTTTCCTGACATACAATCAACTATTAGAAAAATTCTGCCACAAGGATTATCTGGTAATTCTTCACCTTCTAAATTTCCTTCAAATCCACCTTCAGAAGAATTGCCCTCTCCCTCTGATAAACTTCCCTCCCCCTCTGATAAACTTCCCTCCCCCTCTGATAGACTTCCCTCCCCCTCTGACAAACTCCCCTCTCCCTCTGACAAACTCCCCTCTCCCTCAACAATTGCTGGTCCACCAAAAGTTGTAGTATCTGTATTAGTGCAAATCTGGCCCTCTGTTAATCTATATAAACCTCGCGAAACTATATTAACTTGCGAGATCTCATTAGCAGGCACCTCAACATTAAAAGAGAAACTAAAGCTATTAGGTAAGTTAGTCGTATTTATCCATGCAAATCCAAATGGATTTGATCCATCAGAAATCTCCCCTGATTTGGGATATACTTGAGGATTGTAACTACCAGAGCCAAGCGAAAGAAATTTCCAACCTGCAGGAATCCAACTTTCTAAACCTAAAGCATAAAGAGTAACTGAGCCCTTGGTAAAATTGATACTAACCGTAACATTTCCTCCAGGTATATAATAAATATCATTCCCATTTACAACTACGCCTTCTCCGCCTACCTCCTGAGATATGGTTAAATCAGCTCCTACCTCGCAATCCTGCTGAGCCACCTCTGCCCAAGATTTCTCGAAAATAATACCAACAAGTACAACAAGTAAAATCACTGATCCGCACATTTTCAAAATAGAACCATAAATCTTAAAGCAAATACACATCTTTTACTTCCTTAGTGTCATATATATATTACACTAAAACCGATTTTGTATTGCTGTTTTCTATAATAATATAAAGATAAAGCACAATTGTAAATTTAGATGATATGAAACTGTCTACAAAAAATCATCAATATCATTAATATTATGGTTACTTTTTTTATAATAACAGTAATCTTATACTTTTCTTCTTACTCTTTTGCAGAAACTACTCCAAATACTTCCACTATAAATACCATTCCCCTATCTTCATACGAAGAGACACTAATCAAAAATACCTTGGAGAGAATAAATCAACTTAAGAGCACTCACTCTCTCGGAAATCTCCCTTCTACAAAATCCCCTCCCTTTGACTTCAATGAATACATAATAATCCCTGAAGAAAAATACAAAACTCCTTTATCTACAGAGTTACCCGAGTTTAGAAAAAAAACTATTCTGACGCAAGAGAACAATGAGGTAATTACTTTTGAGGATATATTCCATGCTAATTCTCTTGAATTAAGAATCGACATTTGCAAGGCTCTCCTCCAAAAAGATAGCAAGACCACAGTCGAAAAAATTATTCATTACTTAGCACATGGCTCTCCTAACGAGTCCCTCATAGTTGATGAAATTCTACCTAATATAAAACCTGATATAGAAAAACTCTTAATCGAGTTATTTCAAAACAGTAAAATACCTACTCAAAAAAGAATGGCGATAGCCTATGCCTTAGGAAGAATCAAGAGTAGCGAATCGGCTTGGTATTTATTTAATGAGGCTAACACAACAACAATCTACGAAATGAAATACACATGTCTCCAATCACTTTCAAACATTCCTCACTCTTTATCTTTAGAACAATGGGCGGAATTTCTTCAAGGTAACTCACTAAACATTTCCATCATCGCGTGCAAAGCCATTTTCGATTACGGAGGGATAGAATCCGAACAGTACATTAGAAAACTCTTATTAGGAGAAATTCAAACACCTAAGAAGGTTAGAGAGTACGCACTATCAAGAATAACTGATTATCCTTTAAGTATTCTTGTCCCTCTTCTAATCGAGATAATGAAAAAAAATTCTGAGATTGCACTTGACTCAGCGAACATCCTGAAGAATAAAACAGGTATGAACTTTGGTCCAACTCCTCAATTGTGGGAAAAATGGTGGAGCGAACTTACAACTGCCCCCGACCATACAGAAACAAATAAGCCTGAAGAAATTTCTCCCCAACCATCCGATGCAATTATACATACTCCAAGGACAAGAAGAAAAGGGTAGTGC
>JAOAHN010000083.1 GCA_026415215.1 Candidatus Hydrogenedentota bacterium
GCCCCTTTGTGCGTCTTTACTATCCCCGCTACCGCAGAAAGACCTAAACCCCTACCAAAAGACTTTGTGGTATAAAAAGGTTCAAACATTCTATGCTTTACATCCTCCGGAATCCCAGGCCCTGTATCTGTAACCTCTATGTAAACATACCTCCCCTCAGAAATATCTTGTCCAAAATAGGTATTTTCCAAGTATCTCCTATCACAAAACATCGAACGGGTCACAATCGTTATGGTGCCTGTCCTCTCCCCTATGGCTTCGGCTGAATTTGTAATAAGATCAATTATCAACTGTTGGACATAAAGTGGGTCTGCGGAAATCAAAGGCAGATCTTCTTGCAAATCATACTTAAGCCCAATTTTCTTGTTTAACACAGACAGCTCTATTAAAGTTTCCATACTTCTTATCAATTCGGTTATTGAAATCTCCCTTACACATGTCTTAGCTTTACCCGCATAAGCAAGAAGTTGATTAGAGATATGAGTCAACTTTTTGGATATTTTTATAACCTCACTAAGATACCTCTGGGCAGGATGTTCCTGAGGAAGTTCCATCATAGCAAGATCAGTGTTCCCAACTATACCTACTAACAAATTATTGAAATCATGTGCGATGCTTCCCGCTAAGACTCCTATACTCTCTAACCTTTGAGTTTGCTTTATCTTCTCCTCAAGTATTTCTCTTTCTTTCTCCACTCTTTTTTGCTCAGTGATATCGAGCCCTGCACATATTATTCTAACTCCTCTAATGGAATCATCTTTCAATCTCGCACATCTTAAGGAGAAAACCCTTTCTTCACCATTAGATGTTACAACATCAATTTCATAATTTCTCTCCTGAATCTCCTCGCCTCTTATCATCAGTTGGAACAACTCCATAACAGATTCCTTATGTCGAGGAGAAACAAAATCCCTTATCCAATTTCTATTTACAACTGTCCCCTCGCCACAGAGAAGCTCCTCCACTATTCTATTAGCAAAAACAATATCTCCATTCCCATCCATAACTAAAAATATCGAAGGAGACAAATTTAAATATTCCTTTAGCATGTTTCTTTCTATTTCAACTAATTTTTCAAGCCGTTTTCTTTCGGTTATATCTGTGAAAAAGCCCACAGCACCTTTGAATTCATTCTCCTTACTCATAAGTGGAGTAGCATTAACGAGAAATGTCTTTCGAGTCCCATCAGCACAAATAAGAGTCCTCTCGTATTGTTCAAAAAGACCTTTTCTCCTATTTTCTCTCCTCAATAGAACATCCTCTTGTTCCTCTTCAGGAACAAATTCTAATGTAGTTTTACCAATCATACAGAAAAGTTCATAACCAAGAATCTTTGCAATCTGAGGATTAACAAATACAGTGGTAAAGTTCTCATCTACTACCCATATCCCCTCGTGAGCACCTTCCACAATAGTTCTATATAGGTTTTCCTTTTCAACTAATTTATCATATAGACTCACCTGTTCAGTTATATCAACATCCATACAGTACACATAGTTTTTACCTTTTACGACTACCGGAATCATAGTAGAAAGGAGATCTTTAAAACTCCCATCTCGAGTTTTTACTTTCCACTGCTGAGGAGATGTAGGTTTTCCGGACTTAATTATGTTTTTCACTTCTACATCGAACCTTTCCCAATCTTTATGTTCTAACAAAATCTCTTTTATATTTTTTGATAGAACCTCTTGGACACCATAACCATAAAGATGTTCACTTGCCCTATTCCAGAAGAAAATATACCCCTCCTCGTCGTAGCCCTGGATTGCAACTAAGGGAGTTTCCTCACATAGTTTCATAAAGTGAGAAGAAATCCCATATTTTCTCTTCACACCTCCTGCACTTCCCACTTCTGAATATTTCTTCATTTTACTCTCCCTGGTCATCATTTTTTTGTGATAAATTTGTAATTGAGAATCTGAATCTTACATACTTGATTAACTCTCCAATACTATATCATTTAATAAAACATTAGCGGGATACACTCAATGAAAACCGAGAATAACTTTATATTAATAATACTACTTTTGACACCGAGTGTTGTATATCCTTTTTCAGAAAACAAACTAAAAATAGAGGGAACAAATTTCACTGCAAAAATAATTCAAAACAATGTTGAGATAAAAAAAACAACCCCCGAGGGAGGACTAACCGTTTTATTCAATCCTTCACAATGGCCTAATATATATTTCAGCGCAGGAGAAAATGTTTGGAATTGGAGTGATTACAACTGGCTGGTAATAAAAATTCACAATCATGAAAGAGAGAAAGTAAGAGTAAGCGTACGGATAGATAATGAAGGTGCGGACGGTATCTCAAATTGTGTAACGGGAGGCACGCTATTGCCTCCTAAAAGTGACACATCATTTGCAATACTTCTACCGAACCACTCATATCTGAAGTTCCTTCCTGAGCCAATGGATTTTGAAAGATCAGAAGTATATTCCAAAAGTCCACTCTGGGGAATGCGAAAATCACCAGGAAATCTTGTAGAGGCAAGTGGAGATAACTTCACTCTTGAAAAAATAATTGCTTTTCAAATCTTTCTTTCCAGTCCAATAAAACCAATAAAATTAACTATAAAACAAATTAAACTTAACAAAAATATAGTCCCACCTACAGTGCCTCTACCCTTCGTAGATAAGTTTGGACAGTTTATACATGATGACTGGAAGGGTAAGACAAAGTCGGAAAGTGAAATGGTTAAACAAGCAAACGATGAACTAAAGAAAGCGATGTTATTAAACCTTGAAAGCAATGTCTTTGACAAGTATGGAGGATGGAAAAAAGGTAAAAGGTTGGAGGCGACTGGATGGTTCAGAACCGAGCAAATCAACGGATTTTGGTGGTTAGTCACTCCTGATGGATACCCTTTTCTATCGATTGGAGTAGATTGTGTTGATATGCATAATTATACATTTATAGACGGGAGAGATGGCTGGTTTGAATGGATACCCGATTCAAACGATCCAAAATTCAAATCTTGCTTTTCTTACGCTCCCCCTAATCAGCACTGGTTTTCGCATATTATATCAGAGGGAAAAACTTTCTGCTTCTACAGAGCAAATTTGATAAGGCAATTTGGAGTAGACTGTGAAGAAAATTGGAGCAAACAAACAATTTACAGACTCCGGAAATGGGGATTCAATACAATTGGTTCTTGGAGTGCTGTCCATTTATTTAAAGACAAGAAGATTCCCTTTATCATAATTGCAGGTTTATACGGCGCCCCTAAAATAAAAAATGCCCCTGGTTATTGGGGACCTATATACGATGTCTTTGATCCCTCTTTCGAAGAAATAGTAAAGAAAAATATACGAGATGCAGTTGCACCATACAAAGATAACCCCTACTGTATAGGATACTTCGTTGATAACGAACTCTCATGGGATGGAATATGGAGAGGTTCTGTAAACGGAGAAATAGACCAACCTGCCAAAAAAACACTATTAAACATGCTTAAAAACAAATACAATACAATTCAAAATCTCAATCAAGCATGGGGAACAAACTTTTCTTCTTGGGATGAATTAAAAACACCGGAAAAAGAGAACGAAAAAGTTATATCCGACAAAAAAGAATTTATAACCACCTTTGCAGAAAGATACTTCTCTACAGTAGCAAATGCAGTAAAAACCCATGCTCCGAATCAGCTATATATGGGGTGTAGATTCGCCGGTTTCCCAGATGAAGAGATATGGAAATCCGCAAATAAATATGCTGATGTAGTTAGTGTGAACATGTATAGGAAAGAAGTTCCATCTAATCACCCCAGGTATGAAATAACAGATAAACCAATAATAATAGGCGAATTTCATTTCGGCGCAACTGATAGAGGAATGTTTCATCCTGGGCTGATAGCCTGTGAAAATCAAAAAGTGCGAGCTGAGCAATACGAGAAATATATTATTACTATGGCTACTAACCCCTTGTATGTTGGATGTCATTGGTTCCAGTGGGCAGATCAGCCAATAACAGGCAGATATTTTGACGGCGAAAACTATAACATTGGGTTAGTGGATATAACGAACAGACCATACGAAGAACTTACCAAGAAAGCATCAAAAATAAATAAAAAAGCATATAAAATTAGATTAGAGATGTGCAGAAAATAATTCTTAACCAAAACTTATTATCAGATTACTCCTCTGTAATAAGAACTTTTGTCCCTATCTCTACACAATTAAAAAGGTAAACCATATCGTAGTTAGTCAAGCACACACATCCCTTAGAAGTGGGTTTACCTATTTCATTCTCTTTATTAGTCCCGTGTATATAAATATACCTCATATACGAATCTACTACCTCTCCCTCAGAGTTAACTCCTCTATTTACACCTTCTTCTACACCCTGAAGCCTCAGTATTCGAGTTAATATAAGATTTTCGTTTATATCCATTCTTTCATCCCAAACCCCCTCTGGTTTTCTGGACCTAAAAATTTGCCCTATTGGTGCTCCCTCACCTATCTTTTCCACTATAACATGCCACCCTCGAGGAGTCTTTTCAGAATTAATTACCTCTCCAATACCCCTCGCAGATGTAGAACAAGAAGTTTCCCATACCACACACTCCCCCTGTAATAACCTAAGTTTCTGGTTAGCCACAGATACCCATACCCATTTTGAATCTCCCACAAATTCCCTCCACCTATTCTTTTCAATTACTTTTTTTTCTTCATTAGTCATACTTGGCAACTTATCACAAGAGTTCCTCTTATTTATAATAATCTTCTGACCATCCGGAACTAAATACGAACACTTCAACGAGAGAGGAAGATTATATACATACACCCCGTCTTTTATATGGACTGAACAGTAGCTCTCATTCGGAAAAGTCTTGATTAGAAACATCTCAGGGAGGTCATTCAACTTTACGGGAGATATTTCAATCTCTTTCCATCCTGGGAGAGCTGGTTTTAGTCCTGCTACATATTCATAAACTAAATATATAGGAGAACTACTCCAGGCGTGACACCAACTCATATTCATCTTCATCTCAGGTTTCCACACTTCTAAACAAGCGGTTGCTCCATTCCTTAACATCTCTTTCCATGAATATTCAGAGTTATTGGTAAGCAATTTCCACCCAAGCTCGGGATTTCCTTCCCTAAAACAAGCTTCAATTACATAAGAAGCTATGTACACACCGCAAGAAAGTCCTTTGCTTTCTATGAATTCGAATATTGCCTTTTTAACCTCCTCATCTTTTACCAATCCAAAATATAAGGAAAGAGCATTACTATGAAGTGAACAGTGTGAAGAATTTAGCGCATCCCTGTATAGATTTTTCTCCCTATCTAAAAATATATTTTGGTAAGAAACGAATATCTTTTCTGCTTTTTCCTTGAGTTTCTCGGTATTTATACCTACTTCTCCAAATATTCTCAAGGTAGTGGTAATAGCACCATAATAGAAAGCATTAACAACTGCATTAGGTTTGTCAAGTGCATATTCATAATCAAAATTATCCCTTAGATTTTTGGGCCAATCTATTAAAATTGGTTTAGGTCCTGTACTCCACAATAATCCATCTTCACCTTCAAACCTTTCAAAGTATTGAAGAAATTCTAAAAGGCATCTATCTACCGCGCTTCTAAGAAACTCTTTATCTCCCGAATGTCGATAATATTCCCACAACATCAATGGGTACTGTAGAGAATATTCTGCAAATTCCTGAATAAATCCAGAAGGTGCTACCGCAGTCAACCCTTTATCTATTTCCGATGAGACACAAAAATCAAATAAGGATTTCATTGCCAAAGAAGTATCACCAGTAAGCCAAAGAAACGAACGGGATATAATAACCGCGTCTCCCAAATATTGAGCTTTCTCTCGAGAGGGGCAATCTAAAAAGCCTTCTTGAGAGCAGAGTCTTACCCCGTTAACACATATATTCCATATCTTACATAGAGATTCATCACTTGACTGAAAATAATGCCTGGATAAATCAAATGGATAATGCCTTTCTTCAACCCAAACCTCTAAACTTTCAGGAGCACCTTCCACTTCAACATATCTGAAAGCTTTGTACTCGAAAAAGGGTATAATTTCTTCCCTACCAGAAAGAGTTATCTCCTCTCTGTAATCACAATTCGCCCTCATTTTCCAACGCACTCTACCATTTTCTTCCAACTCCTCACCGTGATATACCACTACCTTTTGTCCCTCTTCTCCTTTTATCTTTATCCTCGTATAACCTACAGTTTCTCTGCCAAAATCGTAGAAATACACTCCCTTATCCACAATCCTACAAGAAACAGGAAATATGTTAGAGGTAAAAACTGGCTTAACATCTATCCTTACAAATTTATAATCGTGCTCCCTCTTAGAAGGCGTAATCCAAAAGGAATCGTCATAGTCAACCTTATACCAGTCATGGGGATACTTTCGCATATCTATGTTTTCAATGAACTGTGTTTTATACCCCACTGGAGTAGAAGGTAAATATACTTCTAACGGGAGACACTTCCAATTTTCATCCGAGTTTATAGTAAACTCTTTACCATCTTCTCCCCTAACCACAAGTCTCAAAATTAACCCAGACCTATTATCACCGCTTACCGTTACCCTATTCACAAGCCCCCTGTAATAGGTGTGGACTGCTAACAAATTTTTACCTTTGCTCAAATATGGTTTTACATTAAACTCACAATACGGATATGCAAACGGATACCCTGTCGGAGGTCCCTCCAATACACGCACACCATTTATATATAAAACAAAATAATCATCAGCAGTGATATAAATCTTAGCCTCACTGGGAGAGCTATCCAAATCAAACGACCTACGGAAAAGAGTATGGATATGATGTGGTCTTTCCTTATTCCATGCATCCTTTCTATTTGAAAAATACTCATTATTAACCACTGCATCCCGCATTCTTGGGTCTATCAACACTTGGGCACCCTGAAAAGGATTCTCCTCCTGTGGAAAAGAAGTGTTAATTATTAATATCGGTAAAGAAAATGCCAAGAGGTTCATTACTAACTCCTCGATATGATAAAATAATTGCTTACCAACTAATTCTTAATAATATTAAATGCTAACAATTATCAAAAAATAGGAGAACAGAAGGAATAAATAAAATGATTTCCGTTTCAGAATTTCGCAGAGGAATGGCAATAAAACACGAAAACGACATTTGGATAGTAGTAGATTTCCAACATATAACTCCAGGAAATTGGCGTGCAATGCTTAGGACAAAACTTAAAAATGTCCGCACAGGTAGGGCAATGGAGGTAACTTTCAGGATGTCTGACGATGTAGAAGAAGTTATGCTCCTCGAAAGAAAAATGCAATATTTATATGAATCCGAAGGCTTACTCTACTTCATGGATTTGGAAACATACGAACAGACCTTTATACCAGAGGAAATGTTAGGAGAATCCAAAAAATTCTTAAAAGAATCCGATATATGTTCCATATTTTTCCTCGAAGACAAGCCAATAGTAGCAGAGATGCCACCATTTGTAGAGCTTAAAGTTGTAGAAGCAGAACCCGCAGTAAGAGGAGATACAGCTACTAATGTAATGAAATATTGTACTCTTGAAAGCGGTGCAAAAATTCAAGTACCACTCTTTATAAAGGAAGGAGATGTAGTAAAAGTAGATACCAGAACAGGAAGGTATGTTGAAAGAGTTTCTACAGGCTAACCAAACATCCACAAAAATTCCTCTAAAAATATATAAACCAGAGGGGAGAGCAGTAGAAACCTTAATAACATTCATGTACTCACCATAGAGAAAAGAATGAAGAAATTGCTATAATCAATTCATAGCTAAGTAGATTATTCATAGTCTTTCAGGTCACGCGGAGAGGTGTCCGAGTGGCTTAAGGAGCACGCTTGGAAAGCGTGTGTACGGCCAAAATCCGTACCGTGGGTTCGAATCCCACCCTCTCCGCCAGTGTTTTGTCCCCCACTGTAATCTTAAAAGGTGTCTCTGTACCTCCCGATATCTTATTTTGAGTTTTAAAAAAAAATTCCATATACTAAAACCACAGAATATTAAGGACTTGGTTAATATGAAAAATCTTGGAAGTGCGGAACTCTTCACTATCCCAAAAGAAGAGAACAATATAAAAAGGAATCTTTTGGATAGATATATAATAAAAGACATGAATGAATGGGATAACCTGAATGCTGATTTAATCATCACGGACCCTCCTTTTGGAATTGAATTTAGTGGTAAGAATGGGAACTACAACAGAAATGCAGAAAATGTAGTAGATGGATATATTGAATGGAGAGTAGAAGAATATGATAATAAAATTAATCAACTATTGAATGTTATACATAAGAACCTCAATTCTAATGGGCAAGCTCTAATATTCTCTGGGTGGAATAACAGCCACATAATTCATCGAAATATAAAGGAATTTAGAGATTTAATTCTTAGAGGAAAGCTGTACTGGGTATACAACTTTGCTCCCGTATGTAGGAAAAAACCGTCACATAATGTTTACGAGATATACTGGGTTACTAAAGGAGAATCCTGGACATATAATAAGAGGTGTTCAACTCACCATTGCGAGAATGGAGAACCTAACCTTTGCACACTCATCTTTAAAAGGGATTATAAAATTAACATGCCTAAATACCCAACCCGGCTTCCCTTCGATTTATTGAGATGTTTGTTAGAACACTTCTCAAACGAAAATGGTCTAATTTTCGATCCATTAGCAGGGAGTGGAATGCTTGGAATCGTAGGATATGTAACAAATAGAAACTTCATATTAGGAGATTTAAATGAAAACGGAAAATTAGTCTACGAACACTTAATTGATTTTTACATGAAAAATACCTCACTATTTGAGGAACTGAAATTGGGGTTTTGGTAGAAATATAGTAAAAGATAATATGTGTAACAAACAATTCCATGCTCTCTCAAAACATATAGCTAAGTATCTTTGCAATATTCCCCTACACTGGGATGGGAGAGAAGCAATATTGGAAATGAAGAATGCTAATTACCCTCACTGGAGGCAAATGGAGTGGATAGGTTTTTATTTTCAATACTTATGTGAAAATACACTGAAAAACATCTTTGAAATACCCGGACCTAAGTACGGAAATGTTAAGTTTGATGGCCTTTATACAATTCCATGGGACTTCAAATCCCATGCCATTAACACAACTTCACACCAGATTATCACTAATGACAGTGAAGCTACCTCCAAGGCCATCCAAAACTATGGATGCGTAGGCTTAATTCTTGCAATCGGTAAAGTAGAATATAATGATGAAAACAGAAGATTCCAAAAGTGGCATGAGGAACTAAAAGGAGGAAAGTCTAAATATGAAAAAGATAGAATAGCAAGAGGAGCTTGATCGAGGCTAAGAAAAGTTGAATTTATTCTTCATCAGATTGCATTTATAAAAATCGACGATACCTTGTTGATAAAATGTGGTTCATTCCAAAGTAACTTTAGAAATTCTAATGGTAAGCCTCGGAGGGAAAAAATACTATTAGACCTTGAGAAGTTAGATACCAACAAATTATACCTATTGAACTTTTACAAAGAGTCACTTTAATTTATATACCAACAAAAGATTTCCCAATTAAGAAAGGATCTGCTTTATGAAAAAAGCCATTAATGGTTGGATGGTATGTGGATTTCAAGGAGAAAAATCTATTGAATCAGTAGCTCGAGAAGTGAAAGAGATGGGTTGGGATGGGATTGAACTATGCTTTGGATCAGGAGAACTATCACCTGACACAACTAAAAACCATATAACAAAAATAAAGAATCTACTGGACTCCATAGGGCTTGAAATCCCCTCATTAGCAACTGGATTTTATTGGGAGTACTCTTTAGGCAGTCCTGAGCCTGAAGAAAGAAACAAATCAATTGAGTTTACCAAG
>JAOAHN010000095.1 GCA_026415215.1 Candidatus Hydrogenedentota bacterium
GGTATATATACACTGCGAAAACCATTTGTCCATATGAGATTCCCCAATGTAGAATCTGCCCTGCCAGTAATATCTAACTCTGTGGACACTGTCCAGGCAATCGCCCAAGGATTAGTAATAGTAGAAGGTTCACCTGAATATGCAGGCAAACTTGGGGATTTTATGCTAAAAATAGCGGAATTAATGGCTTAAATCATTTAGTTCATCAGATGTAAAAGGGGAGTTAGAATTAGTAATAGTAGTATAATTACCCAAACCACAAACCCAAGAAAATTAATAGTCAATTATAGAATGGAGAACAAAATATCATTAAAACTATCCCTCGCCCCATGCATTTTACTCATAGTCCTTTTGGCAGTAAATGTTTGGACTTTCGGAGATGAAGCCACATCAGGTCCTTGCCAAACAGCCTTGCTTATATCATCAATATTAGCAGGGATAATTGGTCATAAAAAACTTGGTCTTTCTTATCGAGAGATAGAGAGAAAGGCGATCCATTCTATAGTTCTTGCGATGGAAGCTATTATAATATTACTAATTGTAGGTGCAACCATCGCCCTCTGGATACAAGCAGGCATAGTGCCCTCTATCATCTACTACGGATTAAAAACTTTGTCTCCGAGCTCATTCTTACTGATTGCTTGCTTGATTTGTTCTATGGTGTCGCTTGCAATAGGCAGTAGTTGGTCAACTATGGGAACCATTGGAGTAGCACTAATAGGAATAGGAAAAGCACTTGGATATAAGGAGCCAATAATAGCAGGAGCAATTATTTCCGGAGCATACCTTGGAGATAAAATGTCACCCCTATCAGATACTACAAACTTAGCTCCCGCGGTTAGTGGAGTCAACCTATTCAGTCATGTCAGAAATATGCTAAATACTACTATCCCAGCATACACCCTTACTCTTCTAATTTTCTTTCTTATAGGTTTAGTTTCAACAAGAAATACCGTAGAACTCACAGAAATATCCAAAATACTCAACAGCTTAGAAAAGAACTTTTATATTCACTGGTTTTTTTTTATAGTTCCCGCATTAGTAATTTATTTAGCCATTAGAAAGACACCTCCTATTCCTGCGCTAACTGTTGGTTGTCTTTTGGGGGGTATTTTAAGCTTCCTATTTCAAAATAGCGATTTGTTAACGACCACAGATTTTCAAAGCATCAGTTCTCTGGTTAACTTAGTGACAAAATCCTATGAAAAAACAATTCATGTAGCATATTACGGATATCAACTTCAGAGTGGGATTCCAGTTTTAGATGAGCTACTTTCCGCAGGAGGAATGGAGAAGATGTTTTCAACTGTTACCCTTATTATAATGGCGATGCTTTTCGGTGGAGTGATGGAAGCAACAGGAATGCTCGGAAGAATTGCAGAAGGAATTTTAAGTTTAGTTAGAACATCAGGAGGACTAATGGCTTCGACAGTAATAACCTCTATTATCTTTAATATATTTGCAGCAGAACAATACCTATCCATTGTAATTACAGGTAGAATGTTCAGAAATACTTATAAACATAAAAATTTAGACCTTCTTAACTTATCCAGGACCTTAGAAGATGGGGGAACTGTTACATCTGTTCTCGTTCCTTGGAACACTTGTGGGGCTTTTGCAAGTTCAGTTCTTGGTGTCCCAACTCTTCAATATCTCCCCTACTGTTTCTTCAACTTGCTTACTCCAATAATTTCAATTGCTATGGCAAAACTCAACTACAATGTCATCGTTAAATCTTATCAAGACCAAGAAGATTCAATTGATGAAACTTACAAAAGATAAAACAATGATACAACTAAAAGAAATTTACAAACCCATAGAAGATCAACTAAAAAAAATAGAGAAAATTGTTCAAGAGATTTGGCAAGATGTCCTAAGTTTAGTAGATATAGAACATACTCCCGCTCTGAAAGCCAAAGGAAAACTGATTAGGCCTGCAGTATGTTTGTTGAGTGCGGGAGCGTTAGGGAAAAAAAACTTAGAAAAATATATTCCCATGGCTACAGCATTTGAAATACTTCATCTTGCCTCACTTACTCATGACGATGTAGTAGACGGCGCCGATTTTAGAAGAGGGGGATTAACTCTAAATCGACTTTGGAGTAACCACGCTGCAGTGCTGGGTGGAGATTATCTTGTCGCTCGGGCCCTCGAAATGTTAGGGCAGTACAAATCTATGGGACTTATAAAAGTAGTTCTAAAGTCCATAAGAGAAATGGCTGAAGGGGAGCTAAAGTTCTTCAACAAAAAATTGGAGGAGTACTCAATTGAAGATTGCTTAGAACTTTCCCTCAGAAAAACGGGGATGCTCTTTGTATGTTCTGCAATAGGACCTACTCTCATTGAAAATTCAACTAACAAGCAATCCTTTTACAATTATGGAAAAAATATAGGCATTGCATTCCAGCTTATTGATGACCTCCTGGATTTCACCCAAGATTCCGAGGTATTAGGTAAACCCACTTTGAACGATTTAGAAGAAAGGAAAATAACTTTACCACTGGTCATGTTATGGCACAAGTTAAATAATGCAGAGAAAAAATTCATTACAAATAAGATTGGAGCAACTCTAACAAAGAAAGACAAAGATAAAATCCAATATCTTTTCAATAAATATGGGATAGAAACTCAAGTTAAGAGCTTCACCAACTCATTAAAAGACAAAGCAATAGGTTCTCTAAAAAAAATAAGAAATTCCCACTTTAAAATTTCACTTATTGATTTAGCTCAATTCATAATAGAGAGAAAAAATTAAATTTGGAGCTTAGAAATTTCGTTTATGAATAGTATAGATGATATTAACAACTTACCAGATGACGAACTCATAAAGAGAATTAAAAAAGGTGACGAGAAATGTTTTGAAGTATTATCTAATAGGTATTACCCAGGAGTATATACAGTGGTTCTTTCCAAAATAATGGATGAAGATTTAGCGAAAGACATAATTCAAGAAGTTTTCGTAAAGGTTTGGGAAGGACTCGGTAAATACAAAGAAAAGGGTAGTTTCCGTTCATGGCTATACTCAATTACCAAAAACCACATCACTGATTATGTTCGGAAAAACAGATCCAGGAAAAAATACGAAATTTACACTGAGGAGAGCTATCCTTTAGATTGTCAAGCAGATTCCAAAAATCTTTTATCTGCATTAAACCAAAAAGAAATAGGGAAATACATACTTAAAGCACTAAAAAGATTGCCAGATGAGCAACAAGAAGTCTTCCTCATGTACTATTATTTCAACATACCTGTGGATGATATAGCCAAGAAATTAAAAATACCTGTAGGAACTGTTACAAGCAGGCTTCATTTAGCAAGGATGAAATTAAGAGAAATTTTGAAAAATTGGGGAATAGAACCTTAATTATTTCCTCAAAACTTTGATTTAGGGTGATGAAAAATGAAAAGATTAGAGGAAGAAAAAGAATCAGGATATCAAAAGAGTCCTTGTGAATTACTAAACACAATTTCTGAAGAACTCGAGCAAACCAATGGAAAACTAAATAATGAAAGATTAAAGCATATAGAATATTGTCCTACCTGTAAAGAGTACTACGATTTATGGATGACCTTTAGACCAATTAAGGAAAAAGGTGGAGAGGCTTTCATAACGGAATGGGAGCGCGAAATAGAGGTTAACAAAATAATGATAAGGATAAGGGAAAAAAAACAGAGTAGGAAAAAGTTGATATGGGGAGGCATAATAAGCTTTATAACTGCATTGTTTTTATGTGTACTGGCACTGCTGTACTTTACTTACTTTAATTATGACAGTACTCCAGTAGAAGCTGGAGAAGCAAACAAGGCTCAAGGAACATTCCAAGATGATATTAAACCTTTTCAACCCCCGCCTACTAACAACAAGATAAACAAGGATATGTAATTATCAAGACATTATATTAGGATTATCTACCCGTCTATAGAGAAAGTAAATATTCCCTATCTTCATTAGTTCCTCTGGTAAGCTCTTTCCCCGGAATTAGAGAATCTTCAGCGAATTTAGAGTTCGACAAACCATGGGTCTTTATTGAAATCCTCCCATCACCTACTATTATTTCTCTGTATTCGCATGGAAACTCACACAAAGAAGAAGTTACCACCTGAGTAATATTCTTGTACGAAACTATATAATTAATATGCATATGACCTGAGAGAACTACAAAGTTCTTATCAACAAAAGTGAGGAGCAGGTTTATTACCTCTTCAGAATTAGCCAATATTCCACTATCTCTAAACCCAGCAAACTTACACCTATCGGGCACAGGTAGTATAGGACAATGGAGATTGATAAAGACTATCCGTTTATCTGACCTCTTTATAGTGTTTCCTAACCAACTCAAACCTTCCGAAGGTATAAACCAATAAGTAAGTTTATCGTTGTCTTTCTTCACAATTTCTGGATGTGACAAACACGGAGTATGTAAGTTTGGAAAAGTTGATAAAGAACATTCAATACTCATACTACAAAATAGAGCATTCTTATAAACCATAGTAAATGGGAGTGATGAAGCGGGAGAATAGCGACTTAATAGTTTAACAAGAATATCATTATGCTCAGGAGAAATAAAGTCGTGATTTCCGCCAGTCAAAATAAACCTATAACTACTAACATTAAATATACTTAAAATTTTTTTTAAAGTCTGAGGATCATCACAAGAACTAATATCGCCCGAGATTACAATAATTTTGACTCCCCTCCTCTCAACATCCGATAGAAAAGTTCTGAATATTTCGAAAGATTTGGATGTGAGGACGCGGTTATTCCAAACCCCATCCGGGTTTTGCCCCAAGTGTATATCAGAGCAATGAATAAAACGCCACTCTTTCATACTCTTTGACACTATATTTAAAAAGTTATATATTAGAGATGGAAATACTTTCTACCTCAATCTCTTGGCCGTCTGTTAAGAATTATCAGAAGTACTCCTACTATTCCCAGCCCCCAAAACGCCCACTGGTATGCAGAAATTTGCACTGTTAAGGATGCTGGTAGTAGCTGAGAAAGGATGCCAAGGAAGTCAAGAACCCCTATACCAAAACCTATCACCACGAGCACAAGTCCTAAAATCACCATACTTTTCCCCTTTTAGACTTTATAAGAGATTATAAAATAGAATATATAGAATTTCAATACTTGTCAGATACAAAAATATGACTGAAAGCTATGAAGAAAAAATAAGAGAATTAGAAGAGCAAATCAAACAGCTTAATGAACGATTATCCAAGCTAACAGAAGATAGAGACAAACAAATAACCCCAGAAAATCACTTTACTTCAGACCAAAAATTAAAAGAAAAAAACTCAAATAATAGAGATTTACAACAAGCAAAGCCATTTCCTTCTACTACACCGGACAGAGAAAAAATTGGGGAAGCATTAACACATATAAAAACATTCGTAGGTAAAAATCTTGAGAGAAAAATCGGGTTAGAGTGGGCTACTGAAATCTCTGCAGTACTTGTGATGAGTACTTTTGTGCTAACATCACGGGCTACCTTCTTCTCAGAAATTTTTAGCCCAATTGGAAAAATCATGATAATATACGGGATTTCTGTTATATTCATACTATTAGAATTAATTACTAAAAGGAAAAGTATTCTAACAGACACTATCATAAGCTGTGGTTTGGCGGGTATTCCGTACGCTACTTATGCACTATTTTTTTTAAGTGAAGTCCGCCCTTTTTCAACGATATCCTACAATGGCTATACCCTAACTCTATTACTTTTTATAATAGTTCTGAGCGAATTACCGCTGATATTAATCTCCCATAAAAAGAAGAAATTAAGCATAGCAGGCATAGGACTTTTTTTAAATTATTACACTGTTGCACTTAGTTGTTATGGGACTCCTGACCTACTTCATTTAACATACGCACTAATTACAAGCTTATTCATAGCAATAGCTACATTCATTTTTCATATTCTCCATAAATGGTTTTTCTTATCGTGGGGAGGGATAATTGGCTCCTACTTAATATATGCTTATGTCTTTATATACTTAAATCCTAACACCTATTTGAACATACCCGCGAAACCATATTTCTGGATTTCGTTTGCCTTCTTAACCACAAGCTTTCTAATTTTCTCCACCACATGCATAATAGAAGCGAAAAGGAAAAATGAGTATCGGAGGGGAGTTGCCCCTTTGGTGGGATTAAATTCTTTTATCTACTTTGCTCTGTCATTTTATCTTATCCGAATGAACTATGTAGAACATGAATATGTCTTTAGGACTATCTTTACTTTACTCCTCCTTGCTTTCACAATTATCTCAAATTTAGTGGGAGAAAAATACAATTATATTTTCAAGATATTTGCTATAAAAACATTTATAATGGCTACTTTAGCCCTTCAGTCATATTTTTCAGGGGAAAAACTTCTCATTGCACTCAGTATAGAATGTCTTGCCCTCTTCCTCGCATACAAAAGAAGTGGTTACGAGGTTTACAAATGGATAAACCTTGCTCTCCTGATTTTCACATTTCTCTGGGGTCTGGCATATCTTAATGTTTCAGGAAATATCAAACTTTTACAGTGGGAGATCCCTCTAAAATGGTTTTCAATTACCTTAACCGTTTTTTTCCTAAACTTGGTAGGCATACTCTACGAAAAATTTGGAGACAAAAACTCACCGAATACATTAAACTTAGATAGATACGATTCTTTTCCAGCTATCTACCTCGCAGTACTCCATACCTTTTCTGGAACATTGCTTCTTCTATTAGCCACTATTTCAAATTTTATCGAAGATGTAAGACTACCATATATTCTTGTATTCCAATTTCTCATAGTTTTCGGATTTGGGTACCTAACATCTACCCGAGCTTTGGAATTCTCCGCTTCCATTCTTCTCTTATCCTCACAATTAGCATTCATAATGAACTACTATTACTTTCAACTTCCTATAATCCAATCTGACTATTTTTTGGCGTTGAGCTTCATACTTATCTTCTTATCATTATTAGGATCTTGTGTCTTTGAAAAATTTTCATCTACTACACTTAGTATTACCAATGACATATTCCATTTCATACCAACTATATTACTTTATTCTCTAAGTTCTTTCATCTTAATAATTATCCTACTCAATGCTTTCCCTATTTATGTATTCCTAAGTATATTGGCTATATCGGGGAGTTTATTATATCTACTTGGGTATAAATTTAGTTTCATAGTCATGTGCTTCGCAGGGTATTCCCTAAGTATAATTTCGGGACTTACATTTCTATATTTCACTCAAAAGATGAAATCACACGCTCTTTCTTGGGAATTTACGCTTCCTCTTTTACTTACCCCCATCTCCCTGATTTTCGTTGAGAGAATAGCACAGATTCAGGTTAGAAAAAAAATATTTAATGAAAAAATAGGTAAAATACTTAGGATAATACCTGTTCTCCTAACCATCTCAACCCTAATGCTTTACGGATATACAGTTCTACCGAGGGATTTGTTAATATTCTATTGGCTCTTTACTGGTAGCATTCTTATGGCAATAGGTATACTTCTTCAAGAATCCATCTACCGATGGGCGAGTCTATTCGTAATATTGGTAACCATCCTAAGAGTTTTCTTTGTTTTCAATTATATATCCTCCGAAATATATAGAATCCTAAACTTTGCAATATCTTCAGTAGTTCTCTTAACCATTGGCTGGCTATATACTAAAAATGAGGATATGAAAAAGCATGAATAGACTTGAGGAAGGCGCCAGGAAAGTTTGTCAGGTTCTGAAGGAAAAAGGATATATTGCCTACTTTGCAGGAGGGTGTGTGAGGGATATGTTACTTAATATGCCCCCTAAAGATTATGACATCGCTACAAATGCTATGCCTGAAATAGTAAGTAAGCTTTTTCCAAAAACTATTACAATATGGAAAAGTTTTGGAGTAGTGCGGGTGATCATTCCTGAGGGTGAGTACGAAGTTACTACTTTTAGATGGGACGGTCCCTACTTGGATGGAAGACACCCATCTAATGTAACATTCTCCACTCCTGAAGAGGACGCAAAAAGAAGAGATTTCACCATTAACGCCTTATTTTATGACCCCTCCGAGGAAAAGGTAATTGACTTTGTAGGTGGAGTAGATGACTTGAAAAACAGAATAGTGAGAACGGTAGGAGATCCTATTGAAAGATTCTCCGAAGATTATCTTAGATTAATAAGGTGCGCAAGATTTAGTGCAAGATTAAAGTTCAAAATAGAAGAAAATACCTTTCAAGCTATAAAGAGCTTAAAGCATGGGATAAAAAAAGTATCAGGAGAAAGAATCCGCGATGAAATCACAAAAATTTTAACAGAGGGTAATCCTAAGCAGGCTTTCGAGATTTTACACCAAACCGGGTTACTAAACGAAATAATTCCAGAATTATCTTTACTCCGCAATATTCCACAACCACCAGAATATCATCCAGAAGGGGATGTACTAACGCATACCTTCTTATGTCTTGAAAAACTACCAGAAAATGTTTCTATCATTCTTGCTCTAAGCATACTATTTCACGATGTAGGCAAAAAAGACACTTTTATTGAAGAAGAAAGAATAAGATTCCCCAAACATGAAGCTATAGGAGCGGAAATAACAAAAAAAATAATGGAAAGATTAAGATTTTCCAAAAGTGAAACTGAGTCTGTATGTTGGCTTGTAAAAAATCATATGTGCTTACTGCAGTTTCCGCAGATGAAAAAGAGCACCAAAACAAGGCTATTTATAAATCCCCTTTTTCCTTTACTCCTTGAATTAGTAAAGATTGATATCCTCGCAAGTCATGGAGATACATCTCTTTTAGACGAAGTCTACAAAGAATGGGAAACTTTTAAATCAGAAAGCCCCAAAACAGAACCTATACTGAGGGGAAAAGATCTCATTGCAATGGGTTATACACCAGGTCCCATATTTAAAGTAATCTTAAAAGAAGTGGAAAATGCCCAGTTAGAAGGGCAGATTAATTCTAAGGAAGAAGCTAAACAATTCGTATTAAAAAATTGGCCACCTATTGAACATTGAAAAACTGCTAACCAAACAATAAAAATCAACCCTTTCATCCTTTTTGGTAAAATTACAATAATTATTATTTACTGGGAACTTCTCATATGAACATAAGCCAGATTATCGACAACCTACAGAAAGATGAGGAGTTTAAGAAAAATTTAACCACATGGAAAATTCTCCCTGCCACTTTCCCTCAATACAAAGAATTTCCAACTGAATTAGATGGGAAACTGATAAAAGCACTTATACAGGAGGGTATACACCATTTATACACACATCAAGCAGAAGCGATAGAGAGTGTCCTTAGGGGAGAAAATATATGCGTTGTAACACCTACCGCATCTGGCAAAACTCTTTGCTACAATCTACCTGTATTAAATGAGATCATAAAAAAACCTCACACAAGGGCATTATACCTTTTTCCTACGAAGGCTCTCTCCCAAGACCAACTTCATGAGCTTCGAAACCTTATAGAGCACCTCGACATAGGTATAAAGACATTCACATTTGATGGAGACACTCCTACTTCAGCAAGACAAGCAATAAAAAGTGCCGGGCAGATAGTAATCTCAAACCCAGATATGTTGCACACAGGAATTCTTCCCCATCACACAATCTGGTTAAAATTGTTTGAAAATCTTAGGTTCGTCGTTATAGATGAGATTCACTATTACAGAGGGGTTTTAGGGAGCCATCTAACCAACATAATAAGAAGGCTAAAAAGGATATGCTCCTTCTACGGTTCAGAACCTCAGTTTATATGCTGTAGCGCTACTATAGCAAACCCTAAAGAATTATCAGAGAAACTCATAGAAGAACCTGTAACACTGATTGAAAAAAGCGGAGCACCTCGTGGAGAAAAACATTTCCTCTTCTATAATCCACCAGTAATTGACGCGGAATTAGGAATACGGAAATCTTCTACAAAAGAATCCACTAGAATTGCGAGCAAGCTCATATCTAAAGATGTCCAAACCATAATCTTCGCAAGGAGTAGATTACAAGTAGAGATAATAACTACATATCTGAAGGATATTGCTAAAAAGATGAAAATAGATGAGAAAAGAATTTGCGGGTATAGAGGAGGGTACCTCCCTACAGAAAGAAGAAAAATTGAAGAGGGGCTGAGAAAGGGTGAAATTTTAGCTGTTGTGAGTACAAACGCACTTGAGCTGGGCATAGACATTGGTTCATTAGATGCGTGTGTAATAGTAGGTTACCCCGGTAGTATTTCAAGCACATGGCAACAGGCAGGAAGAGCGGGAAGAAAACAAACACCTTCCCTAATCATATTCGTAGCTTCAAGCACTCCTCTCGACCAATTCATAGTTAACCATCCTGAATACTTTTTTCAACAATCCCCTGAAAATGCCACTTTAGACCCCAATAATATATATATATTAACGAGTCACCTTAAGTGTGCTGCATTTGAACTACCGTTCACAGAAGAAGAAAAATTCGGCTTAGATAAATACTCTACCACAGCAATACTTGAATACCTCCAAGAGGAGAAAATATTACACAAAGTAAAAAATCAATGGCACTGGTGCGCGGAATCGTATCCTGCTCAAGAGATAAGTCTCAGAACAGCAGCTCCGGGAAATGTTGTAATACTCGATGTAGAAAACAACGGAAGAGTAATTGGAGAAGTAGACTACTTCTCTGCTCCAGTAGAAGTCTATGAAAATGCAATTTACATACACCAAAGCGAAACTTACTCGATTGAAAAACTTGACCTTGAAGATCGAAAAGCATACGCTAAAGCAGTAGAAACAGAATATTATACAGATGCTGAGGTAAAGGTTGACTTAGGCGTCATTGATCTCTGCGAAGAGGTTAAAGAAATCCTACATAAAAGAGCTTGGGGAGAACTTAAAGTAACCTGGTTACCGACTATTTATAAAAAGATTAAATTTGGCACTCATGAAAATGTAGGTTGGGGAGAAATACATCTCCCAGAACAAACTATGCACACCCTCGGCTACTGGATAGAATTCTCAGATGATACTTTCAAAGAAGCGGAAATATCTATAGAACACATAAGTGATACATTAATCGCAATCGCTAATTCCTTAAGACAAGTTGCTCCGGTTGAGGTATTGTGTGATCCTTCGGATATTCGTCCTCATGCCCTCTTGAAATCTCCTCTTTCTCAAAAACCAACAATCTTCCTGTATGAAAAATACCCCGGAGGAATAGGAATTGTGGAAAAATTATTTCATCAACACTTCGACCTCCTTAATGCAAGTCTATCATTATTAGAAAATTGCAAGTGTAAAAGTGGATGCCCAAGCTGTGTTGGTCCAACAGTAGAAGTAGGTAAAACGGGGAAAGAAAATGCATTAAAACTCCTAAAAATGCTTGTTTCCCTCAAGGGAAAAATATCTTATATTAACAATAAGAGGAATAGCAGAGATTGAAACAAAGAGACTCCAACATAGAAAAACTTTTTCAGAAATTGGGTTTGATCAGAGCCTCAGATTTACTCAAAAAAGAAATAAAAAATGCCTCTGATGTAAAGCAAGAAGTGGAGCTTCCCTCTCAAACAGACAATCCTCTTTCGGTTAATACTGAACCTACCCAATTTATTAAAAACATCAGAGAAAAACTCTCTAATGTCCCACAAAAAGCATCTAAAGTAGGAGACAAAAAACCAGACATAAAAACCGGCACTTATAATATATCTGATACTTTTGGAGGCGAGATTTATAAATATGAGGGGAGTAGCTGTCTTAGATTTACTAATCTTTATCCAGAGTCATATAAATATGGAAACATATTAATAAGTGACGCACTAAAGTTCTCTGCAAAGCAAGCTAAAATATCATCGCCAGGACTGGAAATACCTGAATTCGATGTATATAAGGCTATTTTCATAGATACCGAAACTACTTCATGTTACGGTGGAACAGGTACTGTAGCCTTCTTAACAGGAATAGGATATTTTGAAGAAACAGGGACCTTCCGTATCGAACAATTCTTCATGCGAGACTTTGATGAAGAGATCTCTCTTCTTCATGGGATAAGTAAAGTAATAAAAAAATCTTCAATATTGATTGGGTACAATAGCAAATCATTTGATTTACCTCTACTGAGGAACAGGTACCTAATAAATCGTATGCAATTCCCCAATGAGGATGTTCTCCATTTTGACCTAATGCATGTAGCAAGAAGATTTTGGAACAGGAGATTATCAGATTGTTCACTCATCACAGTAGAAAGAAGTATACTCGGAGTCAAGAGATTAGGAGACATTCCCGGATCTCTCATTCCCAAAATATGGAAAGACTACATCACAACTGGAAAAGAAAACCTTATTCCCCGTATATTATTACATAATGAAAAAGACATACTTTCCCTTGTGGGATTAATGGCATGGCTTGCAGAAAGGATACCTATTCCCCAAGGCAAAGGTTTTGATGAAATAAACGACAAACTTGCTTTAATGCATCTCCAAATGCGGTGTAAAAGTTATGAAGACGCCAAAGAAACTGCAAAACACCTGTTAGAAATCTCTGACTCTCCTCTTACTCGCTTCGAATGTTGGAAGAATCTCTCAGAGGCTTTAAAAAAATTAGAACTTGTGGAGGAAAGAATCTCTGTACTTAAGGAATGGGCTAAAGAAGAAACTAACTCAGTTATCCCCTGTATCGAGCTAGCAAAAATTTATGAACATCAATTGAGAGACATAAAAATAGCACTTTTTTGGACCGAAACAGCACTTAAAATAGAACCAGCGAATAGATGTATACTAAAGAGGAAGGAAAGGTTATTAAATAAACTTGGAAAAGTTAACTATTCACTCTTCGATGGAATAGATGTCTCTGAATAGCTTCTTCTCTGCGGAATTCCATATACAACCAATGCAGTCAGGATGATGTGAACAATTGTGCCAGTACCACTGAATCAACCCTTGTTGTTCAAAAAACCTCAGAGGTTTATTAGAAACAAAGTCTCTGCTAATCCTTTCCATCTTTCTCAAAATCCAATTTTCACCCTCACCGGGAAGAGAAAAATACAACTTCCACAGCTCCTCTTCCCTGACTCCAAATATACCTTCAAAATAACAATAAATAGCAAAAGGAATTACAACATTGCCTACAATAGATATTATTTTCTTTACACCTATTCTCACACTCTTTTCAAAGTTCTCAGGGCAATGGTAGGAAGACGAAATGAAAAAACCCCGCCATTGTAGCCAAGGTTTTTCAAACTCAAGGCTCCTTTTTAAAAACTCTAATAGATTTGTTACTAAAGAACCTCTGTGCAAACTTATGACAGAACTCATGATAATCACTCTTCTTGGTGGCAAACCCGCAGGATATGGGGAATTTAGATATCGATTATTAGAACTTAAACTATGAGGAACAATATTCTCCAATCCTTGCATATTAAACAGCTTATCTTTAACCGAGTCAATATAGGAATCAACTGAATCTTTTTGATGTTGGAAATAACCAAGTTCACTTAGGTATACCATCCCTAACAATTGAGGACTTATATTTGAAATCTCACAAGCGAGAGAATACGGGATTTTCTCCGCAAGGTGGAGATATGCATCTCCGAATCTTGTACCTGCTCCTAAGCTCCAAAAAAGTTGTTCATACAAAACCTGGTCAAGGCTAACTGATCTCGCCCTCAATTTCATTCTTTCAATCCGACTAAATAACCTTTCCTGAGCCAAAGATTTAATAAGAGACGAGAAATCGAAGTAAAATTGGCTTATACACGGAGACCTTTTACAAAAACCTGTACTTTTTCTTACCTCACACAGTTCAATAGAGTCTAATAAATCATTCACCACTATAGTTTCTATTATCTTCCCATCAGAGGTCTTTGTTACTCTATATTTACCATTGTATTCAAATACTACATGGAGAATAACCCTATTATAGTCCGCATCCAAATGGTGCCCATGTATATACCAATCCTTAATACTTTTATGAATCTCAACATCTCCCCTAAATTGAACTCCGTTAATTTCGATGACAGCATTCCTAAAATCGGGACCGCTGAAAACATTTCTCTCCCCTGGAACTAATATTCTCACCTGGGAACCTTCGAGAGTTTGCCAAGTTTTAGCCTTGCGTAACACATTTCCCCACAAATAATGTACATCGATCTCCTTATACTCTCCCTCTTCCCTTACCTCCATGTTCTCTCTAAGAGAAGAAGTGTATTCTTTCAATAAAGTACTTTTTGCCATTCTCCATCCTGCCATTCGTATCTAAATCTTCTAATTTCCCCATCAACAATTTCATAAAGCAAATAATGATGAATTCTCTTTTCTTTACTCAGCATCTCTTCTAATCTAGCACCACCTCCAGCAGTAACAGTATACCGAACATTATCTATGAGCATTGTAACAAATCCATGAACATGTCCCATAAAAACTTCTCTCACTTGGTGTCTAACCATTAACATATGAAATTTCTTCGTCCTCCACCTAACGCCTCTACCTTCTTCTTCGCTTGAAAACACCTTGAGAAAATTAGGTGGCTTATGCATTACTACAAATTTAAATTCCGAGGCTGAGTTTTCAAGAGCCGAAGATAAGAAATTTAACTCCTCCGCGGTAAATGAAAATAATGAGTTATTATTAAAACCAACAAAAGTTGCAGGGCCACAGTCAAAAACAAACCTATCAGATCCATACAACCTGAGAAATGCCAAATAATCTCCATTAGGCCCCTCTTCGTGATTTCCTGGGACTGGAATCACGGGGATATCGCCCGCCAACTTTATCATTCTTAAATGATGTGCGAGATATTCTTCGATTCGTCCCCGCCTGACAATGTCACCCGTCATTAATATAAAATCTGGATTATGTAATCTTGCAGATAAAATTATATCTCTTCCTATCCTGAAATCACCTCTGGTATCTCCAAATATTATGAACCTTACGGAATCTTTCTTTCTTCTCTCGTTTATCCGCTGTATTAGTATGTGGATATCAGTCAAATTCTTATACTTATCGAGTTTTTTCAAATCCTCTTCGAGTATTTTTTCTCTCTTTCTTTTGTATAAAAGCCACCTAATAAATGAATCAAATTCCATTGCTACAAAAGCTCATATTCAGGCTAAATAAAATTTTAGTCACAACTCAATACCGCCCCCTTATACGCACTGGTTACAAACCTTTGGTACCTCTTAAGCCAACCCGTTAAGTTCCTATTAGGTGGTGGGGGCATATTTGCTCTTCTGCGACTAAGTTCCTCTTCACTAACATGAAGGGTGATTTTTCTTCCAGGAATATCAATCTCAATAATGTCGCCATCTTGAACCAATGCTATCGGCCCGCCTTCAGCTGCTTCTGGGCTTACATGTCCTACACACGCACCACGAGTACCACCAGAAAATCTCCCGTCTGTAACAAGACTCACTAAATTACCCAGTCCTTTACCCATAATAGCAGATGTCGGAGCAAGCATTTCCCTCATACCAGGTCCACCCCTCGGGCCTTCATATCTAATTACTACTACATCACCTGGCTTTACTTTGTCCCCTAAAATACCCATCATAGCCTCCTCCTCACTATTAAATACAACAGCGGGACCCTTATGCCTGAGTATACTCGGGTCAACCCCTGCTTCTTTTACCACTGCACCTTTCGGAGCCAAGTTTCCGAAAAGTATTGCCAGCCCTCCTGTTGGACTATACGCATTCTCTATAGTCCTGATCACCTCAGGATCCTTTGTGCTACATCCTTCAATATTATCTCCAAGGGTTTTCAGAGTTACTGTGATCGCATCAAGATGTAGAATACCTTCTTTCTTAGAAAGCTCACCTAAAATTGCACTAACTCCCCCAGCGTTATAAACATCTTCCATGTGATATTTTGAAGAAGGCGAGACTTTACACAAATTAGGAACCTTTGCTGAAATCTCATTCAATCTTTCTAAAGGATACTCGATACCTGCCTCGTGGGCAATAGCGATAGTGTGGAGTACAGTGTTAGTAGAGCCCCCCATAGCCATATCCAGAGCGAAGGCGTTGTCAATAGATTTAGGAGTGATGATATCACGAGGCTTAAGATTAGCTTCAACCAGCTTCAATATTTGATAACCTGCCTTCCTTACTAACTCTTTTCTTTCTTCAGTCTCCGCAAGTATAGTACCATTTCCTGGAAGAGCTATTCCTATGGCTTCGCAAAGGCAATTCATCGAATTTGCGGTAAACATACCTGAACATGAGCCACACCCAGGACAAGCATTCCTCTCAAGTTCTGCCAAATACTTCTCATCAATCGCCCCCTTCTGATATGCACCCACACCCTCAAACACACTGATAAGGTCTATTACTGTTCCATCCTTGAGTTTGCCTGCTCGCATAGGCCCACCAGAAACAAATATCGTTGGTATATTACAACGAACCGCACCCATCAACATTCCAGGTACAATTTTATCGCAATTTGGAATACACACAAGCCCATCAAAAGGATGTGCCTTTACCATCGTTTCAAGAGAATCCGCTATCAACTCGCGCGAAGGTAAACTATACTTCATTCCCTCGTGCCCCATAGCAATACCATCGTCTACTCCAATAACATTGAACTCAAAAGGAATCCCTCCCGATTCTAAAATCGCCTCCTTAACAATTTCAGCAAGTTTATTGAGATGAACATGTCCAGGGATAATCTCTACAAAACTATTGCACACACCTATAAACGGTTTCCCAAAATCTGAAGAGGATTTTATCTTTCCAGTAGCCCACAGAAGTGACCTATGAGGAGCTCGCTCAAAACCTTTTTTGAAAACATCACTACGCATTGTCTCAATCCTTACCAAAAGTTATCATTTACTGTATTATATAATGTTATTATTTTGGGAGTTATTCTATCATAAATTAATAAGATGTATATGAATTTACTAAAATCTACCAAAAATAAAACCGCGATTCTCCTTATAACACTAACATTATTACTTCTATGGTTACTCCTGGTCTTTATAATCATCTTTTCATTTTCCCCAAAAGCCCAAGCATACAAAAACTTTATCCAAAATGAAACTATCGGAATAATAATTTTACAACCCTACAAAATTCAGAATTACATATCTAAACTTGCTCCAAGCTATACTAAATGGATAAAACAAATTCCTAGATTTACCTCCCTTCAGCCTGGCCCAATTAGATTAGAATGGTTTCATAACTTACCCCGAGAAATTTCACTCTTGTTCAATCACATTCCAAACATAGGCAATGAGGTATATTTCGTAGTTAATGAAAAGAGAAATAGCGAAGTATTTGTTAACGAGGTAAATGACTCTGGATTTATTAGAAATCTTTGCTTCACAAAATGGGATTCTTCAAAGTTGTCGCTTTATAAAGATGCAATTTGGTATGCCAAAGGATATTACCAAGTCGAGTTTGAAAAACAGGGATTCATATTACAACCATTGCAAGAAAACTTGATCACCAACAAACATCTACTTGAAATTTACTGGGACAATACAAATTCGGATTTAGCTAAACTGAAAGAACTCATTATCTCATGCTATAGACCAAAGGGAATCACCCCTTACCTATCTTGTTTAGATTATCTATCACATGAAATTTCCTGGCTTCACTTGTATCTCAACCTAAATGAAGACAATCTCGTATACGGAATTTTGAGGGTATCATCTACGAGCAATACTCAATCAACTGACTTATGCCTTCAACAATTTGTCGAATGGATAAAGTCTCAACTTCCCAATGATATTAGTCTTGAAGTAAATTTATCCGAGATAAATGGGAACATCATCACCTGGGAAATTATATTTTCTCAATTTGAACATCACCTGAGACGACTCTTAGGTAGCAATTAAAAGTTGAAACAACAAATAAATTTGATAATAATAACACTCAAAATATAAGGATGTTAGCTATGAATAAGAACATTAAAAAGGGATGCCTCATATCACTTTTGGTTTTTCTAACTTTATTAATACTCGCAGGGGTTGTAATATTATGGGTCATAAGCCAAAGTTACGGATTAACAAAGGCACCTCATATTCCTCTTCCAGATAAATTTCCCTCCAATGCCACATGCAAAGCAACGCTAAGAATAGAGCCCCATCTAAAAAATATTGAAAGGATAATTCCTTGGGATGAACTTGGAGCAAAATTACAAATTCCGGGGCTTCAATCTATTATCCCCTTAGTATTACCATACGAAATTGGCATATGGAGTATTACAGATATGCCAAGTAAATCTATCAATATCAACATAGCAGTGAGCGAAAAGAGATTAGGTCCAATAATTTATGAGGTATTACAAAGTGAATCTCCTTGGCTTAATGTAAAACAGATAAAATGGAATCCCCAAGGTCTTGAGTATACTAATCGAGGACTAATACTACTCAAGGGAACCCTTCCAATTCCCCAGGGTTTAGAGGAAACGGTATCAAAAGAGTGGATTCACCCTGAAAAAGCAGTTTCTGTAAACATATCACCCAACTCTAAGGAGCTCTTCGAGATCACATTAGATTTTCACTCGGGAGACATTTATGTATGGACATCTGCCATAACCAGCGCACTCGGAATATCTTTAGAAGAAGAGAAAGAAAAAAATCAGTACATAAAACTAGGAATGGACATAGCAAAAAAACTCAAGTTTTTATATGCTTCAGTTGTCCCCAAGAAAGAAGATGAGTTAGAAGTCAATATTGAGTTATTTGCTACACCAGAATCGAGAGGTGCACTTGAATTCTTTATAGGAGGACTCGGTCTGCCATTCGCTCAAGAATATCTAATTAAAAACTACGGGATTAAATTAGAAGGAAAACTCAACTGGGACGAATCTAAGAATGCTCTCACAGGTAGATTATATCTGAGAAACTACGAGAATTTCCTAAAGGCGAAATTAAAATCCGCAATCTCTTAAAAGAAAGCTAATTAGAAATAGGTTTTCTACCTTCAAATGCTTCCTTTAATGTAAACTGGTCTGTCATTTCCAACCCCGCACCTATAGGAACGCCGTGGGCTATGCGGGTAACTTTCACACCAAGCTGAGATAAAATCTGAGAAATATAAGTCGCAGTTGCTTCTCCCTCCGTTGTAGCACCTGTAGCAACTATGACCTCATCAACACATCTAATCTTTACTATTTCCAAAAGTCTTGAAATCCCTAATTCCTCAGGGCCAATCCCATCAATAGGGCTAAGTAACCCATCAAGAACATAATATTTACCCTTATAAACCCCCGCTCTCTCAATTGATGAAACTCCAGAAGGTTTTTCTACCACACAGAGGAGTTTATCATCTCTCTCATTTGAAGCACAGATTTTACAAGGATCCGTAACACAGATATTCTTACACTGGCTACATTTTTTAAAGTGTTTCCGAGTAGAAATAATAACATCAACAAAATTTTCCACCTCTTCCTCACCCATAGAAAGGATATGCATCGCGTATCTTTCCGCAGATTTCCTCCCCACACCAGGAAGCTTCCGAAAAGCATTAACCAACTTCTCGAAAAATTTATCATCAACGACCATAAAATGAGTATCTTAAAACACTATCCCTGTTGAATCTCAGATAAAATTCTCTTCCTAATCTCTTGCCATTCTTGGAGTTTCTTCTCCCTCGTAATGATATCTATCCTTTCCAAGAAAATCATCCCCTGCAGATGGTCATACTCGTGTTGAATTATCCTCGCTAAGAAATCCTCTGCCTCAAACTCCATTTTTTTACCCCTGGGACTATAAGCCCTAACCTTTATTCTGGAAGCACGGGGAACAACCGCGTACACATGTGGTAAACTCAAACACCCTTCTTCTCCTTCTATCCTCTCCCCCTGTAAAATTAAAACAGGATTAACTAAACACATAGGCTTAGATTCAGGCTCATGAACAACTATAATCTGTTTAGACACACCCACTTGAGGACCAGCTAAACCAACTCCCTCGTAAGCTTTCATCGTCTCAAACATATCTTGAGCCAAATCCATTACTTCTGAATCTATCCTTTCAAATGGCTCTGCTACATTTGTTAAAGGGTCATCTGGGTATAACACTATGTCTAATATAGCCATAAATCCATCCTCACGCATCTTTATTCATTAAAAACGCTATATTATATCAAAATTCTGTTTTAAATACAACAGTATCACTACTCTTTTTATTCCACATTTTATTGTTTTAGTTCCCTCATTTCTGAACTATTTTCTGTGATTTATTTTCTTTATTAACGAATTAACTATTTCCCAGGTTTCACCTTTCTTCAGCATTTCTTGCTCAATTCTCTCACAAGAGTGTAAAACTGTGGTATGGTCTTTTCCCCCAAATACCTCCCCTATCTGAGATAATGTAATGCCTGGAATTAGTTCTCTACACAAATACATAGCCATCTGCCGAGGTATTACATACTGCCTTTTTCTTGACCTACCCTTCAGGTCATATGCTTTCACTCCAAATCGATCTGCTACTACCCCGATAATAAACTCTGGCGTTATTAGTTTTTGGTTCTCTCCATCGCCTATATCCCTAACTACACGACCAACATCCTCTAATGAAACCTTATCTTCCCCACCCTTTAATCTCATCAGAGCAATAACACTCGTTAAAGCTCCTTCAAGCTGTCTAACATTACTCCTTACTCTCTCCGCTATAAAGAATATAATCTCGTCTGGGATCCTTACACCCTTTTGTTCAAGCTTACTCTTTAATATCGCTACTCGAGTCTCATAATCAGGTGGCTGAATATCAACCACAAGACCCCAACTAAATCTTGAAACCAATCTCGTTTCTAATCCCTTTATTTCTGCCGGTTCTCTATCCGATGAGATAACTATTTGTTTGTGCAGATCATATAAGGCATTGAATGTATGAAAGAACTCTTCTTGAGTAGCTTCTTTATTAGCGAGAAAGTGAATATCATCTATCAGAAGAACATCTACATTTCTAAATTTACTGTGGAATTTTTGTTGGGTCCCTTGAGAGATACTTTGTATGAGTTCATTAGTAAACTCTTCAGAGGTTACATATAGAACTTTCGTATCAGGGGTTCTCTCTAAAATTCTTATCCCTATTCCTTGCATTAAATGGGTTTTCCCTAAACCCGTCATCCCATATATAAATAAGGGGTTATATCTATTACCAGGACTTTCAGTAACAGATTTCGCTGTAGCAGATGCCATCTGGTTTCCAGGACCAACTATGAAATTCTCAAGCGTATACTTGGGATTCAAATGAGCACTTCGTATCAACATCTCAAAATTAGTATTATTAACCATTAAACCTCCAAAAGGCGCCTGGAAAACTTTTTTAGAATCAATTCGCCCCCCCTCGTTCTCATTCTCAAACATCTCTTTTGCCACTTCAAACCTTATATCCACCTCCTGTTTAGGGTACATCTGTTTCAATGCCTTATTAACAGCATCACCATACTTCTCAACAAACCAGAGTTGGAAAAATTCATTAGGAAACCCTAAACGCATTTTAGAATTCTCAAATTCCAAACATTTCACGAAGTTAACCAACTGTTCACTAAATTCTATATCACCCTTTTTAGCAAGGTACCGAAGTAACTCCTGAAGAATTTCCTCCTTTCCTGTTTGCTCCATATCTATTTCTCCTCTTACCTAACGCTACTAATAAATTTATTGCTAATTCATCTTTTTTCAAATACCAGATCACACCAAAGTATAAATTACTCATCATCCTTTATCGACTGCCAAATAGACTCCAAATATTCAAGTCTCTCTATCCTGTCTTCAGGAAGAGTGTTTATCCTATCTAAAACTTTTCTCCACCTTTTTTCAAAAATATTACATGAAATCTCTAAGCACTCCAAAGGATCTAAGTTTAAGTACTGAGCAAGATGGAGTGCAACCATATACAAATCCCCAATTTCTTTTTTTAACCTGAAGGAACCGGTTTGAGAAATCTCTCTTTCAATTTCTAATAGTTCTTCTCTGATTTTTTCTATAATCCCTTCCACGCTCAACCACTCAAAGCCATAGCCCCTTGCTTCGTCTTGAACTCTTAGAGCCTTACAAAAAATAGAAAAACGATCTGAAGAAGTGAAGCCACAGTCCATATCAGAAACCTCCTCCTCCAAATTTTAAGAATCTTCGTGTCAAATTCAACTCTCCCCAGCGCTATTAAGATTCCAGTAATACTTTGAGAAAAGATTAATTCAATATATCAACGTTTTCTTTAAAATTCAAGAGGAAAAATTTTCCTATTATAAGAAATTAAATAAAAATCACTTAACACACATTTACTATAATGAGTACAAAAAGATATTTAAGATTACTTAATGATACACAGGTATACCAAAATCTATTTTTATGTAAAAACATATAGAAACAGATAAAAAGATATTAATTTCAAATACCTCATTTATTAAAAGGATTATAATTGAAATTGGTTAATAGAAAATTTTATAATGAATTTGGTGACAATTGCCGGGATGGCGAAATTGGCAGACGCATCGGACTCAAAATCCGACGGGGCCATAAACCCCGTGAGGGTTCGACTCCCTCTCCCGGCACTATTATTGTTTAGAAGTAATCTTCAGTCAATCAGGTAAAAGGAACTTCTCTATAATTTCACCCCATTTGTGTTTTTTACTCAACATCCCTTGTATAATGACTTCGGTAGCTTCTTCTTCTGTTAGTCCTCGTGTCATCAAAGTAATAAGCTGCTTAGCATCAACACTACCTATAGCAGCTTCATGAGTCACATGAGCAGTTGGATTTAAAACTGAGACCACAGGAACTGCGGTAGCCTTTGCATTCCCAACAACAATCTCTTTACAGTCAACATGCCCTTTAGCATTAGGACCAATTGCAGTTAACACATTCTTAACATTTGCCGAAGAATAATCTCTCACAGCAATATGTGTGGCAATAACTCCAGCAGATTCTCTACCTCTCAATTCAATTTGTTCATTAAGGTTTATAATATCTTTGCCGACTCCAGATATTCTGGCTACCATTTCTATCTTACTCTTGTCATCAGCTTTGACCTCATAGTTAAAATCGATCTTGCCAGCAGAGCCGTTGATAAGTTCAAATTCAGTAGAAAATTCTGCATTTTCTCCTACATATATACTCGCGTATGGAATAACCTCAACGCCACCGAAAGGACTGTGAACATGCCTTTCAAAGTATGCATACTGAGCATTCGCTTCTATTACTATATTTGCTTCCATGAGGTGCTTTACATTTTTTGCATTAGGAAATGTACAATGAGCAAGGATCATAGACTTTGAACCCTCTTTAGCCCTAAGATTGAGCTTAACCTTTTGAATTCCTTCCTCTGGCATAACTCCAAAACATAGGTGGATAGGCTTTTCAATCTTTATATTTTCTTCGACCTCCACATTTGCTTCAATCCCATTCTCTATCTCTTCCGCTTCTACCCGTAGTCCTTTTACGAGGTGAAGACCTACAATTTTATTTTTGTGAACTTGAATTCTTGCTACATCCTCAGACAACAACCTTTCTACACTTACCCCTAAAGTATTTAACATCTCTATAACCAATTCTTTAGTTGAACTCATAAATTTTTCCTTTCTATTCTCCTAAATATCTTAAATATTTCACCCCGGGATGTTATGGTCACAAGGAATACATTTACTTCTGAAATAGTTTGAAATTCTCTCGATACTACCTTTATCTAAAATTCTCCCACAACACATAAGAAAAGCATGGTCAGCTCGCTCTAATACGACGGGACTATGAGTAATTAAAACTATCGTTATGCCTTGCTTCTTTATTAACTCGAGCAAATCGAATATTTTCTGTAACGCTTCAATATCTATACCAGAATCAGGTTCATCTAATAGTATTAGCTTAGGTTCCATAGCAATGATAGAGGCCAACTCTATTCTCTTTCGCTCTCCACCACTTAAAGTCTTATCCACTGCTCTATTAAGGTATTTTTTAGGGTCCAAACCTACTAAATCCAAAACCTCTTCAGCCTTCCTATGGCACTTATTCTTTGCTCCTATAAGCACAAAATCTTTTATTTTGAGACCCTCAAATCTTGCTGGCTCTTGCCAAGCTAAAGTTAATCCTCTTCTCGCCCTATCATACACAGGTAAGTCAGTTATATCTTCCCCATCAAAAATTATTTTACCCTTCTGAATTTCATATCCAGGCAATCCCATTATACAAGATACAAGAGTAGACTTACCTGCTCCATTTGGACCAACTATAGCATGGATATATCCGCTCCAAATATCTATCGAGATCCCTTTCAGAATCAAATTCTCCTGAGTCAGGTAGTGAACATCTAAAACATTAAGGATAGTTTTTTCTTCATCCATAAAAAATAAATCCTTTACAATATCTTTGAAAAACTTTGGAACTATTTAGATTTCAAAATGATAAAATAATCAGAAATTGAATTATAGTTATGTTTTTATTATAATACTAACATCTACCCTCCGTCGATTTAGTTCCTCATCGAGAGGGGATAATAAGTCTATAGCTAACAATAATTGTTTCAGAACTAAAAGGAGAATTTGCAATGAGCAAGAAAGATTGGGTGTTTTTTACAGCTATCTTAATCGCAATAACTATGGTTTTATTTCCAGCCTGTAAACATAAAAAACCAGCTCCCATAACTACGGATATGGAGACCACCCAGACGACTACACAGACAGGAGAGGGACAACCCGAACTTAATATAGAAGATTTGATATTCGTGCCAGGTTCTCAATATGGTTTAGAGACAGTATATTTTGATTTTGATAGTTACGCATTGAGACCAGATACAATTGCAAAACTTCAAAAGAATGCTGAGAAAATAAAAGCAGCACTACAAAGAAATCCTAATATCATAATACAATTAGCTGGCCATTGTGATGAAAGGGGAACTCAAGAGTATAACTTAGCCTTAGGCGAAAAAAGGGCTCTTGCAGTTAGAGATTATCTTATAAAACTTGGCTTACCAGCTCAGAACCTCATCACTATCAGTTATGGGGAAGAATTACCTGCTGACCCGGGGCACAATGAGGAAGCATGGGCAAAAAATAGACGAGTGGAATTTAATAGAGGACAAAAGTAAATACCTTTAGAATAGTACATTAAAAGGGATTCTAATTAAGGAGACTTACGATGAGATTGGCTCGGCGGTTCGTAATGTTGGTAATGGGAGGGGTGATCGTATTTCTATCTTCTTCTTGTGGAACTACTGGAGGAAAGCAGGTAGAGACTGTAATTTATGATATGCACCGCCGAGTAACAAAGATTGATAAAAACTTCGACAATGTGAACACAACATTTGCAGACCTTTCCGTAAAACTTGATAACGCTGATCAATCAATGCGCGAATTAAAATCTGTTGTTGAAGAGAACCAGATGAAACTTAACCAACTCAGTAAAGAACTTTCTGACCTAAAAACTACTCTCTATAAGCATCTTAATTTGACCGTAAGTTCTACAACCTCTCCTCCCCTATCATCGTTCCCAAAAGAAACTACCGCAAATGTAGAAATATTACCTCCTACACCGTCACAACCATCCAACATATCAGCTCCCCCAAGCAGAACACCTGCACCCCAACCTCAGCCAATTTCATCGTCAACCACCTCTCAATCACAGTTAGCAGAAGCACCTACTCCTATATCAGTATCTCCCGTAGCGAACCCAAAGGATAAATACCTTGAAGCATTCAATGCTTTTACAAGTGGGAGGTATGATGAATCTCTTAAGAAATTTGATGAATTCACCAAACAATTCCCCTCCCATGAAAATGCCCCTGATGCACTATACTGGAAAGCTAAGTGTCTGCTAAGCCTCAACAAGTACGAAGATGCCATTAAAGAATTCGAGAATCTAAAAGCTACTTTTCCAAATCACAATAAAATACCCACAGCACTACAAAATGAGGCAGTAGCATACTCAAGATTAGGACAGTATGACAAAGCTAAGCAACTCCTAAAGGAAGTAATAGAAAAATATCCTACCACCCCTGCTGCTGAGCAAGCAAGGGCAGACTTAGAAAAACTTGAAAAACTTGCTCAATAAGTTAGCTCTAAGAATACGAACATAAACGCGCAGATAAGAAGAAATTTTATCTGCGCGTTTATTCATATAGAGGAAAACAATTGAAACCTCATAAAAGATAGTTAAGGAATCGTAAAATGAGATACTACTTGGGAATTGATGCTGGTGGAACTAAAACTTTCGTTGTAGTAGGAGAAGAATCAGGTAAGATATTAAGTTTTGGAAGGGCGGGAGCTGGTAACTATGAAGCTTACGGAGTAGAATCAGCAAGAAACGAAATATGGAAAGCAGTTTCCTCTGCTTTGAATGAAGCCCAACTAAAACTCTCAGATATAAAAGCCATCGGAATGGGAATAGCAGGAGCAGACATACCTGAAGACTATGAAATGTTAGAGAGAGAAATATTTACTCCAATGTTTAGAGATATTCCGAGATGTTTCAGAAATGACTCTATGGCGGGTCTCCGGGGAGGAACCAAGAAACCCTATGGAATAGTTATTGCGTGCGGAACAGGATGTGTATGTGCAGGAAAAAACAGAAATGGGAAAGAAGCAAGAGTCGGAGGAATAAGTGAAGAATTCGGCGACAGAGTTAGTGGTTCAAGCATCGGCCAGGAAGGATTAAGAATGGTATGGAGATACAGAGACAAAATAGTGGGCTATACAAAACTTGTTGATAAATTCTTAGAGAAGTCTGGATGTAAGGATGTTGACGAACTCTTTTATAAGATGTACAAACGCACAATAACCTATGACAACCTTGAGCCTATGGCAAAACTCGTTTTTGATTCCGCTTTTGAGGGAGACCGCATAGCAGCAGATATTTTAGAATGGGGTGGTAGATACTTAGGAGAAATGGTAAATGCCTGCGCCAGGATACTCGAAATGACAAGAGAACAATTTGATGTTGTTATGGCAGGCAGTGTATTTAAGGGAAGCAGTCCAGTATTGAAAGACTCAATGACTACTGTAATACATAGAGAATGTCCTTTAGCAACACCAGTAATGCCAATATACGAACCAGTAATCGGTGCTTTCTTGTTAGGCTTGGAAGTCAATGGAAAGGTAGATGATTCTACTTATCAAGAATTGGATACCTCACTAACTAAAGTAGAAGAAAAATATAATGTTCAATTAAAATCGAAATAGGATGAAAATATATAAAGTTCAGCACATAGCATTTTTGGTTATAATCCTGTGTACTACACTGGTTATATTTATCATACTAACCAGCAAGAATAATAATTCGGTTTCTCCGTCGGTTCTAACCGATGCAAAGGCTTCTTTACCACCAATTGGAGACAACTTCGAGCAAACTCCAAAAATAGAACTCGAAACAGGAAACTTATTCGATTTTGGAACAATACCTAATGACAAAGAAACTACAAAAAGAGTAAAGGTATTTAACAAAGGGAAAGGTCCACTCTATCTGAGATCCATTCAAACTACATGTGCTTGTACTCAAGGAACAATTCCGGTCGGGCAAGAAGTTATTCTACCGAATGGAGAAGGCCATATATTAATCACTGTAATACCGTCAAAAATAGTTGGATTCTATTCAGAAAAAACTCTTACCATATATACTAATGACCCCCATAACTCTACCTTTGAATTAAAAGTTATTGCTAAAGTAGAACCTGAGTTCCTTATCGAACCTGAAAGTATCGATTTTGGTGAAGTACTCAAAGGTTCGACTTATGAAACAACAGCTACCATAACTCAAAAAAGCATGTCAAAACCTCTTGAAATATACAAAATTTACGAACCAGGAATACCCGATAGCATCAACAACAATATAAGTTATACTATAAGAAAGACAGAAAGTAACGACAGAGAACTAAAATATTTGGTTACATTCACTCTCGAGCCATTTTCATCACCGGGTGAATTTAATAGAACACTATATATTTCCACAAATATAGATAGGTATCCAGAGGTTCCCATCAAAATAAAAGGTAAAATAGTCGCTCCATATAAACTAAGTATTAGTTTCCCTACCCCCTTGATATTTAACGATCTCTTAAAGAATTCTCCAAAAGAAGTAATTATCGAATCTATTGATGATAATGGAACATTCGAAATAATCTCATACGAAGTAGTCCCATCAGGGATTTTCTCCGCAGAATATTTTAAAAGAGAGAAAAATATTGTATTTAATATAAAGTGCAAAGAAGTGCCCACAGAGACCTATGGACTTCTCACTTTGAAATTAACCCATAAAGGCATACTTTACGAAGACCGAATACTATTGAAGAGTTTTAAAAAGACCATACTTTAAGGGAGAAATTTTATGTTTGGATGGGGACATAAGTCCTCTAATAGCAAACCGCACAGAGATGAAATAAGGCCAATTCCAGGAAGGGTGATCTATTGTAGAATTTGCAACGCAGAAAAGATGTTTTCAAGAGCGTGGAGACGAGTTGAGTATATGCAAAAGTGTCCATGCTGTGGAACAGAGTTTCCTAATCCAGTTGAAGTGTACAAAAGATTTCAGCCTATTTGCCCTAAATGTGAAGAACCTCTTGAATACCCCGGGTTTGATTACGGATTATGCGATGGTTGCGGGTCCAAGTATGAAATCACTGAGGGATGCAAACCAGGTTTACTCCCAAACTATCAACAACGGAAGGAAATGAACAAATATGGAAAAGTGTGGAGTCCTTATTGGTAAAACTAACGACGAATTAAATGATGTTACATTGTGTAAAGAGAAAGAACTAAGAGAATTAGTTGAAAAATATTCTCAACAACATATATTCGGTCACTGGGATAAACTTAGCAAAGAACAAAAGGCCTATTTACTAAATCAAATTAGTAAAATAGACTTTGAATTAATGAAAAGATTAACAGAAATATGGATATTCAATACACCAAAACCTGAAGTCTTTAACCAGATTATCCCGATACCTGTAATTTCGCTAAACTCATCTGAAGATTCCAGAGAAAAAGAAGCATACGATTGTGGAGAAGAAACACTTAAACTATCAGAAGTAGGATTATTTATGGTAGCTGGGGGACAAGGAACAAGGTTAGGATTTGATAAACCTAAGGGGACCTTTCCAATAGGTCCTGTAACCAAAAAATCTCTCTTCCAATACCATGCAGAAAAAATAATAAATATCCAAAAGAGATACAATATTGAACTTCCATGGTACATCATGGTGAGTGAGACTAATGAGCTGGATACCAAAAACTTTTTCGAACAAAACGATTATTTTACACTAAAAAAGAGTAATGTCATTTTCGCTACTCAATCAATGGTCCCCTGCTTAGATGAAAGAGGCAAATTTATGCTTGAGAGCCCTTACTCAATAGCTATGAATCCTAATGGACACGGCGGAACTATTCAAACAATAATTGAAAAGGGTCTCATGGAGGACATGGAAAACAGAGGTATTAAATTTCTAAGCTACTTCCAAGTAGACAATTGGGCTGTAAAGGTTGCCGATCCAAGATTCATAGGCTACCATGTTCTAAATAATGCGGAAATGTCTTCTAAAATAATACGGAAAAATTCTCTAAGAGAAGCGGTTGGCGTACACTGTATTTGTGATAATGAATACAGAGTTATTGAATACTCAGAATTAGATATTTATCCCCAATTATTAGAGCTTAATCCTGACGGTTCCATAAAGTTTTATGCTGGTAACCCTGCTATGCACATAATAACTATAGGCTTTGTCAAAAAAGTTTATAATAGGTTCAAAGATTTCCCTTGGCACCGTGCACACAAGAAAATCCCATACATAGATGATTCAGGAAATCTTATTAAACCAGAAAAGCCAAACGGATACAAGTTTGAAACTTTCATATTTGATGCTTTAAGGTACACATCTCATCACCCAGTAGCACTGGAAATACAGAGAGAAGGAGAATATACACCTATTAAACAACTTACAGGAGAAAACAGTATAGAATCCGCAAGAAAAAGTATGACAAAAATGTGGGCTAAATGGCTAAAAAAAAGCGGATATAATATGGATGAGTACATTGCCCATAGAGAACATTACATAGAAATAACTCCCGTATTTGCCCTAACAGAGGAAGAATTTCTCAAAAAAAGTAGGAACTTCAATTGGCAAATACCGTCTACATCCTTCGCAATAGACGAACAGGGAAATCTCATAACAACATAAAAGTTGAAACCTTTTTTCTATATAATTTATAATAAAAGAGGCTGGAGACGTAGTTCAGTTGGTTAGAACGCTGCCCTGTCACGGCAGAGGTCGCGAGTTCGAGTCTCGTCGTCTCCGCCATAATTTTTTATGTATAATGTTAAATATATTTAACAACCATGAAAAAAGAGACTATAACATCACATAAGAAGCCGAACATAACTCATTCTCGTATCCATTACTTATGGGCAATAAATGAGCTTTCAAAAACAGGCGATGGAGTAAAGGCAATAAATGTTGCCAAGTTACTCGGTGTAACGAGAAGTGCTGTCTCGATAGCATTAAACAATCTAAAAAAACAAAAACTCGTTGTTGAAAAATATCCTGGACACTTTCTTCAACTCACCCACTCAGGAAAAAAACAATTAGAAAAAATAGACTCGAACTACCTTCTTCTTGTTGATTTTCTCAATAATTATCTGAATCTGGAAAAGGATATTGCAGAAAAGCAAGCATGCCTTATTGAGCATCTTCTATTAGATGAAGTTGCAGTAAAACTCTCACAATTGTTAGCAAAAAACCATCATCCTTAAAAACAACTTTCCTAAACTGGAAAATATAATATGAAGACTGAATATCTGATAGTAACATTCATAATATTGACCGCCATAACTTACATAATATGTCAAGTTTTATATTTATTCAAATCTAAGAAAAGAGTACCTCAATGCTCAACTTGTGTCGCAATAAGTGTTTCTAATCGCAGAATTAAGGTGAAGTCTCTGTTACCTCCAAAAATACACATTCCCAAAGAATAAAAGCATATTACCTCCGCAAAGGGCAGTATACATGACGATCTCAAAACCTCGAGGAACTGGAAAAGAGGAGCCAACTACTATAAGACTAAGTGAACTTTCTGAAGGCGATACAGGCATAATCCTCTCTATAAAAGGCGGTCCAATTCAATATAGAAAGCGGTTACTCGATTTGGGACTGATTCCAGGGACCCAATTCAAGATAGTAAGAGAAGCTCCCTTAGGCGACCCTATAGAAATCGAAGTAAAGGGATACTCGTTAGCTCTTAGGAGAAAAGATGCATGGCATATAATAGTTCAGCCAACACTCCAAAAACCGTCAGGGCAATAATTATAGGAAATCCTAACACCGGTAAAAGTGCTATCTTTAATTCTCTTACTCGGGGATATCAAGAGGTAGGTAATTACCCAGGGGTAACAGTAGAAAGAAAGACGGGGAAAATAGAAATAAATGGAACAAAATTCATCATAGAAGACTTACCAGGCTTATATTCCCTATCTCCCTACGCTGAAGAAGAAAAAATTACAAGAGAACTAATTCTAAACGCTAAAAACTACGACCTAATTATTAACATAGTAGATTCAACTAACTTAGAAAGAAACTTATATCTTACTACCGAGCTAATGGAACTAAAAATCCCTTTACTCATAGTCCTTAACATGAGTGATATGGCAAAGAAAAGGGGTATTCATGTTGAGGATAAGCAACTATCAAAATTGCTAAATGTACCTGTAATAAAAGCAGTAGGAAACAAGGGGGAGGGAATTGATGAACTAAAAAAAACTCTATCGAAGTATATACACAATCCTCAGATATTCATCCCCAATGATGTTAACTATGGACATGAGTTAGAGTTAATAGTTGAAGAACTTACAAATGAAATCTACAACTTATTGCCGGAGAACGAAAAAACAAAATCTCGATGGTTCAGCATCAAACTTTTGGAAAAAGACCCTACCACTAAAAAAGATATAATCAAACTATTGGAACCATCACAAATTCAGGCGTTTGAAAAAATAGTTACCAATGCCATAAAGAGAATAGAAGAACATGAGAAAGAAGACTCTATCGTCACTATAACTCAAAGAAGATATGGATATGTTTCCGGAATAATTAGGCAAACTGTAAGATTTTATGGAGAGTCCATACAAAACATCACTAATCAGATAGACAATATTGTATGTAATAAAATAGCAGGACCTGTAATACTTATTTGCATCGTAAGTTTTTTATTTTTTGCTGTATTTAACATAACTCAAGAGTGGCAGTGGATCCCTACACCAATTGGATGGTTCAGCCCAGTTGAACTATTTGAGTTTTCTTTTGAATTTCTCGGCCACAAAATTAACTTTCTTGCAGACTCTGCCCCTGTTCTTCATTCTCTATTGAAAGATGGAGTCATAAGCGGAGTAGGTGCTGTGCTAAGTTTTGTCCCATTGATATTTGTTCTATTTTTTGCTATCTCCTACCTTGAAGACACAGGATATGTAGCACGCATTGCCTTCATCCTTGACAGATTGATGCGCATATTTGGATTACAAGGAAGGTCTATATTAGCACTTCTAATTTCTGGTGGAATAGGTGCAGGTGGATGTGCAGTACCAGGAATCCTCGCAACAAGAACCATACAGCAAAAAAGGGACAAGATACTTACTATATTGATAGTTCCTTTCATGAGTTGTGGAGCAAAACTGCCGGTTTACGCTGTTCTTATCTCTGCTTTCTTCAAAGACTACAAAACTCCAGTTATGCTATCATTATGGGGAATCTCGTGGACAGTAGCACTACTTAGCGCATTTATTTTGAGCAATACTATATTTAAGGGTGAATACACACCTTTTGTCCTCGAACTACCACCTTATCACCTCCCAGTGATAAGAAGTGTATTAAGACAAACTTGGGGAAGAACCTGGCAATATATTAAAAAGGCAGGCACACTTATACTCGCTGTAAATATAGTCATGTGGGCTTTAATATATACTCCTATCACGAGCAATACCCTTAAAGAAATACAGCCAAATACTCCCCCTTCGATAGAAAATAGCATCGCAGGATATATAGGAAAAAAGTTAGAACTAATAACAAGGCCCATTGGATTTAATTGGAAAATTAATGTTGCATTATTAGGTGGGATTGCTGCTAAAGAAGTCATCATAGGTACACTTGGCACCGTCTACAGTGTGGAAACCTTAAAGGAAGGATCTACTTCTTTACAAAAGATATTATCTAATAGCAAGGAATGGAATCCCATACTCGCATACACACTGATGATTTTCGTCATGCTCTACGCACCTTGTAGTGCTACCCTTATAACTATTTGGCGAGAAACAAACTCCATAAAGTTCCCTCTTCTTTCCTTCCTTTTCTCTACCGCCGTAGCCTATCTTGGAGCATTAATTGTATTCCAATCTTGTAATCTATTATCATTTGGAACATAAAGAACAACCACTTTAGAAAAACCTAACTACCATGGTTAAAAATTATAAGAATTATGCCCATGTATTCACCTTTCTTATCCTCATTTTCACATGCTTAATTTATATACCTTATTTGCCCACACAATACTTGGGAAAAGATGAAGAAGTAATTTCGTCTCTCCCTCCGAGATTAGGAAATCTCCAGGAGTTATTGAAAATTTCACCTCATACTCCACTTGCTATCTTATCCATTCAGCTACTACGAATGATAAACTCCTCACCCTATTTCCAGTTCATTATAAACTGGCTCCTACTAACCTTAAACTCTCTCCTCCTATTAGTACTCATCAACAAGATACATTCACAATCGAGTAATGGTAATTTACTAAAGCTATGTGGAGCCTTTATTACAAGTTTAATTTTCTTGGTGTATCCCTTATCAATTTATTCAGTCAGCTTTGTATCTGCAAGAGGAGGTTTACTTTGTTCCACATTCTCGCTATTGACATTACTGACAGCAATTGAATCTGAAAGGAACACCGCCAACTCTTTTTTCTGGGACATATCGACAGTTTTCTTTTTCGTATTGGCCACCTTTAGTCACTTTATCGGAGTAGTACTGGGTCTGATAATGATTCCCCGTCTCATAAAAGTAATCAACGAAAGAAACTCTTCTGCAAATGAAGACAATTACAAGCACCTAATTATTTTTTTGATTATTGCAATTACATGTATTTTAATTTTCAAGAAACTAATAGATATTTACTTCAACTATGACATTTACCAAAACGAGATTCCAGCTCTCTCGGTTCCCTTATATTTAAGGCACTTATCTCATTACCTTTTAAACCTAATACTCCCTACAAACTACTTTCCTATTAAAGGACTGGGGACCCATACATATTATTCGATAATAGTGCTATTCTTAACTGGAGTTTTGGTAACTTTCAGCGGATACTTTGTAAAGAAAAATTTTTACTCATCTGGAATAATAAGTTTACTTGGAATTAGTATCGGACTCTCTCCAATTTTTGCAAGTATAGACATACTATCTTGCACCACCCTCTATTATCTATTCACTTTTTTCATACTCACTTTAGGAATAATCACACAAGACTTAATGAGCTCTTCTAAAACGATACGATACTGTGTACTGATATTTTTGATAATAATAGGAGCAGGTACTACTTTACTTTCCTTCCCTCTTCTGAAAGAAGTTAAAAATCCAGAAATCCTCTGGTTCAGTTCAGCAAGCAATAATCCATCAAATCCTGAACCTTGGCGATATTTAGGAAGATTGTTTCTTGAGAGAGCAGAAAATACACCAGACAAAGTAGAGCAAGAGAGACTATATGAAGCGTCGCTACAATGTTGGAACGAAATACTATCACTTCATCCAGAGGACACAGAAGCTCTGGTAAACTCTGCGAAATGTAAGTTGCATCTAAATCCACTCGAATCCGAAAAAACCTTAGATAGAGCCCTAAGCTTGGATCCTACTAATAAAGATGCGGTCAGGGAAAAGCTCAATATCTATCTTTCAGCTTCGGAGAAATATATAGACGATAATAAGTTACAAAGAATTTTTTACAACACATATCTAACATACTTTATATTAAACAAGTTACCTAATAATGAGGACATTGACAATGTATGCCGATTAGCTCTAAACCACCAAGATGAGTTATTTCTCGAGAAATTCTTATCTCAACTCGATATAAACATTCCAAACTCTGAATATTGTAATAAGCTCACCGAGAACTGTAAAAACACTAAACCACTCATAGAAAAATTAAAACTTCCCACACTTAACGAGGGAGAAAAGTTTCTGCCACCTGCAAACATATTCTCCGAAATCTACAAACATAGAAATATAGATCCACTTATAATTTCATGGTCTGCGTATCAATACAAATTGAACCCCAGTGATAAAAAACCTCTTCTGAATATAGGGCTCACCTATGCCCAAGCTAACAGGTTTGGTAAATTCATTGAAATTTGGAAACATCCACTTGAAAATAACAATGAATTTTGGGAAAATTTATGCGAACTTTTAATATCTGAAAGCCTATTTGAATATTCCCAAGAGGCTATTACTCAAACAACTTACAGTGAAATTCAAAAGAAATTCAAACTAATTGAGTATGCCCTTAATAAGGGGAAATCGGAATTCGCAAAGAAAACACTGGAGGAATTAAAAAATTACCAACTCAGCTTAGATGAAGAAAAAATATTAGAAAGTTACGAAAGCAGACTGTATATGGAGGATAAGTAGAAATGAGTTACATTGCGGAAAGAATGGATAGAATTGACGCGAGCGGTATTAGAAAAGTATTTGCTCTTGCGGCTAAAATGGAAAATCCAATCAATTTAAGTATAGGTCAACCAGACTATGATGTAGATGAAATATGTAAGGAAACTGCTATAAAAGCAATAAGAAACGGTTTTAATTCATATACTCAAACTTGGGGCATTGAGGAACTAAGAGAGGCAGTAAAAGATTACTACAGACGAAAATTTGGAGTAGAAATTTCTAATGTGATGATTACTTGCGGAGTATCAGGTGGACTTTTCCTCGCCTTACTTGCTACTGTGAATCCGGGGGATGAAGTAATATTCGCTGATCCATATTTCGTAATGTACAAACACTTAGTAAACCTATTAGGAGGAAAACCTGTTCCCATTGACACCTATCCAGACTTTCGGTTTTCAGCCGATAGAATAGAACCACATATAACTGAAAAAACAAAAATACTCATATTGAATAGTCCTTCTAACCCCACTGGTGTTACTATCCCAGAAAAAGATCTGAAGGAAATTGCAGAATTGGCAAAAAAATATAAACTGTTGGTAATTACTGACGAGATATACGAATCCTTATCTTACGACGAAAACCCTTCTACTATTGTGGGGATGTATGATCAAGTAATTCTTCTCAATGGTTTCTCTAAAAGTGCAGGGATGACCGGATGGAGAATCGGTTATGCAGCAGGGCCCGAAGATATCATCCAACAGATGAATACCCTTCAACAATATACATTTGTATGCGCACCATCCTTTGCCCAAAAAGCAGCTGTGGAAGCAGTAAAAGCTGACATGACTGCTAAAGTTGAATCTTACAGAAAAAAGCGGGATCTAATATACGAAGGGCTTAAAGACCATTTCAAAGTTGTAAAACCTAAAGGATCTTTTTACATATTTCCTGAGGCACCGGGAGGTGATGGAGATGTATTTGTTAAAAAAGCCATTGAGAACAATATACTAATAATTCCTGGAAGTGTATTCTCGGATAAGAAGACACATTTCCGCATCTCCTTCGCAGCAAAAGACGAAATCATAATGAAAGGCGTCGAGGAACTCATCAAACTCGCTAAGCAGTTCAGCTAATAAATTAATAGACAAGTTCTATTTTAGTCGGGGTTGTTATAATCTACAATACAAAATCCATCTTCGGTATTTTCATTAGGACACCAGTAATAATACGCAGAGTTAAAATATTGTATAGCTCGAAGGATTTCATCTAAAGAGATGACCCAATCTTGAGGAACATAATCTAAATCGTGGGGCTCACAAGAAGTAAATCCGCTATTTCCTGGTATATAACCATCCTCTGTAATCACTTCAGTAACAGGGCAAGAATAAGAACCAGAGTTGAAGAACTGGATAACCCTCAATAGTTCTCCCAATTGAACTTTAAAATCTTTGTTTGTATCCATCCTATGGTATCTAATTATTGGTTCACCTTCTCCAGGAATTTCCCCATCTATAGACTCTCCTTCTATAATACCCTCCACCCCCCCTTCGCCACTACCTTCGATAAACTCTCCTTCAGATGGATTTCCCTCTAATTGGCCTTCAGAAGCACCTTCGCCTTCAGAGGTAAGTGGTTGAACTGAGATTACGATAGGCCCATATGTTTTTACCACATAATTGTTAGGGTCATTTTCGCAGTAATAACACACATATGCCCCGGAATCCTCTAACTTAATACTATTTATATCCAACGTCCTCTTATCAGAGCCCTTTATCCTATCATTATCAATTAGCTTCTCTCCATCTTTATACCATTCATAAGTTGTCAAGTAAACATGAAGAAGCTGAGGAACATATAAACGAATACTATCACCCTCAGAAGGCGTAGTGTTTAAAGCTACTGGTCTAATATCAGGATTTAATACCGCCTCAACATATACCCCTTTCCCATCAGATTCAAAATATAAATACTCCTCAGCATTTGTATACCCATCCTTATCTGCATCTGCAAACTCTCTCGGGGATAAGACTCCGTCGCCATTTCTATCCTTAGCACCAAGATAATCAGTCAAAAGCTGATAATTCTTCGCATCGATTTGTCGAAATGTTAAACCAGGAAGGAATCTTGCTACATCATCAGTAAGCAATGCTATAGATGCAGCAGATATTGTTCCCACAGTTCTCAACTCCCCAAAAGTCATATATGCTGCGAATAATGAATCAATACCCGCAAAAATCCTCAGAACCATATTGTCATGCTCTGGAGTAATCTCTCCGCCCAAGTCGAATCTCATCCTCGAAAGATTATTATTCCACGCCGTCTTCACTATCTGATGGGAAATACCACCTCTTCCACTCAAATCTATCGAAGGGTCTTTCAAACATCTCTCCAGTACGGCAAATTCATAACTGTCTAATAAACCATTGCCCTTTATATACAATGTCTCAACATCTACATCTTCACCATTAATCAGTCGCTGAACTAAGGGATAGAGGTTCCCATTAATATCAAGTTTATCCTCTTCAAAAGAGACAGCAAAATTGATGAAAGGCAGGTAAGGTTTGGTCAAAACATTTAGATAAGCCTGAACCTGTTCAAAATTATCCTCCGCAGGTTTAGTCAAATCTGCAAATGCAAAAGGACCGTAAAATGTAAACTTTCCATTTTCTGTCCAATTAAGGGTATTAGGTCCACCAAGAGGAGTCCCACTCAAATCTACTATACTGTCATCATCTATCACATTTATGTGAACAACCTCTTTTAAATTACCCTTCTCTGGATTAAGATTCGGATTTAAATCCACTACTACCTTGTAAACTCTGGAAAAGCCCTCAGATGGTTCGATGGAAACTATTCTCGCTTCAGAAATATCTAACTTTGTTCCCATTTCAATCTCTGCTGTAACGATCTCAAAATCACTTTCATCTACACCTGTTACCTCCTTAGAAAACACTACATCAAATATATATTGCTCTCCTTTTTCCGAATTAACAGGATGAATACCAAAAACCTTAGGATAATCCAGCCAAACGCCTACTACTCTTTCTACAATTCTCCTTGCCATTATATAGTATCCTTCTTCACTCAAATGCATATCTTGATCGAGCAAAGCAACCAGAGGCGTAAAATACTGAGGAAATCCCGGAACACTTACCTCTACCCCATTTTCTGTCCAAGGGAAAGTCCAGAGATCGTCTGGATTCGGAAGTCTAATTGGTGGATAATCATCAGGAGAAAATCCTGGCTTTACATATCCTGGCGGGTAAACTAATTGTTCTGTCCCTGGTATGGGGTCATTGCCCGAATCAACTTGGTATTCATAAACCCCATACACATATTGCATAAGTCCATAGTTACTGATAAAGTGAACTCTGTCGCCTTTCGTATCTGCCAATCTCTGTTTATATATGTCCACCAACATAATACCCAACTGTTGGGTCATTAAATCACACTCACTCCTCTTCGTCTCCCCACCAAAATCATAGGAAGTAAGCAAAATTCTTATATCAGGCCTAATCTCTAAAATAAAATCTATTAAATTACTCATATCCTGGTTAATAATCTTTTCTGCAAGAATTTCATTCATATTATCGGGGTGACCAGGGCATTGCATTCTTATAGAACGAAGGGGATCGTCAGGCAAAACATATTCAGTTCCATAAAGGGCATCGTTACCACCAAGCGAGATCACAACTATATCAATAGTAGGACAATCCAGTAGCATTTTCCTTATAGCATTTCTAATCTGTTGAGCGGCAGGAAACTGTTCAACATTAACGAATTGAAAAGTTTTACCTCCTCCCACAACTGACTCGTTTGCCACTTCACAATATTCCTCATACCCAAGGTCTTTCAATGCTCTCTGAAAAGAACGAAACCACCATAAAAACATTCCCCAACTATCTCCCACTATAGCAATCCTGGGTACTGGGTTGGGCAAATCATCCAGACTTTTATGAGATCCATGGGCATTAAATCTTACCCCACCACCTATCAAAATCATTAAAACAAATACAACCCGAATTAACACTGAACTTCTCATATTCTAAAATCCCGTAATTTGCGTTATAGGAAAAACTTGAATTACTCTAATAAATATAATTTCCAAATCTATATTAGCACAATTTTTAAGAGAGTGAAAAATGAGCAATCCAAAACCTTTACAAAATAAGGTAGTCGTAATAACAGGAGCATCGGAGGGTATAGGTAGAGCACTTACAAAAGTCTGTGTGGAAGCAGGGGCGAGTGTAGTCGCCTCCGCAAGAAATCTCGAAAGATTAGAAACATTAAAATCAGAACTACTTCAATCAAGTGATAATTTTTTACCCATCAAAGCCGATGTCACCAGCATAGAAGACTGTGAAATGTTAATCACCAGGACGATAGAATCCTATGGTAAGATAAACATCCTTATTAACAATGCAGGAAGAACTATGTGGTGTAGATTCGAGGAGATAGAAAACCTTGGCCTAATAGATGAAATTATGAAACCAAATCTTTACGGTGCTATATATTGCACATACTTTGCTTTGCCTCATCTATATAGAACAAAGGGACAAATTGTAGCCATAGCGAGCGTGGCTGGCTTGACAGGTGTCCCATGTAGAACTATATATTCCGCAAGTAAGCATGGCATGATAGGATTCTTCGATTCCTTGAGACTGGAAGTAGAATCAAAAGGAGTAAGTGTGACCATAGTAGCACCTGATTTTGTAAAATCAGAGATTCACAAAAGGGCCCTAAAAGGGGACGGCTCATCTCTTGAGAGTTCGCCTATGATAGAGTCTAAGATCATGACAGCTGAGGAGTGCGCCTCTCTAATTCTAAAGGCTACTCTAAAAAGGCAAAGAATGCTTATTACATCAAGACGGGGCAAAATTGGGAGATGGCTAAAACTTATATGCCCATCAATAATAGATAAAATAGCCATAAAAGCTATCGAAAGAAAATATTGAAAATCAAACTTGAATATCGTAAACCAAAACCTTCGACCAAAATGAACTAAAACTTGCTAAAAATTCTTTATGGATAGGGTGGGATTGATATTCGTCGTGTCCTTTAACATCATTAAATAAAACTATTAACCCGTATGTATAACTATCATCTATTATTTGTCTCTTTTCTGTCTTAGCAGGTTTGCCTACATATAAGTCCACTACACTGGATATCCTCCTGAGTTTAACCAACCCTTGACAAAATTGATTCCTCTCATCCTCATTCAAATCTTGCCTTAACCAAAAATATACACTGTGCAGTAACATGATTTTACTCCTTATTTGAAAATCTCAAATGATTAAAATACCAAAACAGCACGAAGCCGAATGAACCTACGATATGCCACATTGAATGCCAAGCAATATGTTTAGGAAATATATAACCATCACTCCCAGTCGCAAATACCAGCCCCAATAAAAACATACCCACAACAACTAAAAAAACTACTTTTTCTTTTTTTCTCAACTTGCCAAAATTTACCGCTAAAATCACTACACTAACGATAGCATTCAATATCAAAACAATTTCTCCTAAACTAAAGCCTTTGCTACTTCCTAAGGGGATATAAATATTAGGTATTGGGAACACTAAAATACTAAACAAGTAAGCAATGGCTAACAAATTCAAAGTGCCGAATAACCACAAGAAAAACATCCGAACTTTCTGAGTAAAATAATCACCTACTAAAGCTAATTCTAACGCTACAACTAATAAAACATTGCTCATTATG
>JAOAHN010000109.1 GCA_026415215.1 Candidatus Hydrogenedentota bacterium
AATGAGAAAAACTCAAGCAACCTCGCAAGAAATTTTTTTCTCCTATTTTCGTCTCTTATATGGTTCAAGGCTAAATTTCGAGCAACACCAAAAATAAAAGTCTTAAACTGAGCAAATGGCTTTAATTCTCCCAGAGATCTATACACTCTTATGAAAGATTCTTGAACAATGTCCTCGGCTGATGTGATGTCTTTTGTAAGATAATAACAATAGGTAACCAACTTATCTTTATACCGATGGATTAAAGCATCAAACGCTTCAACATCACCTTGTTTGGCAAGGGCTACCAATTCCCAATCCTCTAAATGACGCATTATTTTTTAACTATCCTTTTCAGTAATTCTAACACCCCTGCCTTATAAAAGTTCCATCTATCCCTGTATTTACTGCTATTTTCTCTTTACCCTTGGACCTCGAGGAGTATCTTCAACTATCCACCCTTGCTGAAATAGCTGGTCACGAATAGCATCAGCTAAAGCATAGTTTCTTTCGCGTCTCGCCTTTTGACGCTCCTTAACTTTTTCCATCACATCCGAAGGAACTACTTCCTCAAAATCTGGGTTAAACACACCCGTAACATAGTCAAGCTTATTGAGCAGGTCAATGACATTTTTAGCTCCTTCTTGACCTACCTCTCTCCTATCGATTTTTTTGTTAACATCCCTAATAAAATCAAATACTACTGCGAGAGCAGACGATATATTTAGGTCCTCATCGAGAGCATCAATAAAGTCATTCTCACAATTATTACATTCTTCGTATAAACTATCGCCTTCAACCTGAACTTCGTCCCTTAATCTTGCCCTAAAATCTCTTATCCTCTGGAGACTATTTTCGGCGGAGTCCACAGTTTCGAAAGTGAAATTGTTTGGCTGGCGATAATGCGTAGCAAGCAGGACCCACCTAATGGCAAGGGGATTCATACCTCTCTCTAATAAATCTCTCAAAGTATAGAAGTTTCCCAGGGACTTCGACATCTTCTTTCCATCAACTACAAGGTGAGCACAATGTAGCCAATATTTTACAAAGGGCTTTTTCCCAGTAGCACATTCAGACTGAGCTATTTCATTTTCGTGATGAGGAAACATATTGTCTACTCCACCACAGTGTATATCAAATGTCTCCCCTAAATACTTCATACTCATTGCAGAACATTCTATATGCCAACCGGGTCTTCCCTTTCCTAATTCTGTTTCCCAAAAGACATCACCATCATCTTCATCCCAAGCTTTCCAGAGTGCAAAATCACGAGCATCCTCTATTGAATACTCATCTGCATCAACCCGTCCACTTGCACCTGCTTTTAGGTTCTCTATGTCCATGTGGCTTAGTTTTCCATATTCCGGAAATGTACTTAGCCTGAAATAGATGCTACCCTTATGCTCATATGTGTGTCCCTTCTCCATCAGTTTCTTGATGATTTCTACCATTTCAGGTATGTGGTCAGTTGCTCTTGGGTATACATCTGCTTTTTCTATTTGAAGAGTCTCTAAGTCTTCAAAAAATGCCTTTATGTAAAAATCTGTTATCTCTCGGAGGGGTTTTCCAGTTTCCCTACATGTGCGAATTAGTTTGTCTTCAACATCAGTTATATTCATCACATGGAATACTTTATATCCTCTAAACTTCAAATATCGTTTCAAAAGGTCTTCAAAAATATAAGCCCGAAAATTACCTATATGAGCATAGTTATAAACTGTGGGACCACAAGTATAAAGTTTTACTTCGGGAGGATTTGTAGGAACAAATTCTTCCAGCCTTCTCGTCAGCGTATTGAAGAAACGAACTGCCATAATTTCTCCCCCACCTCACAAAGTTTAAAAGAAAACTCTATTAAATAAACAAAAAATGGGCGAGGCGGGACTCGAACCCGCACGGCCTTTTGGGCCAACGGATTTTAAGTCCGTCGTGTCTTCCTGTTCCACCACTCGCCCTAATAGATGGAGGCGGCACCCGGATTCGAACCGGGGAATCGAGGCTTTGCAGGCCCCTGCCTTACCACTTGGCTATGCCGCCATACCACCTCCATCAATTTGTAAAATTCTACAATTTAAGATTAACATTTTGCAAATCA
>JAOAHN010000126.1 GCA_026415215.1 Candidatus Hydrogenedentota bacterium
AAACGCAGCGGTAATATTAAACAAGCAAATGGAGCCAGCAGGAACGCGTGTGTTCGGTCCGGTGGCGAGAGAGCTTAGAGAAAAGGCTTTATGAGGATAGTATCTTTAGCTCCAGAGGTAATATGAGTTTAGGAGGTTATGCATATGCATATTAGAAAAAACGACACAGTAATTGTTATCAGAGGCGAATATAAAGGCAAGAAAGGTAGGGTTTTAGAGGTTTATCCGAAGAAACAGGAGATATTAGTTGAGGGTGTGAATATAGTAAAAAGACATACTCGCCCATCTGCTAGAAATCAACAAGGAGGGATAGTGGAGAAGGAAGCTCCTATTCATATATCTAATGTTATGCCATGGTGTGAATCAATAAATGCACCTTCTAAGATAAAAATGAAGCGTTTGGAGGATGGTCGAAGAGTCAGAATTTGGGCTGAAACAGGTGAAGCTGTAGATTAACATAAAAGGAGTTTTAGGCCGTGGTTCCAAGATTAAAAGAAAAGTATCTAAAAGAAGTAGTTCCCGAAATGCTTAAAAAATTTAGTTTCAAAAATGTTATGCAAGTTCCAAGATTAGAAAAGATAGTGATAAACATGGGTGTGGGTGATGCTACACAAGACTCCAGGTTATTAGAGAATGCAATGAATGAACTTGCATTAATAACTGGTCAGAAACCACAAGTGCGTAAAGCGAGAAAGTCCGTGTCTAACTTCAAGTTACGAAAGGGTGCAAGTATAGGATGTAGAGTAACTTTGCGAGGCGATAGGATGTATGAGTTTATGGATAGGTTATTTAATGTCGCTATACCTCGTATTCGTGATTTTCGAGGTGTTTCCCCTCGCGGATTCGATAAGTTCGGGAATTACACATTGGGAATAAAAGAGCAAACTATATTCCCTGAGATTAACATAGACAATGTTAACCGTGTTAGGGGAATGAATGTAACTTTTGTATTCAAAAACTCTACAAATATAGATGCTAACAGAGAGTTATTAAGAATGATGGGGATGCCTTTTAGTTCAATGTAACAGACGATAAGGAGAATTGAAGTGGCTAAGAAGTCTTTGATAGTAAAAGCAAGTAGGGAACCCAAGTTTAAAGTGAGGAAGTATAATAGGTGCAAGAAATGTGGGAGACCACGTGCATTCATGCGTGATTTTCAAGTTTGTAGAATATGCTTCCGTACTCTTGCACTCGAAGGTAAAATTCCGGGAGTAACTAAGTCAAGTTGGTAACTTAAAGATGAGGATTTTAGCTATGTCGTTAAATGACCCTATTAGTGATATGTTGACCCGGATCAGAAATGCCACAATGGCGGGACATTTGTCAGTTCAAATGCCTTCCTCGAAAATGAAAGTGGCTATTTGTAGGGTGATGAAGAAAGAGGGGTATATAAATGATTATAAAGTAGAGGAAGGTAAATCTTACCCACTCTTAACTATCGAGCTGAAGTATACAAAAGATAGGAAGAGCGTAATTCAAGGTTTGAGGAGGTTTTCTAAACCAAGTCTCCGAAAATATTCCGGATACCGAGACCTCAAACCTGTCAAAAGCGGATTTGGTATCCAGATAATGAGCACACCAAAAGGTGTGATGACAGGTAGAGAAGCAAAAAGATTGAAAATTGGTGGTGAGATTATATGTGAAGTATGGTAAACAATTCGAATTAGAAAGGGTATAGCAGTGTCGCGCATAGGAAAATTGCCAATCCCGATACCTCAAGGAGTAACTTGTGAGTTAAAGGGTAACACCCTCAAAGTGAAAGGACCGAAAGGTGAACTCATAAGAACCTTTCACCCTGATATGACGATAAAAATCGAGGATAACAAAATAATAGTTCAGAGACCTAGTGATAAGAAAGAACATAAGGCGTTGCATGGTCTTACCCGTGTTCTTATAAACAATATGATAATCGGGGTTACTCAAGGTTATGAAAAGGTGCTGTTAATAGAAGGTATCGGTTATCGTGCGTCCTTACAAGGGAAGGTTCTTAATCTCTCATTAGGATTTAGCCATCCAGTAAGTGTGGAACCACCGCCAGGTATTACCTTCGCAGTAGATAATCCACAAACCATTAGAGTTATGGGAATAGATAAAGAATTAGTTGGTCAAGTGGCGGCAAATATTCGTGCTCTGAGAGAGCCAGAACCATACAAGGGGAAAGGTATACGCTACAGCTATGAAAGAATCCGCAGAAAAGAGACGAAAGCTGGTAAGTAGGTAACACTAAAAAGGGTTTAGTTGCTATGAAAAAGATATACTTGAAACAAATTAGGTTGGAGCGTAGGAAAAAACGGGTTAGGAAAAAGATTTTTGGAACCGCGGAAAGACCCAGATTGAGAGTTGTCCGAACTTTGAACCATATCTACGCTCAAATAATAGACGATGCCAGAGCACATACTCTTGTATCTGAGTCTTCAGTGCAGATGAAAATAAAAGGCGGAAACATAGAATCAGCCAAACTTGTAGGATACTCTTTGGGTAAAAAAGCTCTTGAAGCAGGTATAACAAAAGTGTGTTTCGACCGAGGTGGTAGAAAATACCATGGTAGGATAAAAGCCTTAGCTGATGCAGTAAGGGAAGCAGGACTTCAATTTTAGGAGATAGACAAGTATGATGGAGAAAAAAAGAAGAAGAGACTTAATGGAAGAAGAGGAGACTATAGAGCAGTCCTCTGAGTTGATTGAGCAAGTTATAAGAGTTAACAGAGTTGCCAAGGTGGTGAAAGGGGGAAAGAGATTTAGTTTTTCTGCACTTGTAGTGGTAGGAGATGGTAAAGGTAAAGTAGGTGCGGCAATAGGTAAAGCAGGAGAGACAGTGGATGCAATTAGAAAAGCAACTGAGAAAGCCAAAAAAAACATGTTCAAAGTGCCAATTGTTAATACTACCATACCGCACGAGGTTATTGGCCTGTCTCTTATACACATCTGACGCTGCCGACGA
>JAOAHN010000003.1 GCA_026415215.1 Candidatus Hydrogenedentota bacterium
TGATTTCTATTTAGAAGTTCTCAACACTCCAATACTACAATCATCTGGGCTAACTTTTCTAAAAATGCCATCTTCTAAATTTAACTTTATAATTTTCTCAATTTTTCTTTTGGAGTAATAGTCACACCACCTGAAAATTTGACTACAATATTTATGGTTGCAACTTCTCGTTTTCCTTATGTATATTGACTCTGCAGCTCCGTCAGATAGCAATATAAACCCTACTTTCCCTTTGTACTCTTTCACACACACATTCATTTTTTTCTTAGCCTGGTCCATTGTCAAGAAATAAGTCTCATTCGCAAATTCTCCTTTTTCAGGATGAGCAACCACCGAAATGTGTCCTTCATTTTCCGCAATTATTACCCCGTCTCCTAAGCTCCCTATTATACATTTGTTAATTTTCCTGTATCTTTTCAGATACACGAAATGTAAAGTCGCTGAGAGCTCTTTCATACTAATTCCCAAATTTACCGAAGTATTTAGAAGCTTAGCTTGAATATAATCAACCATCATGCATTTCATTTCTTCTGGATTAACCAAGAACAAATTAATTTGATTTCTAATGAAATCCAAAGGCAACCTAACAGACAAATCTGCCCCTATCTTTGAGTACTTATATGAACCTGCCCCATCACTTACCGCAACATATGCTTCTAACTTGTCCTTACTTCGCCAAGTAAAAATACTGTCTTGACACTCCTTGCCTTCTCTTTCATGAATTACACCTCTTACGCTACCTCCTGCAACTACAACTCTGTATCGCATAGGAAAGTTAGAAATCCTTACTTAGTATTATATCTATTACAACTCAGCCCAGCCTTTTATGCCATCTATATCAAGCTGAATCTTCTCTCCAGGAACAGACTGGGAGACCTTTGCAACACTTTTACTCAGCCATTCAAAAAATCCTTTAAAGTTTAAGCCTTTCAATCTAAGGGGAGGGCGATCTGGAGAGAACAATCGAAGAGTATTTAGGTCTGCATTATCTCCGATCCCAATCGGGAAGACAGAAAGTTTCCTCATTCTAACCATTTCCTGAACACGAGTCGCTACTTCAGAATGGGTGCTGTCTGTTGGTTGACCATCGGTCATCAAAACAAGCCATGGTTGATAATAATCCACACCAACCGACTTATATAGTTCTTTTCTAACTTCCAAGTTTTCAAGGGCTAATTTAACTGCACTACCAATACTCGTCCCGTCATGATCTGGATCAATAATATCTATTACTGGAGGGATAACTTTATCTACAGTGTCAAAATTAACTATTAGCTCAGGAACACCTGCAAACGCCACAACTGCAACTTCTGCGGAGTATCTTGCAATCTCATCCTCTTTAAGTGCATTAAAAAATAACTTAACCCCTTCATTTAGTTCATCAATAGGACGCTTACTGCCAAAAGAGCTCCGGGACATAGATGAGCTTCTGTCTAAAACTAAACAAACTGGCACTCTTGGCGAAGGATTTTCTACTAAGTCATTGTAACTCAGTTTCTCTTTCATAAGCTACCTCCTTATTTTGTATCAAATTTGTTTATACTCTCCTTTAACATTCTAACCTCATATATTATTAATCTAAGATTATACCAGCAAAAGGAATAATATAAATATGCCAATAACTGATAGAACAATCGATAGACAACCTAAATCCTGATTAGCAGGAACTTTCCGAGGAGTACTTGTTTGAGATTTTTTTCGTCCACGGCTCGTATGAGACATAGCTACTTTCTGGGTTGTAGAACCAGTAGAAGATGTAGAAAATTGAGGTAGGGGCATCTGCAGTTTTGATGTTTTTCTACAGGCTTCACATTTCCTCGGAATTTCTAAGTTGTTTTTCTTAAAGTAGATATATTCTCTCTTCTTAATAAAAAAAATTGTCCCACACAATCTACAACTTTGTGCTAAAACGGGTTGGTTTAATCCATCTCTACAATTGTGACAGAATATTTCATCAGAGTGCTTCTTAATTTCAAAATATTTTTGTGTAGAAATGGAGAAACTGTTATTACACGAGGCACATATTACCTCCATGAATCCATCATCATCAATGTTATATTTTTTTCTTGCATCTTCAGGAACATGCTTAAATCTACTCGGAAAAATTTTTTTGCTCTCCTCCGGATCTTCATCTAACTTGCCTTGCTGTAAGTTATACTTATACTGAACCAAAAGATCAATCCATTCCTTTGTAGTCGGTATCTCAAAATTGGAAAAGCAGTTGTAAAAGGCCTCCTTTAGTTTATAAGGGAAATGGCTCCATATATACCGCCAAGGTCCGGCGGGAGGATAAGCCTTCCCGTCTTCATCACCGAAACTATATGGAAACTTTCTCTCTCTTATATTTTCAATAAATTCATCTCCCCCTTGATGAGAATATGGAGGCTTACCTGGCATCAGAATCATAAAAAGTAAAACTGCTATGGAGTATAGTTCATGTTCGCGCGTTCTCAAAACCTCTTTGAAGTCTTTACCCAATAGGTCTGGATGCGTAAACTCAGCTCGTCCAACTGGACAAGGGAAATCTTCCAACTGATAGCTGTCAGTATCTATAAAGTAAACCTCTCTCTCCGACTTGACCAAGAAATTTAGCGGATTGACATCTCCAATAAGGATATTTAGCTTATGAAGGTAATCAACTTGCCTTAACCAATTAAGGCAAAGCTCTACAAGCTCTATCCGAGTCCATTGTGGAAAATACCTTGCTAATAACTGCTTATGAAAAATACACCTCTGAATGGGCAAACCTTCTCCTCGTTTCATAATAAATCCTACGAATTCATCCTTTTCATTTAGCACAGTATCCAATGGCCAACATACATAATCCACAGAAATCTCTTTACTCGTCATCAACTCAAGTTTCTTTTTCCTGATTAGAGTAATTTTATCCATTCTATAAATCTTACAAATAAAACCGGCCTGATCTGTCTCATACACCACCCCCTCTCCCCCTGATGCAATCTCTTTTTTAAGTTGGATTTTCCCAAACTTTTGAGTTCTAACTTTACTATCTTTCTTTGGATAACTTGAAATCTTTATGATCTCATCTTTAACTTTTTTGGTGATTGGTTCAGAAAAACTTGAAGGATCTCTAAATGGAATATAAACGACATTTTTCTCTTCTACTTTTTTATGAATCGAACTATCAAAATCCCATAGTACAATATCCCCATCTTTATTTATCTTTAGTATTTTTATAGACTTTTCTGTCTTTACAATGCCCTCTATACAGTTGCTGTAAAGATTCTTAGCCAACCTTACATCTTGAGTTATTAAAGCTAAATTGTATCTTCTCATAAACTCAGTAAACTTGGCTATAAATACCTGGTCTGCATAATCTGTTACACTGTCATCTTTACCCACTAATTCTAAGCAACCCTTGCTTTTATATTTTGTGAGTATTACCAATGCGTTTTTGGCTAATAGTTTCTTATCCTTATTGTCACCTGCCTGATGTTTTAATAATTCATTGTAAACAGACTTGTGGATGAGTAATTTCACTTTTGCTTTCTCAAAAAAAGGAAGTATCTTTTCCAAGCATGTTTTACTTTGTTCCCCTATCATTAAGCTACTTGTATCTATGAAAATTTTATGTGTCTTTATCAACTC
>JAOAHN010000026.1 GCA_026415215.1 Candidatus Hydrogenedentota bacterium
GTACCTTCCACTACACCCTCAGGAGTACCTTCCACTACACCCTCAGGAACTCCTTCACCTTCCACCACTCCCTCAGGGCAGGAAACTCCAGACGAATAATACAAATACACAACCGCCCCTTGCTGTATAGGAGCTCCAACAGGGGGCTCCTGTCCCAAGTAACTTCCCTCTGGTTGACCACTGCACTTCTCTATAACTTGGACTGATACCCTAAATCCATATACCTCTAACAGAGCTTTCTCAATTAGGGCAATATTAGCTAATATTTGTTCCTTATTATTAATATCTAACCCCAACGAAGATAATAAACCCTCCATGGGAGGCATAATTAACTCGTTAGGATCATCAGCCAAAGCTATTATAGAAGTTGGAATATCAACCGGCTCAACTTTTTTTCCAGTTTTCTCATCTATTCTTGAAACAACTATTTTACCCTTATGTTTACCTGGCGCCAAACCTTCCCGTGCCACTATAACTTTGATCTCTTTTTTATCTTTTCTATTTTTACTGACTTCTTCATAAGGAAGAATTCCAACTACCCAGTCATCCACAGAATCTACTTTAAAGTTTAACCTAAACAAAGTTAAAGCTCTATCATTCCAAACTTTTATCTTGGCTTCTGTTTGATTATCTCCAAAATCAATTGATTTTGGATCTACCCCGATTTTAGGTGCACATCCTGAAACCATTACAACCAGTATCAGTGATGTTACACCTACTAATAAACTCAACCCTCTTTTCATTTCAAATCTCCTTATGTTTAATCTTGAATTTCGTTTATTGGTCAATTCTTCTTACTCACTTTCTTAATCTTTATCTTTCAAAAGTTTAATAATTTATACCACAAATTTAAACAAAAATCAACCCTTCCAATTTTTTTCTAAAAACTTAATCAGCGCTATCCTATCACATTTATATCTTATTTGTCAACTTTTTTTACCCTTTAACACAAGTGTTAAGTCATCTTCAAAAGGCATTCTAAAAAGGGTTATAATTACGATTTCAGGTACTGTGTAAAATCTGACAGGGACATCTGTTGTGCCTACTCCTGAAGAGGTGTACCCCTGCATCTTAAGGTAATTCCATTTGCCATAGCCGTATTTCCTCGGAGCCTTCGTGTTAAAGTAAACCGGGCCTATTAGTGGAAAAGCAATCTGTCCCCCATGAGTGTGACCGCATAATAACAAATCTACATTCCATAGTGCACTCTCTTCAAAAACATCCGGTGAATGCGACAATAGAATAGTGAAAGTATTTTCCGACCTCCCTAATAGAGAAAGAGAAACATCACTCGATTTAAAACCATGGGGATCATCTACTCCTCCAAGCCATATCTTAGCTGAATTATGTTCTAATTCTAATCCCTCGTTCACAAGGATCTTTATGCCAGACCTTTCGAATTGATCCTTCACATTGCTGACATCGTGATTCCCCATTACTCCATACACACCATACCTCGAATTTATCGAAGCCAGCATATCTCTTATCAAAGGAACTACAAAATTTTCCTCCCCAAAATATCCAAAGCGATAATCTCCGCCAAGTAATATCAAATCTACCTCTTCTTTAAAATTTTTTAGTAGACTTTCCACTGAAATATACCATCCTAAGTGCTTTTTTGAAAGATGTAAGTCTGTAGCAAACAAAATTTTGAAACCATGCAATTCCTGAGGCAAATTTGGGAAAATGAATCTCAACCTTCTCAGCTGAACATTCGAAGCATTCCTCAATCCCCTATTGTAGAAACCGGTTAGCTTTAGTAGAGCTTCAAGAATTCTTGTTTTTATCCATACCCCTATATTAATCCAATCTTCTTCTTCACCCTCATACAAATTCCACTCTTTCTCTAACTCTATTCTTTTCTCCCATAACTCCTTTCTCTGTAGAGAGAATTCATCCTCCCTTTCTCCCATCGTAGGAGATTCTTTTTCTTCTACCACTCTTCTAATATTTTCCATATTAAGACTTTGTAGATTCTTTTGATCAGCAATAAGGCTCTAAAAACCAAGCTGCTTTAAGGAATCCCTCTTCCAGAGGCTGGGATGAATCTTCGTGTTCGATGCTAAGTACCCCATCATATCCACAGTGTTTAAGACAACTTATGTACTCCCCCCACCTGACAATCCCAAATCCAGGTAGCACATATCTCCACCAGCCTTCCGAATAAACACCCACCTTTTTCTTTAAATCTTCATCTATGTAAGTATCCTTAGCGTGGGTATGGAATATCCTATCTCTAAACGATTTCACTGCTAATAGATAATCACACTCCTGATGAACAAGATGCGAAGGATCAAAATTAAGCCCGAAATTCTCATCTGGAATAACCTTGAACATCTCCTCAAAAGTATCCAACCCCTGCAGATTTGTCATATACCAATTCTCAATAGCGATTTTTACTCTTTTTTTTCTGGCATATTTAACAATAGGATTAAAACATCCAGGCAGATAATCCCTTATAGTTTGAATCTTACTCAACCCTCTAATTGGAAACCCACTCAGCATACACACAACTTCTACACCTAACGAATTTGCCAGGTCAATTACTTTCGAAGCAATTTCCTGGACTTTCCTGCTTTTCTTCGGTTCAGTTATACCACAATCATAATACGCTAATGATGAAATTAGCCTACCTTTCTCTTCTAATTTACTCCTTATCTCCTTTACGAGCCTATATTCTGTTCTTAATGGATCCAAATGCTTACTTCCAGGATAGGTTGAAACTTCTAACCCCTTAATGTTAGCAATTTCAGCAAAATCTATTAGCTCGAATATGTTCTTCGACTGAAGCGGTGCAGTTAACATTCCAACATACATTCTTTATTCCTCCTATAAAATTTTCGAAATAACTATACACGGAATTATTCCTTTGCCCATACTTGAGAATAGAACCTTTCTACCTGTCCCTTTAGCAAACCTAACTGCTTTACAACATCCTTATTTCCCCCCGCGTATTCGATCATCAATCTTCCTTCTTCAAAACACATTTCGTCGTGAATAGGAAACACATACCTGAGTAAGAAGTGGCTATACATAACTAACCTATGCACCCCAAAAGCTCTCGGAAGTTGCCCAGCCGGAGTCTCTACAGCTACACTCATCTCTTCTTTTATAGCGTTAATCAATTCATTAAGTTCTAAACTTTTTGAGAAACAGATAGTATAATATCGTCCGAACATATCATGAATCTCACATCCGTGACTATCACTAATTCCGACTACAGGCACTTTATACCCCTTAGCCTTCATCTCTATATACTTACTTAATTGAAGATTATTAACATCAACTTGTTGAAGTTCATCCCAACCGAATCCACTAATAAGTTCAACAGCATCAAAAATTTTTGTCTCGAAAAGATAGTCGACCAGTGCATAAGGAATATAATTAGTATTACTCGGTCTCCAATAGGGATGGGCAAATACTCCAAGTCCCCCTCTTTCTCTAATCTTCTCAAAAGTCCATATACATGAAGCATAGTGAAATCTATCTACACCATAAGGTAGCTCCCCAACACTTTCCATTATTGCTTTTACTTCTTCTCTATACTTTGTCTCATCGTCCTTATATAATTCTGTTATACCTTCTCGAGCACCAAAGCTAATAAAATGCACTGGATTGTCTGGGGGATGTACCTCTTCAGAGGGATAGATTTTCAAATCGATTGGTAAGCCCTCGAAAAGTTTAATTGCCTCCAAGGAAGCGGAGTAATTTCTATGGTCGGATAGTCCCATAAAATCTAATCCTGCTCTTCTGCATGCCCCTGCAACATACCCAGGTGATTCCCTTCCATCTGAACGAAAACTATGCATATGAAAATCACCCTTATACGGGCGAAGCGAAAATAAATCTGGCTTCAGCGAATAAATGTGGAATACACCTATCTCTTTTACTTTATTATCGGGTGTTATCTCTTCCAACTTTATGGTGTGTTCCTGCTCATATTCAAAAAACTTTGTAAACACAAAAGTATTGTTTTCCGGAATAATATCTTCAGCAACAGGCTTAACCCATCCACTCTTCTCTACATACTTCCCCACAGGGGTATAAGTCACTTTATAAGAATGAAAAGGCTTCGGAAAATGTTCGAAGCGCGAGATTATCTTAATCGTGCTCTCCTTATCAGCCGGAACTATCCGCGGGATTACCTGAAAATATCTATCAGGAGGGTAAACCTTCAGTCCACTCGGTAAAGATGGGGTAAAAAGACCTTGAGCCCCAGCAAAGTCTGTAATAAAAACCAATAACAATAACATTCCGAATAAACAACATATTTTCTTCATAATTAATCCTTTCATTACAAAATTTAGGAACAAAGTTGATTATCAAATTAAAGTCACACTATATTAAAATATTCTCAACATAAACTTCTAATCTACATAAAAAGTAAAAATGTTTTTTTCTGTAATAAAAAACACTTATGATGTAAGCAAAAGAAATACATTAAAGAGACACACAAATTTTTTATTCTGTGTAGTTCTATTTTTTTTCTACAACTTCTTATCATTTGCAGAGGCGATGCAGTTTATATCTACCCAAAGCCAACAAGCAAGTCCTTCATCCAAAACCATAACTAACTATTGGCTATACATAAAAGAGTTACACGACGAAGGAAACTTATTAAGAGATTCAATCTCTCCCCAACGAATTTCACCTAAAAAGTTCCCTTTCGATTTATTCAGGGAACTCAAGCCTAATGAATTCCTAAGAGCTTGTAGAGAAGCTGTTGACTCCGCAAAAGAAGAAGGCAAAAAAAACAACTGGACAGAACAAGAAATACTGGGGAAGTCTTTTGAAAACTTATCCCTGGTATTAGAGTATTACTGTCTTTTTGTCGAGAAGTCATCAGAAGTAGACTTTTTAATCAACGCTATCACAGCGGAACAAGAGGAAAAAATAATTAGGCTGTTCTTAATTAAGCAACTTAACTCTACTCTTCCACAACAGTCCTTATTTTCAATACACTTTAAAAATTTAGCAGAAACTCGCAAAAGTGAGATTCTTAAAATGCTTACAACAATAACCAAAAGGTTAAACGAAAAACCAGAAATATTACTTGAAGCACTTCCATATTTCTATAGCTATCTTTACAACGAGTACTCAGATGTGCTAAAGAAAGATTCGGTTATACAAGCATATGCCTATACTAATAATTTAGAAATCACGCCCCTTATCCTTAAATCACAAAGCTTACCTAAACCATTAGACAAAACCCAAGCAGAATTGGAGAAACTTAATAAATCTGTCAATGAATTCCTTATAGAATTAGAGCGAATGTCAAAATCTAAATATCCTTCTATTGAAAAAGAAAGTAAAGAGTTGATAGAAAAAGTACTCAACAACTTCCCTATTAATAAAGGATGACACAACAGCTAAAGGGGAAAATGCTTAATGTTATCAAGTAAAGAAAAACTGAAAGAAGCCGAGAGATTGTTTGAAGAAGAAAAATACTTCGAGGCACTAAAACTCCTTAATGAACTTGAACAAGAAAACCCAGGGGAGAAAAGGGTAGCTTATGGTAGGGCTATGTGTCTCGCCAAACTTGGGCATGTGGCAGATGCAATGCTATTGTGCGACGAACTTTTAGCGAGATACAAGGATGAGAAAGCCAAGGTATTAAAAGAAAAAATAATGAAATGGGCAGAAGAAGCTCGTTCCATACCCCAAGCTCTACCAGGCGAACAAGAAAGTGTAAAACCTCCATCAGTGTTGTGGAAATACACTAAAAAAGTTCTATGGGTAATGTCATTCACTCTGACTCTCATAATGCCAGTAATAGGTTGGTGGGGACTAATGACTGGCATCAACAAAGACTGGATATCTGTTAGCTTTAGTAGTGTAATTTCTATTTCTATTATTTGGCCTCTACTTATTCAATCTCTATACTGGTCTTCAATACAAGCACTTAGAGAACAACCATTTGGAGATACCCCAGCCTCGTCAATAATAAACTGGTTTTTCGACATTATACTCCTGACTTTTTTAAACATTTTCCCCGTTATTGGGTGGATTTTGGGCGCATGGTGGTTAACTGTAAAAAGGGATATGTCCTTTAGTGCATCTTTTGCCCTTATGATTCTCAACCATTTTATACTATGGCTCGCATTCTTGGGCATAGTAGCTAGCATAGGAATAGGTGGATGGGCTTGGGTTCTTGCACCTTTAATTTTGAGATTCTACTAAGGTCCTCTTGCTTTTCAATTCAATCTTTTCACTCTAATATTAAGCAAGTAATTTAAGCCTATGAATAAGAAGGTGGTAGTAATAGGTTGGGATGGAGGAACAAGACAAGTAGTAGAAGAAGGCATAACTAAAGGCTACCTCCCAACTCTCAAATACTTAACTCAGGTAGGTTCCTACACCAATCTAAAATCCACTACTCCTCCTGCAACCATTCCTGCATGGACATCTTGTTTCACTGGAGTAAATCCAGGAAAACATGGCTACTTTGATTTCGCTCACTTAGTTAGTGGAACCTATTCTCTCAAGTTTACCAACAGCACATATAGAAAATTCTCAGCAGTTTGGAATTGGTTAACTAAATATGGAAGCAATAGCATAGTTATTGGCGTCCCAGGAACATATCCGCCTGAGAATATCAGCGGAATAATGGTAGCAGGATTTGATTCCCCTCTCTCAGGTAAGATGACTCCTGAAAGAGTCCATCCCAGAGACCTTTACCAAACTGTAAAAAAGTGGTCTTATGGAAACATCAACGAATCAGTGAAAAGAAAGCATTGGCACGATGAAACTATATTAAATTTACTAAAAAGATTAAACGAAAAAGAAGAAATCGTGCTACAACTTTTAGAGAGGTGTGATTGGGATCTTTTTATTACAGTATTCAACGAATCAGATACAGTAAGCCATCATTACTGGATGTTTTGGGACGAATCTTCCCCAAGATATATAAAAAGTAACTATAAAGATGCAATACCCCTCATATATAAAAAACTCGATGAAATCCTTGCAAAAATTCTAAAAATAACAGAGAAAAAAGATGTCATTTTTTTAGTAGTTTCAGACCACGGCTTTCAACCTGCAGATAAGATTGCAGTCCACATAAACAACTGGCTCTTATACAAAGGATATTTAAAATACTCTTCTACAAATGACTTTTCTATCAAGATCAGGGATGCTTTACTTCGTTTTTTTTCCCCTGCAGTGGCAAGTAAAATCTTCTATTCCTATAAACATTACGCTGAAAAATTAGAAAGCATAATAAGATTTTCTGGAATAGACTGGAATAGAACTGTAGCGTATTCGGAAGAACTCGACTATTTCCCTTCGATAAGAATAAACTTGAAAAATAGAGAACCTATGGGAATTGTGCCCGAAGAAGATTATTATGAATTTGTTTCTCATTTGTGTAAAGAATTAATTTCAATACCTTATGTGAAAAATGCTCATTTCCGCGAGTCAATCTATGCAGGGCCCTATGTTGACAATGCTCCTGATATAATTCTGGAATTGTCAGGAGAAAACCGTTCGAGAGCATCGGTTTTAAGAGCAAGAGGTGGACCTATATTTGAAGAGATAACACCCAATAGATATTTCGGTGCAAGGGGAAAAGGATTAAATGGTCAGCATCATCCTGAAGGAATATTATTTATCTCAGAAAAAGTAGATGCCACAGAAGTTAAGATAACAGACATCGCGCCCACTATAGCAAGTATTCTAAAGATTCCCGTCCCACCACTTGATGGAAAACCATTAATGGGAGAAATTATCATCGATAACGAGTACCAGGAACTCTTACAGGAAGAGGAATCACTTTCGCCCTATGAAGAGTGGTTAATTTTAAGACAAATGAAAGAACTGGGTTATTGGCAATGAATCTAAAGGTCGGTTTAGTGGCGGGATGTCCATACCCCGTTCCTCAGGGGTCACAAATTTTTATCAAAGAAAATGCTCTCGCCTTAAAAAGATTGGGGAATGAAATACATCTAATCGTCTATGGTTATGGGACAGGTGCCACAAATGAAGATATCTACATACATCGTGCCCCAAATCCACTAAGTTATCACAGAACCTCATCCGGACCATCTATTAAAAAGGTCTTCTTAGATTTAATGATGATAAAAACTCTCAAAGATGTATGCAAAACTCACGATATTCAAGTTATTTTTGCACACAATTATGAAGGCCTACTAATATCTTTAATTTCTGGCTTTAGACCAATCATATATCACGCCCATAACGCAATGAGTGATGAATTGCCATATTACTTCAATCGCTTTCCTAACTCTTTAAGAACAATAGGTGATATCCTTGATAAAACTCTTCCAAAAAAAGCTGATTTTATTGTAGTGCCTCACGAAAAACTTGCAGCACACTTAATTCTAAGAGGGTGTAAAAAATCTAAAGTAAAAGTCATCCCTCCTCCTATAGATGTATCCGAATTTGCTGTATCAAAAGTAAACAAGGATAAGATACCTCCTATTATATACACAGGAAACCTCGATAAGTATCAAAACATCAAGTTGCTATTGAAAGCTTTTCACAGAGTAAAAAATGAAATAAAAGAATCACGGTTGATAATCGGAACTCACGAAGAAGTGAAAATAGATGGCGTCGAGACAATTCCAGTTAAGAATATTGACTCACTTAAAAGATTGCTTGCTGATGATTCGATAATAGCGATACCGCGAGTATCGTGGTCAGGGTACCCTATAAAAATCCTAAATGCAATGGCTTGTGCAAAACCTATTGTCTGTTGCAAAGGCTCTGCCTATGGAATAAAAAATGGCGTCAACGGACTTATAGTTGAAAATGACGATGAAAAAGAATTCGCTAAGGCACTAATAACACTTTTAAGAGAACCTGAACTTCGGGAAAAACTGGGTAAAGAAGCAAGAAGTACTGTAGAAAAAGTAAACAACCCCCAAACTATAGGAGAGCAACTGCAGTCTCTCGCTCTTCTATGTGTAAACTAATCCGCTAATTTAATTTTTACCTAATTCCACACCTCCAATTAATGAGAAAGATTCATTAACTCCTTCCCACCTTTCTAAACACCTTGGCAACTTCATATATTAAAAGGAGAGCTAAAAAAGCAAGAGTAGCAGATATGAAAACGAGTAAATATCGATGAGAGATAAAATTAGAATACCCTAAAATAGATAGAGCACCTATAGTAGTAACTATCATAAATACCATCGGTATCATTACAAACAAATAACCTTTTTTCAGCCCCTTCGCTACCCAAACCATAATACCCAGAAGAGCAATACCCGCCACAAGTTGATTAGATGCTCCAAATATGGGCCAAATCAATTTCCAAGCAGGCTCGTTACCAGTTCTAAAATATACCAAAGCAAGTGCACACGCTACACTTATTATTGTTGCGGTAAATCTGTCCATTCTCATTCGAGATAACTCCTGGAGTTGATACCTTGCCAATCTTGTGGCTGTGTCAAGTGTTGTAAGAATAAATGAGTTAACAGCAAGCAGTCCCATCGATTTCCCTAAATCTGGGTTTATATTGAGTAGCCCCGCAAACTTAGCGAAGCCCTCACCAAACACTACTAAAGGTCCTTCTTTAGGAACCGACCCAGCAAGCATGACACAGCTCAAGGCTACTATAGCTACAAAACCCTCCAATAGCATTCCCCCATACCCAATAACCTTTGCATCAGTCTCACAACGAAGTTGTTTTGAGGTAGTCCCACTCGCCACCATACAGTGAAAACCTGAGACTGCTCCACAAGCAACCGTGACGAAGAGAACAGGCCACAAATATGTAAGTTTGTCAGGAAAGAATGTAGTAAACACAGGAAGTTTCACTTCGAAAGAAGCACCTCCCAAGAGTATCCCAATAGCTCCAACGATTACTGAAAAATACAAAAGGAAGGACGCAAGATAATCCCTCGGTTGGAGTAGAAGCCAAACAGGCAGTACTGAAGCCAGAAGGATATAGATACTCAAAATAATCCTCCAACTCTCCATAGACAGACTAAAACTTCTCTGGATAATTTCATTCTTACCAAAATAGACGGCAAGAAGAACTATAGGTATCGCTACTAATGAAGAATACAGCAAAGAAAACTGAAATCTGTAAACCACCAATCCGAAAATTAAAGCAAGAAAAATGTAAAGTGTACCTGAAAAGGCAACTGCAGAGTCCTGAGCAAAAGTATCAGCCGACAATTGTAAAAATACTGCGATAACTAAAATTAAAGCTAACCAGGTAAAACATAAGAATAGAATCTTAGCTCGTTCACTCACCCAATTCCCTACAACTTCACCGATTGAAAGCCCTTTATGCCTTACCGAAGCCACGATCGAGCCAAAATCATGAACACCTCCTGCAAACACAGAGCCCACCACAACCCATAAATATACTGGTAGCCATCCAAACAGTCCCCCTGCTGCTATCGGTCCAACTATAGGACCCGCACCCGCTATAGATGCAAAGTGATGCCCTAATAACACCGCAGGGTGTGCAGGGCAATAGTCTATTCCGTCATAGAGCTCTTCAGCAGGAGTTTTGGCCCTCTTATCAAGGTTAAACTTCTTGCTTAAATAACCACCATAGGTAAAATATGCTATCAAAAATACTATCCCGGCTATTAATGTAATTGCTAAAATCATACTTGCTAACCCTCTTTTTAGACAGGATTTATATCGCCATAGCATCAGTAATTATAAATTATACATCCACTCTATATATAACAGAATATAACAGACAGATATAACTATAAAATCTGCTCACCTCAGAAATAATTTATTCTCACGCTTTGTTAATTTACTGAAAATAAATAGGAGGCTTTCAAAATGAGCAATACATTAAAAGAAGTTCTTGCATCAAATAAAAAATATTCAGAAAATTTTACTAAGGGGTCACTTTCTTTACCTCCTGCGAGAAAGTTTGCAATCCTAACTTGCATGGATGCAAGACTTGATCCTGCTAAATTCGCTGGACTAAACGAAGGAGATGCACATGTGATAAGAAATGCAGGTGGTCGTGCAAGTGACGACGCAATAAGGTCTCTCGTTATATCTCATAAATTACTTGGAACTCAGGAATGGTTTGTCATCCATCACACTGATTGTGGTATGCAACTATTTACGAACGAGATAATGGGTAATCTACTGTTTGAGACACTCGATACATCTGAGTTTGACGGTAAAAACTGGAGAAATCCCAACGCTAAAGGTGGTTCCATCGAAGGTAAATTTATCAACTGGCTTACATTTGCTAATCTTGAGCAGAGCGTAGTAGATGATGTATCAAGACTGAGGTATCACCCGTTAGTACCACCTTACATCCCAATTTATGGCTTTATATATGATGTTAGAACAGGTAAACTAATTGAAGTTCCCAAAGCAATGGAAATCGGTAAACCCCGCTAAATTTATCAATTACATCTACATCCTAATTTCATCCTTCAAATTAATTCCATCCCTCAGAAAGGGAAGCAGTTAATTTTCTATTTATTTCTGAATTGCCCTCCGATGTATAATTTATTACCATATAATTCTTAACTTTGGAGGGTAAAGGCGGTGAGCAACTTATTTACAATTAAGGAAGAGTTAATAGAGCTGAAAGGAAATACTTCTTCTTTAATAGTAGTGGATATGCAGAACGACTTTGCTCATCCTAATGGAGTTTTATTTTGCCCAAACTCTACAACAATTATTCAGCCGATAAAAAATCTACTGATTAAAGCAAGGGAGAAGAATGCTAAGATAATTTACACAAAGGATACCCATTATCAAGATGACCCTGTAGAGTTCCCAATATGGGGGAAACATGTTATTAAAGGTGAGTGGGGATGGGAAATTATAGATGAACTCAAACCCGAAACAAATGACATGATAATAGAAAAACTCAGATATGACGCATTTTTTGGTACACCACTGGACCATGTTCTTAGAACACATGGAATTAAAAATCTCGTAATTACTGGAACTGTAGCAAACATTTGTGTGCTCCATACAGTATCCAGTGCAAAACTACATAACTACAATGTAATAGTACCCGTAGATGCTATATCAGCCATAACAGATTTTGACTACCAGCTATCTTTACGCCAAATGGATTTTCTCTACAAGGTATTACTGACAAAAGAAAAATTTGTAATCTTTGATTGACATAGACAAAAATAAAGAAAAACGAATCAGGACTTAATAATTCTATGAATGAATCAACACCATTCAACCAAAATGATACATTTGAGTTATTTATTATCTTTTCGATTATTAGCTTTGTAATTTCGCTTCCTTTTATAGGTGGTTGTCTAAAGCCTATGGAGGTTACACCAAAGACTCTCCACTTCAGCGAGGGAGAAGACTTGAAATTCATTGAGATCTACCAAAAACCACTCTATGACCGTAAAATCGCATTTTCTGTGAAAACTAGCACTCCTTGGATTGAACTAACACCTACCGAGGGAATCTTAGGAAAAGATGACAGAGTAAAAGTTCAAGTTTACCTAAATAGAAACTTCCCACAAATCAAGAAAGATGAATACCCAACTTATGCCACTGCTGAAATAGTAGTATCTTCATATTTCCAAAATGAAAAGGTAATTGCAACCACCGCTCCCAATTACTATACTGAGATATTTGAAGGAGATGTAGACCTTTCAAACAAATCCCTTATATTTTCTCCTAACAAGAGCATAAGCTTTTACGGACTAGATGTAAAAGAGATTACTGAGTTCCCAAATGAATTTTCCGAAGAAGAAAGAATATCCTTCACTCAAGAGAATATATATGAGTATACCCTTGAAGAGACACAAACCATAAATTTTTATGACAAAGGATACAAAAAACTATACATATCAGGCTACGGGTGGATAGGTATCGGTGAACCTAAAAAATCCCCTCAACCCACTGAAGTACTGATTCCTTGTGGCGCCAATTCGAAAGTTCTACAAAATACCCGTAATAAAAATGCAGAGACCTGGGATAGAATGATTTCCTACCACTTTTCTACTCCTAACATAACAGCGTTTCCCGTGGATGTTTCTAAAGGAGGGAAAGTATATCTAAGAAAACAACAGAATAAAATCGTTATTACATATTTAGAAGTGCCCACATCAGCAGACCCACAAAAAAATAACAGTTTTCAGGTAGAGATATACTTTATGGGAAAAATTACGCTTAATTATCTCACTGTAGATTCAAGTGCAATCGGCATTGTAGGTTTATCTTATGGCACAGGTAAATTAATAGTTCCAGGGGGATTTGTAGAGTCAGACCTCGTCCAGTAAAAGGGCTGTAAATTCAACATACGCAAAGAAAATGTCATCAACGGAAAATAAAGCTCATAGAAAAACACTATCTTGGATATTTTTAATAATTATCCTAATCGTAGGTCTATCCTTAAGAATAGCCTACCTTCATGAAATCTCGAAAGAACCGTGGTTTCAGTGCCCATTGTATGACCCATTATATAACCACTACTGGGCAAAAGGAATTGCCACTGGAGACTGGGATCTGCCCGCTACAGTCAACGATCCCGAAATAAGATATACACCACACGGTAGACCTCCCGGATATCCATATATTTTAGCAGTAACATATTTTGTATTCGGCGTTAACCCTATCACACCGAGAATCATTCAGTATATATTAGGCTTAATAAACATTCTCCTCATATGGTGGATACTTCATAAATATTTAAAAAATAGAGTAATAGCAATTCTGGGGACTTTTGTATTCGCCACCTATTGGGGAAATATATACTTTGAATCTCTACTCAGCTACCCTGTATATGTAATCTTCTTTATCTTAATATGGTTAATCCTGCTCTTAAAATGGAGAGAAAAAAGTTACGACATATTATATCTTTCTTTCTCTGGGATAGTTTTGGGAATTATCATTCTGTTCAGACCTAATGCAATTCTACTTGTATCGCTATATTACATCTTGCTTGCAAAAGAGAAAACGGCAAAGAAAATTAAGAAAATAATCGCTACTTCATTCCTACTGTTATGTTGTATTTCCCTTCCCTTAATACCCAGCTTCATAAGAAACTACATAGTCGCACAAGATTTTGTTTTTGTATCTTCATACGGCGGACTTAACTTCTATGTAGGCAATCATCCCGACTCTAACGGTGCTGAACCTCGCATACCCGAACTTCAGAGATGGATAGGAACTACCGAGTGGTCGTGTTTCGACTATCCATCAATAGTAAGGGGATTAGCAAAAGACCTCGGAAAAGATTACATCTCTTTCTCCGAAGCTAATAGATTCTTCTACCGAAAATCTATTTCAAATATCGTCTCTAATCCTAAAAGTTGGCTAAAGCTTACACTGAAAAAAGTCCTCCTTTTTTGGGGACCAATAGAAATAACCAATGATACTGTTCCTGAATTAGACAGAGAAAATTCAAAAATCCTTTCAAAACTTCCAAAGTTCTCCATTTTTTCCTCAATCTTTTTTGCTTCTATTGTTTACATTCTATTTTCAGTTATTCTCAAAAGGAATTTCTCAGCTCAACTACCATTTATAGTAAGCCTATCTGTTTTAGTAACAATCACCTATTTTTTATCGGTATTGCCATTTTTTGTAGCGGGAAGGTATAGAATGCCTATAATTCCTTTCATATTAATTGTGGACTTATGGTTCATTTCCGAACTATGGAGAAATTTATCTGAAAAGCGGATAAGTTCCATAACGATTCAATCCGCACTATTAATTGTTTCCGCTTTAATAACAAATATCAACTTTACAGGCTATCAACCTTCAAAATCAGTATGGCATTTCCGCCAAGGAACTTCTGCTTTGCTATGTCAAAACTACAATCGCGCAGTGGAAGAATTCAAAATGTCATTAAAATACGACCCGGAGAATATCTTCGCAAAGATAAATTATGCAATAGCCACGGAAAAAATTGGGAGACCTACAGAGGCAATATTTATTCTAACAGATAACTTCCAGAGGAAACTGAACACTTCAGAAGAGTTAAACGCACTGGGATATCTGTTTGAACGAATCGGGGACATCAGCAAAGCACAAAAGTATTATGCTAACGCAATTGTGAATAACTTTCACTACACTTTAGCCCATTCTAATATAGCGAGGATCTTCGCATTGAAACACGATTACATTGATGCCAGAAGACATCTTGAGATAGTGGTATCTCACCAACCTTATAATTTCTATGCCCATTTTCAACTTGCGAAACTTTACGAATCATTATCAGATTACAATTCAGCTATCAAACATTACAAAATATGTTTGAAAATAAACCCTACTTCAGAAGTGTGTTGGAATAATATAGGGTGGATCTATGCGGAACTCGGTAACTACACTTCTGCATTAACCGCTTATATAGAATCTATACGACTAAATCCGAATTATTCGCTTGCTTACATTAACTTAGCAAACTTACACATAAAAATGGGCAATCCTCAAAAAGCAGAGACTACATTAAAAAATCTGTTATCCCGGGAAACTTACAACTGCGAAGCATTAGTACTACTTAGCAACTTATACTTATTTAAAGGAGATTTAGTAAAATCATATCTTACACTTACTAATGCATTGCCATTCTGTGGTGAACATCCGAAAGTATTGAATAACTTAGGCACAATACTATGGAGGTATTACGAGAATCCCGATGCTCTGGTAATGTGGCTAAATTCAATTGCTATAGACCCAAAAATTATAGAAGCATATACTAACCTTGCTGACTTTTATGAATTTTATGGAGACTGTAAAACTGCAATAGAATACTTGTTATTAGGCTTAATAAAATCCAACGACATTTCTTTTCAATCAATATTAAATGGTTTTCTATGTTATGAATGAATTTTCAAATTGAGAACTAACAAAAGCCAAATTATATAATCAACATTTGCAAAGTTATTTATAACTCAAATTTAGGAGTAGTAGAGTATGGGTATAAAAGAACACCAAGAGAGTAGAAGATGGGCTTTCGAAGCATTAGACTCCCTTAATAAATTCACTGACGACCCAGAATTTGAAGGAGAACTGGAAACAATAAAAAATCAGATTTATGCCAAAAAGAACGAACTCAGGGACGGTAAATACAGAGTAGTATTTTTGGGTGAATTTAATGTAGGCAAGACTACACTTATAAATGCTTTTCTTACCGATACATACCTTCCTATGGTATTAGAGGAGTGTACCGCAAAAGTTACTCATGTACTAAAAGGCAACTCTATGCAGTTAATTCTGCGCTCTCAAAAACCTATACACCCTGAGAAAATTCAAGTATTGAAGGAATTTCTCAACTATGCAGGGATAGAAGCTAACATAGAGCCAGATTCATCCCATAACTACTGGGTTATTAAATACCAGCACAACTATCCAGAGGACCTTAATCGAACCCTTAATGCAATAGTTACACTCTCTGCGGACGAAGAATTCCCAAAGTTAAAAGCGCTAAGGGAAGAGGTAGAAGAGGTAATCGTTCTTGTGCCAGAAGCGGGGATAGAAGAAGATGTAGCGTTCGTTGACTCGCCCGGAGTGCATAGCATTACTGAGACACACAGAAAAATTACTGAGGATATAATCCCAAATTGCCACCTCGTAGTATGTCTACTGGACAGCCAAAACGCCGGGAATGAACATAACAGAGATTTCATAATAAAATTAGTGAAAGAAAGACAAAGAAAAGTATTCTTCGTAATTAACAAATGTGATCAGCTTAATCCAGATGAGATAGACCCTGAGTTTAGAAGAGGTCCAGCCAAGGACTTATTCAGATGTATAGATGGAATAGTAGAAAATCCTGAGATATTTTTCGTCTCCGCTCTATATGCACTCTCTGCAAATCAATTGAGAAAAGGTTCCATCACAATCCAAGACTTGGACAAAAATGAAAAAATCCATATCCCATATACACTGAGATTACAAATTGAAAACTCTTCAAACCCTGCAGAAGCAATCGCAGATTACCTTATCCAACGAAGTAAATTCTATGAATTTAAAGAAAGACTTTTCGACTACCTATACCATGAAAATAGGGAAGGAGCTGTATTATCTTCAGTTTCCAGATTCATCAAAGACACAGCACTCAAGTTCGCAAAACCAATAGAGGTAAAAATAAAACTGGCACAACAAAACCCTAAACTTGAGAGATTAAAAAAAGAGAGGAAAAGACTCCAAGATCTAATAGACGAGTACTCCAGGTTCCTGAACGATCTCTTGGATAAACTTAACAAAATTACGGGTGGTGGGGAAGTAGCCGGAGAAAAGTATGATTCTTATGACAGTATTATTGAGAAATGCTTTTCAAGACAGGCAATCGAAAATGAAATATTTAAACCTATAAGAGAATGGTTATGCACCGGGGATAATCTTAAAATTGCTCGCAAGAATAAATACCTTCCCCTTCAAGAACAGTTCGGAATCACCCTTGACAAATTCCTACAGAAGGTGGATGCTGAAATAAACAGTATCCTTGAGAAAAACGAATCATATATCATTCGAGAAATCAATTCTCGAGGATTTAACTTCTCTTTCAAAGACTTACCCAAGGTATCACTAACAAGGGGTGCAATTGTAGCAATAGATGCAAGCTTGGCTCTTTCATACTTCCTATTCTTTATAATAGGAGGTATATTAGGTGGGCTTACAGGTGCCATTATTGGCGAGGGTTTTCTAAGTTCTTTTTCGTGGGCAGATTTCCTGAACATGGCAGTTCCGGATTATTCCCATCTCTCCGCTGTAATATTGGGGATCTTAGGGTCAATTTCAGGTGCTATCATAGGCATCTCTTCCAGAGCACTCGGAGGAGATGAAATCAGAAGAGAAAAACTCCTTGAAAAAATAAGCGCATATATAGAAGAAATCCTTATAAAAGGTCTCAAGGAAAACCTAAAAGAAACTTTGCAAAGGCACAAAGAAGAGGTAGCTTTACAAATCAAGAAACATTTTGACGAAATTAACATTAACCTTCACCAGCAAATCCAGAAAATTTTGGCAGAGGAAGAACATTTAGAACAAATACAGAAAGAAACAATTACAAGGTTAGAAACCAAACTTAATAGTCTACTCAATATTGCAAACAAAGCAACTGAGATTATGGAATCTACTTTTAGAATCCCATCATAAAAAGGCATAAATATGCTATATAATTACCTTGGAAATTCAGAGATCAGGGTTTCAGCAATCTCTTTCGGAGCTTGGCAAATTGGTGACCCATCTTTTTGGGGAGAAAATGATGAAAAAGAAGCTGAAAAAGCGGTAAAGTTCGCTATAGATATGGGTGTAAATTTATTCGATACCGCTGAAATGTACGGTTCGGGAGAATCGGAGAAAAAATTAGGAAAATTCATAGGAAGAGAAAACAGAGAAAAGATATTAATAGCAACAAAAGTAAGTCCACAAAACTGCGAACCATCTAAGTTAAAAAACTCCTGCGAAGAAAGTCTTAGAAGGCTTGGCACAGACTATATAGATATATATCAAGTTCACTGGCCCCCGAGAGAAGTCGCTTTTGCAGATGTTTACTTAGTAATGGAAAAACTTCAGAAAGAAGGTAAAATTCGGTATATAGGGCTATCTAATTTCGGGCAAGAGGATCTTCGAGAATGGATTGAATCGGGTGGGAAAGCAGTATCTAACCAAATTGGTTACAATCTACTATTCCGTTCCCCAGAGTATAAAATTATACCAAGCTGTATAAAGCACAAAATTGGTATCTTGGTATACATGCCACTTATGCAAGGACTACTAACTGGGAAATGGGAAAAAATCGAAGATATTCCAATGCTTAGGAGAAGAACAAGACATTTTTCTAAAATTAGGCCTGGAACACGCCACGGCGAAAGCGGTTGTGAAATGTTAACAATGGAAACTGTCCAAGCAATCAAAGCCCTGTCAGAGCACCTTGAAATTCCTATGTCTACCTTAAGCATCGCATGGCTTATATGGCAAAGGGGAATTTCATCTATTATAGTGGGATGTAGATCAATAGAACAGCTTAAAAACAACATCGACTCTGTAGAAATGAAGTTAGACCCAGAAATACTCGCTCTACTTAATGAAATTACCTATCCACTAAAAAAATATATGGGGGAAAACTCTGATATGTGGGAAAATGAAAAAAACTCAAGAATCAGATAATAAACACTTGACGAAGTTCTTTTGCTTTTTCAAAAAATGCTATAACTTCTCTCCCCATCTTGCCTTCTTTGATTGTTCTTCCAACCATCTGCATTGAAAAGCCAGTCTCTCTATCCACTGTGAAGGAGTATATCCAGCTACATTTGGATTATTTTTAGATTGGTAAGATACAGTGGTTATATGTTTTACTCCCACCGCGTAGAATAGTGCTACTAACTCCGCGTAGGAAAGTTCTCTCCTTTTCTCATAGTGCTCGAGAAGAAGCAATGTCCTCATTCTGAGTTTCTCTTCATTTACACTTGTCCGAATACACAGATTAGACATCGCATATGAAATATCCTCAAGGTAACAACCAAGGCCTGCAAACTCAAGGTCTATAATAGCCACTAACTTCTCACCAGAAAACAATAAATTTGCTCCGTGCCAATCACCATGGATTAACCCTACTTCGAACAGAGACCTTTTCTCTATAGAAAGTTCTTGAACTGATCTTTGGATAAACTCTACCAGGTACCTATAGTGAGGTAAAAGAGTAGATTCATCCTTTTCCTGGCGAGCAAGGTTATAAAAGTGCAAGAATACATCCTTGGGAACCTCACTAAAACGCCACATATTTACATCGCGAGGAGGAGCAGGCAAGCCATAACAAACCTTATGAAACTTACCAAGAGCTTTAGCAGAAATAACCAATGTATTATGGGTTAGAACCATAGGCTCGCCCCTAACAAACTCTTGAAGTTCGAGAATCCAGTCATCTACTTCTACATATCCCTTACCCGATTTTGCTCGCTGAATCCTTGCTACAGGTAAGCCATTAGCCAATAAGTGGTCTGACAATCTATGCTGAAAATTCAACGAGTCTATAACCTTCAACTCTCTTGCGTAGGTCTTAGCTAAAAATGTGCCTTTTGAAGTTTCAACTATCATCTTGCGATGTCTGCGTTGATGAGCACCCTCTACCGGTCGAGGAAGACCAACCTCGCCAAGGTCATAATTCTTCCTGATAACATCTGCTATTATTTCCAGCCCTTGCAACTGCGTCGTCATGGGTTCCACACTTCCGAATATACTGGTTTAATAATACTAAAAAGATACATCAAAATTAAATATTTATTAAATATTTGTCTCAGTTTACGATACTACGAAGCAAAACTTTGAATATGTGGTCGCCAAAACTCAACAGAGTTCTTTAAGTCTTGAATCACCATCTTATCATAGGGGTTTCTTTCTCTGTGACTAATCTCCAATACAAGAGATAACTCTTCATATTGAGATTCTTTAATAACCGAAAGGATCTTTTCCGGTTTAATTTTTCCTCTCTCATTGTATTCCTTAGTGAATGGATAATGTCCCCCTTTATCTAACAGACTCTGCTTAAGATGTATAACCCTAATATCTCTATTAAAAATCTTGATCCATACCTCTGGATTTGTATCATCCGGATTTTCAGAAGTAATATCCCCATGGTCAACATCGTAGCAAATTTTCATAGGGATAGCGAAACCCTCCGCACAATTAGACTGTATAAACATCGTTGAAGTTATAGTTTCTCCAATCTCTCTTCCAACAGACATTGGCTCCCACAAAAGGAACTTAAGCCCAATTTCATGACCATATTCCGAAAGTTCTTGCCATCCCTCAATGCCCTTTTCCAACCTTAATCTTCTAATTTGCGCGTTTTCCCAATCTCTGATGGTCATTATTCCAAAATGACTACCAGCACCTATAGCACCAAGAGTCACGGACATCTCAAAGAACTTCTTAAACCACTCAATCCAAATTTTCCTTATCTCATCGTTAGGATGCAATAGATGATTCACTCGTGTGAACTGAGATGTAAATGTAGTTTCAATTTCTACTCCTCTCTTATCGCACTCATTCCTAATTTTCTCTACCCCTTTTTTCACTATATAATCAGGATACCAAGGATTTAACAAATCAGCAGTAAATTGAACCATATTTAATCCCAACTCGTCTGCTACTATACTAACCCAATCATCAGGCTCCACAAATCTGTTAATTGCAAAACCAGTGTTGATACCAAACTTAAGTTTCATAATTCTCCCTTAATCAAACTCCAATACATATATATCCTTTAAGTTTCTATACATGTTATTAAAGTCCATCCCATAACCGACCACGAATCTATCCTCAACCTCAAAGCCTACATAATCTGCATTTATATGGGTAACGGTTTGAGATTTAATCTTCTTCAAGAGAACACACAAACGAATCATTTGCGGTCCTTGGGTACACAGCCAATTTAGAATAAAAGAGGTAGTCTTTCCAGTATCAAGAATATCCTCTATCAATAATACTTTTTTACCAGAAATGTTATCTGTAGGTAAGTACTGCACTTCAATCTCCCCACTACTACTATTCCCTCTATAACTACACACCTTAAAAAAGTCCACTGAAGAAACCGGTGGAAGACTTTTAAGCAAGTCCGAGGCAAAAAACATCGCACCTTTAAGAACAATTATTACTTGAAGATTATCAGAACTTATTTCAGAGGAAATCTGAAAAGCTAATTCCTGCACTCTTTTTTGTATAGAATTATAAGTAATTAATGGTGGCTCTCGCAATTGCATGGAACTACCTCTATTTCAAGAACTCTTCTGGTAAATGGAGTAACCACTCCTATCATTGTCGGAATATAGCCCACAACCCAAATTATTCCTCTCTGAGTAAACAATAAAGGAACTTTCTCCCTTTCTGGTAAGGGCACACCCAAGTCGATAAAGTAGTCGCTAAGCTTCTTTTGCGAATTCATTCCCAAGGGGACAATCCTATCCCCATTTTCCCGTGTTCTAACCCAAACGCCGTCTGCCAAAGCATCTGCATCAAAAACTTGTAAATAAGGCTTACAATAAGATTTCCAATCATAATTTACCGGTAACATAGCTATCCGAGCGTTAAAGTGGTAACCAAGAGCGCATGTTACACCCGGAACTTTCAATCGAATAGCAGGTGATGAGTTCTTGATACTATCTTGGGGAATAAATTCGGTCCACTCTTTTCCATTGTAAAGTAAAATGCCTTGACCCAAGTCAAACTTTTGTCCAGTAGCACCTGTGAGTATAAACTTTGAAGCAGAAATAATTCGATCGTATGTACATTCTATCCCTCTCTTCTGAAGAATCATCGCCAAGCATCTTCTGCGAATTGCTTCATGATACTCAGCAAATCTTACTCTCGAAATTTTTCGGTCTACATAGATATGTTGAATTGCTCCTTCAGTAACTTTTGAAATGAACTCATTCTCACATTGTTGTAATTCTACAAGATGTAATATCGCCTCTCTAATCTTCTGGTTATATATCCTCAACTCTGGTATCAAAGAATTCCTAATCTTATTCCTGAAGTAATCCATTTTATAATTTGAAGAATCAACTCTCCATACAATACCTCTGTCAGAAAGCCAATTCTCTATCATTCCCTTCGTGCAATAGTATAATGGCCTTATTACCCTTATACCTTCCTCGACTCTTACAATAGGTATTCCAGTAAGACCTAAAGGGGTAGTTCCCCGTATTAATCTCATCAACACCGTTTCCACTTGGTCATCCGCGTGATGTCCTGTTGCGAGCACTTCACAGTTTCGAGCTCGAGCAGTTTCAAAAAGAAACTTATAACGAACCTCCCGAGCGTATTCTTCAAAAGAGCGCTTCAACTGAATGGCCTCCTCCTCCACAGGTTTTGACTTCAAGTGAAAAGGTAAACCCAATTTCTTTGCAAGATCTCTTACAAATTCAGCATCTTTCTTGCTCTCGCCTTTGCGAGTCTGATGATCAAAATGAGCAACTTCAAGGTTATATCCCAAATCAAACAGAGCATATAGCAATGCTACGGAATCCGCACCTCCAGAGACTGCAACAAGCACCTTTTCATCAGGAGAAATCAGATCAAAATCCGTAATAACTTTTTTAACTAAAGCTAACATCATACGCATTCGTTATTAGTTCTGAAAAAAACCGAGCTCAAATACACACAGAATTGAGCTACAAGAGAAGACAACTTTAATTTATCTCAGGTTATATCTTATTATACTTTAAACGCCTGAAAGATTGTATCTTATGAATGAAAAAGAGGACCTTCAGCTCCCAAAAGATAAGATGAGGCTTTGTCCAATCTGCAGAATGCCTATAAGTGTTTGGGCTATAAGATGCAGATTTTGTGGAGAAACAGTAGGCAGACCCAAAAAGGAAATGGAAACCTTCACAATAAAAGATTTAGGCGGAGAGACTCCAGCAGAAGGAAGTCTTGTTTCCCAAGATGTTTTAGAAGCAATTGAAGAATTTAGAAGAGAACTTCTTGACACTCCCCATGAGGAGCCCCCTCCTTCAATTTGGAATCTGTGGAGAAAAAAAGAAAGCCAGGTAGATAAATCTACCTCCCTATCCCATTCTTCACACCAGCGGGAAAAAGTATTTGACCCGCTAAAAATAATCTTAGCAATATCAGCTTTAGTCACTTTATGCATTCTGACTTACTTTATAGTTCCTATAGCCATAAATCGGATTAAGGTTCTTTTTCTTCAACAGCCCTCATATCCAAATGTAGAAAATAAAGCCATGATACTACTTGAGAAAAATGCCCCTTGGAAAACAGTTATAGAGGAAGCACTTAATGCATGTGAAATTGCCCCTACTGAAGAAAACAAACGAATTCTCTCGGAGGTAAGAAACCGATTTATAGTATATGTGAATACGCTACTTACAAATCCTATCTATGACCCGGCCCATTACGGTGAAGCATCAAGGGTAGTTTCCGAAGTTATGAAAATTGACTATGACCCACAAATTCAAGAATTATATAGAAAAGTAATGGAAGAAATCTCTGCATACAAAATGACAGTAACTCAAATCGATTATCAAAATAAAAAGGCAGTATTACATCTAAGCAACCCAACATTTGGATTAAAGGAACAAATAGTTACCGAAGGTGATATTGTCCAAGACAGGTTTCTTGTTGTGCAAATATTACCATCGAGAGTTCGGCTCGAGGATAAAAAAGTTGTAATAGATGGAAAACCAAGAAAGTTATCTGTTGCTCTATTAGGGGAATTAAAATCTGATATATAGAAGGATTGCATATGATGAAAAAACACATTTATTTAATCTCTTTTTCTGTTCCTATTCTACTCTTTTATTCTTCCTGTGCAACATTAAAAGAATATGTTCCCTGGAGCAACGGAAAATCTGAGCAAGGACAGAAACAAGAAAAATCATCTTTACAAGTCAAAGTCCCCACTAAGGAAGACTACATATCTGAGTTAAGAAATATAATAGAAAATGAGATTAAGACCGCCTCTACCGCAGATAAAAATAGAATTTACCGCAAAAGACCTTACTATTGGAAAAACTATGCAGTATATGACGAACAAACCCCTAATATTGAGATACAGGAAACTGATAGTAAAGCCAAACCCTATATAGCAAGAGTAAAGTTAAATAAAACTCTATACTACACTCGGCTTCATAGAAACCGCCGAGATGCTGAAGAGGATGAAAACCTAATAAGAGGTATAGGTACGGAAACCTCGATTTATGAATTAAGAAACGGTAGATGGGTTAAAATAGGTTCTACATTTATACCAGAAAAAACAGAAAAATATGAAGGCAATCAGTGGGTTGCAGTCAGAGAGGAAGAGGTAGTAAAAGAGCAGAGTCTTGAAAAACCTAAAGAAGGCTTCTTCAAGCGAATTCGTTCGTGGATATTCTAAACCTCATAATTTTTTATCCTTTCATAGAGAATGAATAGAGATTTGGTAAGAAGTGTATTTTTCTACTCATTAGATCTATTAGTCATTGGTTTAGCAATTCTTTGGGCTTTTTCAGGAACTAAAACTGTGCTTGCGGGAGAAACTGTAATTAGTAGACTTGCTACAGTCTATGCATTGACACATCACAGAACTTTTTACATCCGAGATTACCCAGGAGTACCCCCTAATCCCTTTGAAGATAAGACTATAGACAAAGTGAAAGGCAAAAAAGGTATTATCTCGAGCAAACCTCCTGTGCTCTCTATTATAATGGCTGGAGAATATATTTTACTGAGAAAATTAGGCTTTTCATTAGACAACCCTGACCACCTGAAATCCATTGTTAGATTTTACATATTCTCTCTAATCATCCCTCTATATGTAATATCCCTCATAATCACTTGGCTATTTCTAAAAAAAACTGGGGGAAGTCCTCTCGTTAGAACTGCGACCATAGTATTATTATCTTTTGGGACTCAGTGGTCAGCATTTTCATGCCATTTCACCAATCATTTGCCAGGTGGAGCTTTACTCTTAATCTACCTATATTGCCTTTGGAACATTATTCAAGGTAAGAACCCCATATTGTTTGGCCTTTTGAGTGGGATATTAGCCTCATTAGTATTTACTATAGACTTACCCCTCACAATATTCGTCGTTGGCGGATTCTTATACGCCTTGTGGCTCACCGGTTTTTCAAAACTAATCTGGGTTCCTATAGGAGCTCTTCCTATATTAGCCTTACACTTTACAGTTATGTTTCACATTACAGGTAACATACTTCCTGTGCAGATAAGCAATAAACCCTTCCTTTTCGAAGACTCCTATTGGCGACATCCTATAGGCATAGATGCTTTACACCATCCTAAGTGGTTATACGCAGTAAACATTATGGTAGGAGCAAAAGGCTTATTTCTTCTTTACCCTGTTCTTATTCTATTCATACTAAACTTTATCCCAAAAATTTGGAGGTCCTATCATAAAGATATAAAAATAGCTCTTTTCGCTTTAGGGGTTTGCTTTCTATTTCTGAATATCTACTACATCTTCTCTACAAACAATTATGGTGGTATGTCATACGGCTTCAGGTGGCATACTGGAAGCATGCCTATTTTAGCATTGGGCACTGTTCCTATACTTGAGAAGTATAAAAAAAATAAAGTTTTCTGGTTGTGTTGGTTTGTCCTATTTCTTATCTCCACTTATTCTACCTTTGAATGCAGAGAGAATCCCTGGACTATTGACAATGAGTGGACCACACGACTTATATTTGGTCCCCTTAGCCAATGACAAGTTAATTTCTCTTCAGAAACTTTATGGAGAAGACTTATTAAGACACTTAAAATCTTATTCTTGCTTAAAATCTTATTCTTGTACCTGGGAACGCAGTTAAACTAAACTCGACACTAATATCAGTTCCCCTTTCTCTTTCTGTCCACCTAATACCTAAATCCCAACAGTGTAGATTTCGCCTTATTTCGTAAGTTTGTCTTCTCATATCCCCGTTCTCAAGGTCATATATATGTTCGAATGCTACTGACCACTTATCACTAATCTTATAGCCTAACCCATAGAGAATGTCTTTATTGAACACATCATCTTCAGTCTCAGCAAGCATATACCCTATCCTCCCATTGTATTTCCCGCCCATAATAGTATTATCGAAATAAAATAGGCCCAACACTCTTGAATAGTCACCAAAAATTAAATCGTAATTTCTACTAAATGGATACTCATTCTTATCCCAAAACCATTCTTGCACCTTCTCTCTCAACCTCGAATCTAATCTATGATTATCCAATATCTCATACCATTTGATATCTTCACCTACATGTTTCTCAGCCACTAATTGTAAACCATACCATATCCTTGGTCTTATATCTATCTCCAACTCATAATCATCTGACTTATGATATTCATTCCAAAAATCATTTCCTTGATAAAATGTTATCCTTGCGATTTGCCACACCTCTTGACTCTCAGCATCTTTACCATAAAAAATATTTTCTATTTTTGATTCAATTCTCATCTGACCAGAAACTATATCGAGCGGGTCGAAGTAATATCTATCCTCTATGTTATATGCCGAAGGAGTTCTATATGATAGTGTAAGCGAGGGCACAATCACATGCTTTACCGACGAGAAGTCAAGAAAACTTCCAAAGACCCTAACCAACCGAGTCTGAAGAGTAACTCCAACCTTTTGGGAAATTCCACCTATACCTTCATCTTCATTTACACTCTTAGAATACCAATTAACCTGGGTCTCAGAGAAGGGAGTAATCTTTATAGGTCCCAAAGATCTTAAATCGTATGTTAGCCTTAGAATGTTAACTGTCCTAAGAGCATCGTATTCATACACTTCACGCCGATTATAACCCGTGAAAGTATCAAAAGATAGATAGAGACTCTCTGTTAAGGGATGTTCAAGCCAGTGAAATGTAAACTCTGGCAACCTTTCCGTTTCATGAACCCAACCATGAGTTCCTATTCTGGCGGTACCTGTTAGAATATATTCAGGCTGTCTATAAGTTACATTCAGAAATGTCCTCGGTTCAGTTCTATCTCGATACTTCTTATAGAAGAAATCTTTATAAAAGTCTTCGTCACTCCAGTGTTCCAATTGAGATATAAATATTAAATCATCACTTGGCTCGAACCTATGTTTTATGTGAATATAACCTCTGTCTTCGGTGGTATAAAGTCCTTGAGCTTCACCCTTTGTTCTGTAGAAAAAAGATGTCGGCTCATCCATAAAATCCCATAATATATCTCCCCCAAATCCTACTCCCTCCTCTTCAGTAAGCATTATCCTCGGCCCAAGGCTAACATTTCTCCCGAGTTCATGTTGATACCCTACATTTATGTAACCCCCAATACCCGACTCTCTCCCGATGTCAAAATCAAACCCACCTAAAGCACTTCCCTCCCCGAACCAGAGTGGAAGAAATAAAGGAGTAGTGACTCTCCCTACTTGGAGACGGAGATACTCTGCTTTCTTAAACTTTGACTCCTCTACTTCCAAACTCCTCACTTTTATGCGGTAATGAGGAGGATCCTTATCACAGGTAGTAATCCATACATCCTCAGCAGAGAATGTATCCCGCCCTTTTATTTCCAACCTACCCGCACGGAAATAGAAAGGACCTATTTGCCCCTTCGCATCCTCAAGATAACCCGTATTTTTCAGCAGATTAAAGTCTATAACGCCAGCGTAAAAATCACGGAGTGGGTCTTTTATACTCAATTGTTCAGCATAGATCCTACCTGTCGTCAATCTCTTTTTAGCTATTTCTTCTTCAGACATTACAGGTTTGAAGATTTGGGGATATTTAGATATATCCTCAGCTCCTGGAGTAGTATAGATAATCCTATTTGCCTTTAACTCCGCCTCTTTCTGAGTAATTAAAACATTACCTTCAGCCATGATTTCTCCAATATCTTCAGTATAAGTAAACTTATCAGAGCGGAAAAACAACTCTCCAAATTTTAACCTCACACTTCCCTCTAATACAGTTTTCCCGGATTCTAACTCTCTCCTCATCCTATCTGCCTGAATATCTTTGAAAGGCTGTCTCCAATCCGGAGGGACAAAGCCTTCTGCTTCAGAGCCAATCGTCAACGGTTGAGAAAACGCGTCTTTTAGGGAGCGAGGCTTTAAATCTACCATCGGACTTAAAGACGGTTTAGTAGAGATAGGAGCGCGTACCCTCTCAAGGAGAGGGTATCTCTTTATCACTTTACTCGTGGTTTGGGAACCTTCTTGGGGAGCAACTTTTTCCTCTTTAGATTTTTGGACAGTAAAATTCTTTCTTACACCATTTTTTACCTTCTTGGATTCTGATTCTCTCTCATTAGATACCGCATTTTTGCTCCCATTTGAGTTCAAATCTACTTCCACAGAGTGTAAATCAATTGCAAAAGTAAGGAATAATGTAGAGGCTAAAACTGTAACTAAAAATAATTTAGTGACTCTCAAAAAGCCCATTGGGAAATAACCTCACAACAAATTCAACATTTACAATTACAATATTTACTCTTGATATGCGCCTGATATATGCTAATATCTACCTATCCGGCAATAAAACCCAAAAAGCAGGTATTCTTTTCTTCTGAGGCTGAATCTGCTTTACACTATCAGAACTTCCCATGTCTTTTACACTTCTTTCTGTGCCAACATCTTCCTTTAAGGAGGGTACATTTTCTCTTTTTCCCTCATGCTCTCTTTTGTCCTGTGGGTTCTTAACTTCTGGAGCAGGTTTAGTACCTTTATCCTCCGTCCAAACGGGTTTATTGAATAAAAGGAAACCGCATAAAAACACCAATACAATTGATAAGATAAAAAATTTCCTCTTTACAAAATTTTCCGGAGCCTTTTCAATGCAAGCTCCACATCTCAAATTCATTCTCTCACTCCTTTATCTCTATCCTCTATGAATTTCAGAACTTGGTCAAGAGATTGAACTCCGTTCGCTCCCCCCATAACTTGAACAGTCAAAGCACCTACCGCATTAGCCAAACGAGCACACTCAAATAAGGAATAACCGTAAACATAGCCATACAAAAAGCCTCCACACGCAGCATCACCAGCACCAGTAGTATCTACTACAGGGACCTTGTATGCAGGCAGACGAATTGTTTCCTCTCCACTCTTCACAAATATACCCAACTCTCCAAGCTTTATTACTGCGACCTCAACACCATAACTTAAGTAAAAATCCGCTATTTCTTCAGGCTCATCTTTCCCCGTATAATGTTTAGCTTCCTCCCAACTTGAAAACACTATATTGGTAAAATGCAGTGCGGGCTCTATGTGAGGTAGCCAGACACCTTTTCCATCAAAACATGTATCTATTGAAGTTTTTACTCCAAGTTCACGAGCCTTTTTAAAAACTCTGCCAATCGGCTCCCCATCAAGTCGGGGAGTTATAGAACTACCACCCCAGTGAAGAACCTTTGCTTTTGAAATTACATTGAAATCCAAGTCATCCTCACTAACACTTGCATTAGTCCCTACATGGTGAAGAAAAGTCCTCTCTCCTTGGGAGTTTATCAGAACCACCGTAGCAGATGAGCTATATTCGCTTGTCCTCTTAACCCCACTTACATCCACTCCTGTGGATATAAGCACACTTATAATAAAATCCCCAAATTTATCATTCCCTAACTGTCCTATAAACGCTGACTTACCACCTAATTTACTAAACACTGCTGCAGTTACACCTGCTAACCCTCCAAGATGAATCTCCAATTGTGGAACGAGGGATAGTGTACCCTTTTCAGGGTATCTATCTACAGGCTTCACCATTACATCTGCACAAACTACACCTACTGTAACTAAGTCCACTCCCATAAACTACCCTTTATTTTTTCATGCCCAAGTCCTACTTCAGTATATCAATACTGACCACATTTTTCAAAAAGGAGATTTTAAAATCTCAAAATAGAATCTACACCTCAATTTCTACGCTTGACCATATACAAATACTAAAATTGGAAAATTCCGAACACTAATTTGACATAATTGTGTAAACTTTAATAAAATTGCTACCCAGGATCTGGGAAAATAGTTATACCCGCCTGAATAGTATTTCTGAGATTTACTTCCATATCGCTCGCTCGGGTATAATCTTATCAGAGAAAGTTCATATGGATTGGGACAGAGTATAGGTATGTTCAACGAGGATTTGAAAAATCTTTTTGAAGATGCTTTAGGCTTCGCCTCAATTGGTCTTGTCCGATACAAGTTAAATGGTGAGATTACATTTATAGACAAGAACGCACTTAAAATTTTCGAGATAGAAGATATTTTTCCATCACCTGAAAAGGTAATAGGCAAAAAAATCTCGGATATACAAAAGTATATACTCCCACCAGGTTCAATAAGAAAGAAGATTTTAGAAAATGGCTATGTGCGGGCGTTTGAATACCCTCTCGAAACATTAAAAGGAAAGAAAAAGTGGTTCCTCCACCATTCTTACCTTGTGTGGGATGAAAAAAATAACGAAAATTGTATTCAGGTAATTCTCCAAGATATAACTGAATTAAAAGAAACAAAGCTTTCTTTAGAATGGGCTATAAACAGGTTTCAAGCCATTGCAAACTCTTCAAATGGAATAGCACTTATAAGTTTTGACTCGACCAAGCAAATAGTCCTCTGGAATAATTACGCTGAAATTCTCTACGGAATTGAGAAGAGTAAGGTTTCTAAACTTCAAGACCTATCAAAATTTCTAACTTCCGAACAAATAAATAATTTGGAAAAACTCTTAGATAAAATATTCAAAGGCGAACCTCTAACAGAGTTGATGTGCTGGGTTATTAAAAACAAAAATGGCGAAGAAAAGAGAATTAACTTTACTATTACCCCCGTATATGGAGAGGACTGCGTGCGAGAAGCGTTATGTATACAAATAGATACTACTAAGGAATACCTACAAAGACGAGAAATAGAACAACTACAATCTCACTTAGAACATGTAAGAAAATTAGAGAGTATAGGAACACTCGCAGCGGGGATAGCACATGAGTTTAACAATATCTTAATGGGAATCCTCGGAAATGCAGAGCTTGCTCTTCTCTACGGAGAAAATCTTCCTTCCAAAACTAAAGATTATCTTCTACAAATTAGAAAATCCACGGAACGCGCTGCCAGATTAACCCGAGAACTTCTAACTTACGCTGGAAAAGAAAAAGAACCCTTTCAAATACTTGATTTCGGCGACTTAGTAAAACATACTCTCGAAATACTCATTCCCACTGTTCCAAAGGGAACTTTAATATCTTCTAATATAGAAGAAGGGCTATCACCAATTGAAGGGACATCTAATCAACTTATGCAATTAGTTACTCATCTATTTAATAATGCTGTAGAATCACTACCAGAATCTGCAGGAAAAATAGAGATTAAGGTAGGCAGGATTTCTTTATCCAAAGAAGAATTAGGGAAGCTGATTTTTTCCGACCACGCTAATCCAGGGGAATATATTTACTTTTCCATTACTGATACAGGTACAGGAATAAAAGAAGAACATATATCTAAAATATTCGATCCTTTCTTTTCCACAAAATTTCTTGGCAGGGGACTTGGACTCGCTACAGTAGCGACTACGGTGAGGAATCACAAAGGAGCAATCAAGGTGGAAACAGAAGTGGGCAAAGGCTCCACTTTTACAGTATATCTCCCAGTTCTCGCAGTCAGACCTAAACATGAAATTGAAAGTTCTAAGGGCTTAATACTCATTATAGACGATGAGCTTGAGATACAAAAGCTCTTATTTAAATCTTTATCTAAGGAAGGATACAAAGTAATACAAGCACTAAACGGAATTGAGGGATTAAATCTACTAAACAGCTACGGAAACAAAATAGATTTACTCATATTAGATATTATCCTTCCTGATATAAGTGGGAATAAAATCCTTGCAGAAGTTAACTCCAAATATCCTGAATTACCTATTCTTATAATTTCTGGATATACAGAGGAGAGCTTAGAAAGTTCTATATCTCACCTAAAATATTGGGATTTCATGATGAAACCTTTCTCGATCAGAGAAATTACACAGAAGATTAAAGAATTGTTCAACACAAAGAAATCTTAATAACTACCATTACAAATCGAAAGTTTCTCCTTCCCTTTCACAATAGCGGTAAGGTATCTATTCACAGGGCACCTAACACCTAACTCTTCCCCTAACCGCCAAATTGCACCATTCAGCGCATCTATTTCTGTCCTTCTCCCAAGTTTTAAATCCTCTCGCATACTCGCATAATGCTGTGCAGTTGGAGGAATAAGCTCATTGAAAAGATGCTTAATGTAACCTTCGGGAGTAGGTATAATCATAGGAACATTCTTACACTTAGCAACCGCATAAAGTTCACATATAACCTCTTCCATGATTTGCACTGTCTCCTCCGTCTCCAACAGTCTGCCATAGGGAACATCCAAAATCGCAGACAAAGGATTCAATGCAGAATTATAAGCGACCTTCGCCCATATCAAACCCATTATATTCTCATGATAAAATGTAGGAATACCTGCACCATCCATTAGCCTAACTATACTTTTTACCACCTCTTCTTTTGGCCCTCCATCAAACCTTCCAAGTGCGGTAGGTTCCGCTATCACAGTGACTTGCACAAAACCTGGCTTTATTACTTTGCTCCCAAATATCACCCTTGCAGGAACTGTTCTTTCCATTCCCACATATTCAGCAATCTTTTCAACATTACCAAGCCCATTCTGATAAGAACAGACAAAAGTATCTTCTCTAAGTATCGGTAAAATGCTTTTAACCGCTACTTCAGTGTCGTAGGATTTAACTGAGATTACGACCAGGTCAAATTTGCCTTTCCATTCTTCCAAAGGATATGTGGCAATTTCAAAGCCCTTTACATGATGATTTCCCCAAATCCCAGAAATAAACAATCCTTCTCTATTAATAGCAGAAACCACTTCTTCCCTCCCCACCAAAGCTACCTCTACACCATACTTTTTCAAAAAACCTCCTACTACACATCCCAATGCGCCAGCACCGAAAACCAAAACCCGCATTTGTTTCACTTTCTTCTTCTCCTACTCCATCAAAACAAAGTAATTTAATGTATGCTTTTCCAAAACTGGTCTACTTTATCCAAAACTTCATTGATTATAAAAGGTTTCCTAATTTTAGCGAAAATAATACCCTCATATCTCTTGGGAATTTCCCTCCCCGCCCATCCACTACATAAAATTATGGGGACTTGAAACCCCTCTCTGCAATACTTATCCAGTAGCTCTTCTATTTTCCCTCGAGGTAAACTTGTATCAAATATGACAAGCTTTATCTTAAAACATTCTTCAGACTTCAACACCAAAAGAGCATTCTGAAAATCATTCTCAGATAAAACATGGTAACCACGAGAACTGAGAACATTAGAAATAATAGCACCCAGATTAGGCTCATCCTCTATTAATAAAATACACTCTTCCTTTTCACATTGGGATAGAATTCCTTGAACATCTTCCAATTTTTCATTTAAGTCCCCTCCTCCTGCAGGAGGTAACAATATAATTACTTTTGTTCCTTTATTCTCCTCACTCTCAACCTTTATCGCTCCTCCATGTTTACGAACTATTCCATAAACTGCAGAAAGCCCTAACCCCCTGCCCAAAAATTTGGTTGTAAAGAATGGGTCAAAAACCCTCGTCAAATTTTCTGAAGATATCCCACATCCCGTATCCTCTATTTCTAACCCTATATATCTCCCAGCCGGCAACCCAGTATCATCAGATAAATAAGAAGATAACATCTCCTCGGTGTAAAAATTGGAAGTTGTTCTTATAACTATCTTTCCAGATTTAGGCTCAATCGCTTCAATAGAATTGGCTACTATACCCAATATCATCTGTCTCAATAAAAGACCGTCCGCTTCGATCCAGAGAGGAATCTCAGTGGTCTTTATTTCCAAATTTATTTTCCGAGGCACTGTAGCATTCACCAATGGGAAAATCTCTCTTAAAAAACTATTCAACTCAAGTGGTTTTTTAGCCAAAAAGACTCCTTTACCTGAATACAACATCATTTGTTTGCACAGCTCGGAAGCTTTGTTTATCGCATTTTGAACCTCATTAAGATGTTCAAGCAAAGGTAAAGGAATCTCCACTGAAGAATACCCTACCTGTGCCAAATCAAGATGACCCTGCATAACCATTAGAAGATTATTAAAATCGTGTGCAAGCCCACCTACAAGGTTAGCAAGACTCTCCTTCTTCTGGAGATCCAACATCCTTTCCAACACCTGTTTCCGCTGGGTAATATTTCTCATTAAAATTGAAAAACCCGAGATGTGCCCTGATACAGATGTAATCGGTAAAACAGAACACTCCACTATATCTCCAGAAGCCTTTGTCTTTTCGGATAGTTCAAACTCCACTACTTCAGACTTGGACTCTCTATTTATGACTCTTGAGATAGCAGAAACGAATCTATCTTTATCCTTTTCCATAATGAGGTCAAAGAAGTTTATAGAACCTTGAGAAACTCCTTGGCCAACCATCTCGATAGCTGAACTGTTCACAAAATTTATCCTTCCGCTCACATCTATCCTAAAGTACCCCTCAACTAACTGCTCCACTATACTCCTATATAATTCTTCACTTCTTTGAATCTTTTCGTATGCTAAAACTTCCTCGGTAACATCTCTAATAATGCCGTCATAGCCCACAAATTTATTATTCTCGTCATATATAAGAACCGGAGTATTTCTAATCCACCTAATCTGTCCATCTTTTCTATAGACCCGGTGTATAATTGGGCTTTGGGGTTCTCCCCTCATTAGTGCGTTAGCATAATCAATCACCTTTTGTCTATCTTCTTCTACCACCATGTTTAACCACAAATAATGGTCTATATGAAAATCCTCGGGAGTATAACCTGTGACACTTTCACACCCCGGTGAATGAGTTGTTTCTACAACCTCCCCATTTTGAACTTTTACATGAAAAACATAATCAGTAACCGCTTCAAGCATTCGCTTGTATCTCTGTTCACTTTCCCTCAGCTTCTTCTCAAGCTTAGCCCGCTCATGAATATTCTCACCTATAGAAACTACCCAAACTTTATCCTCCGCAACTCTTATAGGGACATCTAACCATCTTACATAGATTTCTTCCCCCCGACTATTAAAAATAGGATGGTTCCCCAAATATGGTTCCACCATACGGTATATATGTCTTACATACTTCTCAATGGGCTTCTTCCAAGTTTCAGGAACCGCAAACGATATAAAGTCTTTACCCAACAACTCATTAGCAGATATTAGAACCTCCCTTTCAGAAAACTCATTAACCCCCAAAATCTCCGTTGTATAGTCGGACTTTATCTCCCAAAGAAAATACATCACAGGGGCTTTTTGAAAAATCCTGTTCAATGTCTCCTTCAGAAAACTTAAATGAGTTAACTCAGTCTCTTTGAATAATAGAGTTAAATCGCACCATAGCCAGCCGGTAATACACTCCTCTTCCAATTGTGCTAAAACCCATCCTGAAATCTTCGCAAATCTAATAGAACCCTTAAGTGTCTTAAATTTAATTTTGTTAACTTGAATATGCCCAACTTTTTTCAATGTTTCCAGATAATCTGAAAACGGAGCATCTAAAGTTATAAAATTCCAGAAGGGAGTTTTTTCCCCAACTTTTAACGACTCAGAATTGCATTCCCACAACCTCAAAATTCCTTCATTGAATCCTACTATTTCCCCTCTCCCGTTTAGTATCACCACTCCATGACAGGATTGAGAGTTAATCAGCCCAATCCACTCTTCTATCTCAGATTTTGTCGGAGTATGCGACATAAATTTTATGTTTTTAATAAGGTTTTTTCGGGAATTATTATAAAATCCAAATAATATAATACCATATCCCCAAAAAAAATTCACACCTTTTCAGGGTTCGATAATTTTCTTAACAGCTTTAATAAGATCAAGCGGATGATATGGTTTCTGAAGAAATCCTGCAGGCTTCCTTTCTACAAACTTCTTGGAGATATCGTATTCGGTAAAACCACTACAAATGATAACAGGGATGTCAGGTCTTATTTTGTAAATTTCATTAAAAACTTGGTATCCATCCATTTCTGGCATGGTTAAATCTAATATCACCAATGTAAGTTCATTAGCCTTTTCTTTAAATCGCTCAAATGCATCCTTCCCGTTTGTTGCATAAACTACATAGAACCCATGCCCTTTTAGAGTTTCTCCTGCCACCTCTAAAACTCCTATCTCGTCATCAGCAACTAAGACCTTTCCGGACCCTTTCCAGTTGGCAAGAACTTGGGAATCCTCCTCTTTACGCACAATCTTTCTAACTTCTTCATTCTTTCTAACAACTGGGAAATACACCTTAAAAGAAGACCCTTTCCCCACCTCGCTATATACATGAATCGTTCCTCCATGAGCTCTAACGATGCCGAGCACAGATGCCAACCCCAAACCTCTTCCTGTAAACTTGGTTGTAAAAAACGGGTCAAAAATCTTCCCTAAATTTTCAGGGGGGATTCCACAACCCGTATCTGATACTTCGAGGCACACATACTCTCCGGGTGAAATCTGCTCAATGAAGTAAGATTTCTTAATCTGTTCCTCGCTCAAAGTGGTTACCCTTGTGCTTATCATTATCTTCCCTGGATTGTCGCCCAAAGCCTCGGAGGCGTTAATCAAAAGGTTCATCAAAACTTGATGTATTTGAGTTGAATCCCCCTGCACAATGGGAAGATTCGGGTCGCAGTTAAACTCAAGTTGAGCCTTCTTAGATATAACAGCAGAAAGTAAGGGTATCATCTCTTTAACAAGTGTCGTTAGATTTAAAAATTGCTGACTCCTCACTCCCTTACCAGCATAGGCAAGCATTTGATTTGTCAATTCTGCCGCTCTATATGCAGATTCCTCTATTCTCTTAACATAGGTGCGAGAGGGAGAGTCTTCAGGAAGTTTAGACAAGGCTAAACCAGCGTTTCCCAATATGCCTACCAGAATATTGTTAAAGTCGTGAGCAATCCCACCTGCAAGTATTCCGAGACTCTCGAGCTTTTGAGTATGCAAAAGATGTGCTTCCATTCTCTTACGCTCTTGTTCAGCTCGTTTCCTGTCCCTGATGTCCCTTGCTATCCCTTGAATACCTATCGGAATACCTTTATCGTAGATTACTCTCGTGCTAACTTCTAAAGGTATCCTTTCTCCATTTTTAGCTATGACTTCCACTTCATACTTGGTAGGCGGAGAGCCCAAAAGTTTCTGTCTTATCCTCTCTTTTACTTCCTCAAGATACTCAGGTGCTACTAAATCGTAAACCGTAAGGTTCTCTGCCTCTTCTCGAGTATAACCTGTAATTGTAAGTGCCGCCTTGTTTAGTGAAGTGAACTTCCCCTTTAAATCATGCGTATAGACGATATCATTCGCATTCTCGAAAAGCTCACGATATTTCTCTTCTGCCCTTTGCAATGCCTCTATTGCTTGTTTTCTCCATGTAATATCTCTAAAGAAAAGTAAATAAAATGACCTACTTGCAAGAGTGAAGTGGCCTGCTATTAGCTCTACTGGGAACTTTTCTCCATTCGCATTAATAATTTCACTCTCTGTGATGTCTCCTGCCCTTAACTCCTCTCCCGATTTTAAACCCTTAATAAATGTATTCCATTCTGGGAGAAACTCTGTTACTTTCCGGTTTAGGATGTCCTCCTCCGAGTCACCACCCAGTAGTTTTAACCCTCCTTTATTACAGCTAATTATAGTTCCCTGCTCATCTATTGCCAACAAGGCATAAGGAAGCATTCTCTCTAAAAGTTCATACTGTCTACCCTGCCTTCTCTGGACTTCTTGAACTCTGTACCACGCATATAACCATTTAACTTCTACCGAAAACATCCTTAAAAAAGTCTCATACTCTTCGAGAAAAACTTCTCTTCTCGTAGTAAAGAACAAAGAGAAACCTATGGGCTTGTCTCCAATGAATATTGGCACTGCAAAAGATTTTATAAAGCCCTCCCTGTATAAATCACTCCAAAAGCCTCCTTCAGATGTTATATCTACTTCTATCACATCGTCGGTAGAAAAGATTCTATGGAAGTCCAACTCTGATAACTCTAATTCGAAGACTTTCTCGAGTATAGCCTTGTCTATTTCAGAATACGCAACAGCAATAGCTCTATTCTTAACCAATTTGTAAATCAACCCAGCCTCTAAACCAGCTATCTCAATAGCTGTTTTAAGCAAACTTGTAAAAGCTTCTTCCTCAGGAACTCCTTTAGTAACTTCCTCACATATCCATTTAGCTTGACTTTTAAAATATTTAGAAGATTTAGAAACAAACCTCCACTTAAATTTAGAGGAAATCTCCTGGCCTAACATTAGAAGGGTTTCCTGAGAACCGGTATTTAACTTTAATGGTAAGCAAGCCCATTGAACCAACAACCTCTCTCCCGACTTAGTTAATATCTCCGATTCAATCGATGACGGAGGCTCCCATACTCCCTCTCCACCAAAATCTAACATTTGAACTGTCTCGTCTCTAATCTCATCAGGAAGAAACTTCTCCGTCCAATCTTGTCCTACCAGCTCTTCTACATCCCATCCAGTTATCTTCTTAACATACTCGTTCACAAAAAGGATCTTACCGGCCCTCGAAACCTGAAGCACTACGATGGGCAAACTCTTAATGACACCCATCAGATGAGTTAAATCTGCACCATAAAAACCGAGAAACTCACGATTACTCTCTAAAACAGGAAACAACAAAAATAAAACAGATTGGTTATTATCTTTATCAAATCTAACTGCAACTACATAAAATCTCCTTGCTCCCTTCCCATCAAGATTCCTAATTTCCCACACCTGAAACCATGAAAACCTATCAGGATGATACACACTATCTCTATATGGATACACCACCTCTACAAATTCTAAAATCTTATTCGTAAACTTACGCTTTACACCACCTTCATGAAAACCAATTAGAGTAATAAATCCTTCAGAAAATTTCAATAAATTTCCTTCAAGGTCGGTGATAACCCAACACACACTACTTGATTCGAGTATCTTTACTATGTCATCTCTTTTAATTTTCATAACTTAATCCATTACAGAGACGCAAGTATTTTATTTTTATTTTATATATTTTTGAGAAAGGGAAATACAACTAAAACAATGTCATTGATCAAATAAATCTGAGAGAGAAGGTGGAAAAGTAAACCCGAAATGTTTATAAGCAATTGGTGTGGCAAGCCTTCCCTGGGGAGTCCGTTTCAGAAAACCTATCTGGATAAGATACGGCTCATGAACTTCTTCAATGGTTTGTTTTTCTTCTCCTATTGCCACTGCAAGAGACGCCAATCCCACAGGTCCGCCTGAAAACTTTTCTATGACCGTCTTCACAAGCAATCTATCCATTTCATCTAAACCAAGCTCGTCTATTCCAAGCATCTTCAATGCGGAATCTGCAACCTCTAATGTAATTATTCCATTTCCCTTTACTTGTGCATAATCCCTAACCCGTCTTAGGAGCCTATTTGCTATTCGGGCTGTACCCCTGGAACGCTTTGCTATTTCCAAACTGGCATTTTCTTCAATTTGCACATTCAGGATTCTCGCTGAGCGTAAAATAATCTTATGGAGCTCCTCTGGGGTGTAAAAATCTAACCTGCAAGTATCACCGAATCTAGCCCTGAGGGGAGGTGTAAGAAGTCCTGCCCTTGTGGTAGCTCCTATCAGGGTAAATGGTTTAAGTGGCAACTTTATGGAGCGAGCAGTCGGTCCCTTTCCTAACATAATATCTATTTCAAAATCTTCCATCGCAGAATATAAGATTTCTTCAACTGCTCTGTTCAGACGATGAATCTCGTCAATAAATAGAATATCAAATTCATTTAAGCTCGTAAGAATAGCCGATAAATCGGCTTGTCTTTCCAACACCGGACCGGATGTCTGATAAATTGCGACTCCCATTTCATGAGCTAATATCCTTGCAAGAGTGGTTTTACCTAAACCAGGAGGCCCATAAAATAGAATATGGTCTAAAGGTTCCTTTCTTTGCCTCGCCGCACGAATGGAAATCATCAACTTCTCTTTTACTGACTCCTGCCCCGGAAAATCTTGGAACCTTTGAGGTCTAATTTGTTCATCAAACTGTTTCTCATCTTCTAAAGGTTCAGGCATTAAAATGTTTTTACCATCATCAAGTAACATTAAAATCTGCCTCCTTTTATATACACTAACGCCTTTTTTATTAAATCTTCTACGGGCGCACCCTCTCCCAATGCTTTCTTAGCAAAATTAGATGCTTGCCTTGCCTCAGTACTATTACAACCCATAGCTACCATAGCTAAGTACACCTCATCTTCGTCTTGAGCAACTTCCTTGTGAGGAGAGAGCAGAACTGAGAGCTCCGCATCTTCACCCATCTTGTTCTTAAACTCTAATACTATACGCTGGCCTAACTTTTTACCCACTCCTGGAGATTTAGCAATCGCCTTATAATCATTTTTCTCTACCGCAGAGAGAAAATCAGAAATGGACATAGCCGATAAGATAGACATTGCAACCTTTGGACCAATCCCATTAACTTGAAGCAACTTATTAAACAAGATTTTTTGCTCTTCACTCTCAAATCCATATATGTCTATACTACTCTCTCTTAACAAAACAACTACCGGGATTAATATCTCCTGATACATTCTAAATTTAGTCATAACCCCTGTAGGCACACTTACTAAGAAACCAACACCATTCACATCAAGCACCATACTTGAATTATCCAATTTAGTAACCACACCCTTTAGATAACTGAACATAAAAAGCTAAAACTCCTTTGTTTCTTTAGTATTATAAAATGAAATAATATGTAATGTCTTACTCTACAGCGTCTAATGAAACAACATTACCAACCGTTCAATATAGTAACCGTTCAAAAAGGAAAATGTTGATGAAGCAAAAATCATTAATAATTATTGCAGGATTAGTTATTATATACATCATAGTTATCGAGAATTTAATTGTTTTCGCACAAGAATCTACTAAAGTATCTCCTGAGGAACCCCAAAGTATCAATACCCAAATTAAGATAACTGAAGCTCAACCAGAAAGTGATCAAGAAAAACCACAAATAGAGATACATGTAAAAGACAATAAAACACAACAAACTTCAACAGTGTTTTTCCCATCTAATGAGCGACTATTTAAAGAACTTCAAGAGATAAAAATTACTCTCCAGCAATTACAACAAACTGTAGACTATCTTGTGAACCATGTAATAGCAGACCTCGAGGAAGAGAATCAACAACTTAGAGAATCGCTAAGGCTTTACAATATAGCCCCTTCACAAAATTTAGAAAAAGGCACGACAAAGTTTATTCCTGGTATTCGTCAAACTATGCCAGACAAAATACTCCATTCAGAAGAGACATCCAGCATAGAGGACAATGCCACTCCCCAGGATGCGAAAATAGAATCCTCCCAAGAGTTCTATTTCAGGGTGATAGAAGAATGGGGAAGAGATCCGGAAGTTCTAAAACAATTAAATAGTTCCGCACCCACAGTAAAGGGAATCGTAGCGGTAGTTCCACCCAACACACCGAGAGAAAAATTGGAAGAACTTGCTAAAGAGCTTAGAACAAAATATGAGAAATATGACAATATTAACATTGAGGTATTCGATAACGAAGAATCAGCTCGGGCCTTTGCAGACAGACATGAGAGAGATCCAGAACACAATGTTCTCAGTGTATCCAGGCATAAAGAAAGTGGGAGAGATTTAATTGTAGTGTATGGACTTCCGATTACTAATACTGAGTCATCAACTGCAAATCCTTCCAATTCACCAAAAGAATAATGGTAATTTTTCGTAGTTAACATATCTGCACTAAAACAAATTTGAAATCCTCATTAATTTTTTGGTATTACTATTTATAATTTTAGTAATACCAAAATGATTAACTCATCTAAGAAAGGAGATGTACAATGAAAAAACAAGGTTTTACTCTAATCGAGTTATTGGTCGTCATAGCTATCATCGGCATCCTCGCAGCAATACTATTGCCTGCCCTTGCCCGTGCGAGAGAAGCGGCTCGAAGATCGAGTTGTCAAAATAACCTAAAACAATTCGGCATAGTATTCAAAATGTATGCGAATGAAGCAAAAGGCGAGAGATTCCCACCCTTACAACCATTTGCCAATCCTAACGGGGCTCCTTTATTTGCATCTCCTGACCCAGAAGGCTTATACCCAGAATATCTTACAGATATGAATATTTCTAAATGCCCCTCTGACACTGGAGTAGATGCAGGTGGGCAATTCGTTGCGGCAAGAATACCAGATGGCTCTTTAGAGGACCATATCAAAGTGGCAGAAGAAAATGGGGACAGGTTAAGCCAAAGATATTTCAGAGCTGCCATGTTAGGAAGATCCTACTGGTATCATGGATTTGCTATGATGAATGTAGAAGAGTTCTATGGGATTTGGAATGCCACAGGAACTCTTACTCCGATTGAAATATACCCTCCCAATACAATAATAGGTGTAAATCCTGTTACCGCTCCGGTTCAAAGAAAAAACTTTGATGATGATCTACCTGTTACCACAAAGTTACCCTGGACTGCAATTCTCGGCAAAGGATTTGCATCCCTAAACACATGCGCTCGGCTAAGAGAAGGTATAGAGAGATTCGCCATAACCGACATAAATAATCCCTCTGCTTCCGCAAAAGCTCAAAGCGAAATAGCTATTATGTTCGATACTTTCGGACATCCTGCTCACTCTGCATCTACTGCAGGAGGTGTGGTTTTTAATCACATGCCCGGTGGTTGTAATGTTCTATACATGGACGGACATGTCGAATTTATAAGATACCCAACAAAATTCCCGATTATATCTGACCAACAAAACAATAATGGCATACCGCGCCAAGTAGGACATTTCGGACTGCAATAGTATATGCGTCACTTCTTAACTCTCTATATATATCTCCTCTTGTTTTTAGCAGTGCTGGGATTAGGCGGGAGGGTCTTTTGTGAGAATTCTCCCGCCATCCCAAATTACAAAGTAGCGGTTGGTTCCTCTTCTATATACTCAGCCGTAAAGGAGTTTGTAGATGCTAAACACATAACAGACATCATAATCCCTCCTGATTTGTGTCCTGGTCACTTCGATTTAAAACCCGGGGATGTAGAAAAGTTCTTAGAGAGCGACTTGATTATCTTGCACAACTGGCAAAAAGATCTGCCAGCTATAAAAAGCCTTTTAAGAGTTGCCAATCCTAACTCTGAGAAATTAGCTTGGGTTCCAATCCAGGGTAGTTGGATGCTCCCCCAGAATTATGTAAAGGGATTAGAGGCAATAAGTAAGCTTTTGATGGAGAAAAAAATCATATCCAAGGAAACAGGTGAAGAAATATTGGAAAGAAGAAAGAGGGAAATATTAAGGTTTTCTGAAGATATAAAAAATAAAATATCTGCATTAAAACCTGAAAATATTTATGTGATTTCATCTTCCTTCCAAAGTGAATTTCTAAGATGGTTGGGGTTCAATGTCGTTGGAGAATATTCAAGGGCAGAGGAGATCACCTTAAAAACCTGGGGTGACCTATTGAAAACCGGAAAGGAAAAAGATGTAAAATTAATAGTTGAGAACCTTCAAAGTGGTGAACTTCAAACTGTTAAGGCTCTGGCGAACGACCTAAATGCCAAATCAGTGGTATTGTCTAACTTTCCTATGGCCGAAACAGAAGACAAATCTTGGGAAGATAGTGTCCTTCGTAATGTAAATATTATAATTAATGCATTGAGATAAGATATCAAAGCTAATAAACAAGCCTTTCCATACAAATTAGAAAGAGTTGACGGCGTGGACTCTCCAATAATAGAAATAAAGGATTTAGTAACTACATACTACGGGAATACTGTAATAAAAGGACTTTCTACTAACTTTTATCACAACCAATTTACGGTAATTCTGGGTCCTAACGGTTCTGGGAAAACTACACTATTGAAATCAATTTTAGGGCTATGCAATATAGCAAGTGGAGAAGTCAAAGTATTTGGAGAAAAAGTCCATAAATGGAAATATAAAATAAGAAGAAGAATAGCGTATGTATCTCAAGTAGAAAATATTGATCCTCGTTTACCAATCACAATAGAGGAAAGTGTATTGTTAGGGCGAGCTGGTGTAAGAGGTTTAGGAAAACCCTATACCAAGAACGATAGAGAATTAGTTACCCAAATACTTGAAAGATTGGGCATAGCACACCTGAGAGAAAAGCCTATTGGAAAAGTCTCCGGAGGAGAGAGACAAAAAGCAAGTATAGCAAGAGCCCTTGTTCAGGAAGCTCCCATAATTTTGATGGACGAACCAACAGCATCTTTAGACCCTAACGCTCAGCTTGAGATACTATCAATAATTAATAACTTGAAAGAACTCCATAAAAATACAACTATATATGTAACCCATGAATTAGCAGAACTCCCAGAAAAGTGTGACAGAATAATCATGTTAAAAGATGGAAACATATGGAGAGATGGTAACCCAGAGGAACTTCTCAATGAAGATTTACTCTTGGAGCTATATGGAGGCTCTGATTTCTGCTGTCGAGATAGGTTAAAGCATCATTAAATTTAGTTAAGAGAGAAAACAAAAATAGAGTGTTTAGTTTCTTAGAAATACCAGGGTATCTAATAAAACCATTAACTGCAGGTTTTTTAACAGGGATTTCCTGCAGTCTTGTGGGTGTATTTATAGTAACTACTCATTTATCTTTCTTAGGTATATGTATTGCTCATTCGGCATTTACCGGAGCACTTTTAGGTATCTGGCTAAACTTTAATCCTACCTTAGGCGCTTTAATTTTCAGTCTGATTGCTTCAGCAATAGTCGGTCCCCTTGCAGACAGAGGTGAACTAAGTCCAGATACTTCTACGGGGATTGTATTTTCTACTATGTTAGGGCTCGCCTTTCTTATAATCGGACTAATCCCAGGTTCTAAGTCATCTGCTATGAATCTTTTCTGGGGAAATATACTTACTGTCTCATATACAGATATATTACTCCTTGCGATAGTAACAATTTTCCTAATAGGAATTTTTACATTCCTATATAAAGAGATTCAGGCAGTCCTATGTCATAGAAATATAGCAATTGCAGTAGGAATTCCATCAGCCTTAATCTTTTACCTAATGCTCATAGCAACTGGTGTATCGATTGCGGTTTCTCTCCAAACAGTTGGAGGGCTATTAATTTATAGTCTACTTCTCAATCCCTCCGCTTCTGCTTACCAACTCACTTATAAATTCAAGACCATGATTTTATTATCTATATCATTTGGGGTCATGTCTTGCTGGGGAGGTATATGGGTATCCTACAAATTTAACTTACCAACTGGGGCTTGCATTATTCTCACCTCTTCTATCATATTCATATTGTGTTCTATATTCTCTCCTAAAAAAGATAAGAAATTTAAGGATCAAAATAATGATTGATGAAAAATCTAACAATAGAGTGGATTTTAATCATCACCAATTAGGAATTATTGATTTCTTTGACAAACATGCTAACCACTGGGAAAACTATACATCCACGGACATTATATCAAGAGCTGAGAAATTATTGGACCTTGTGACAATTAATACAGGAGATACAGTCTTAGATGTAGGTTGTGGAATAGGGGTTCTTATACCATACTTAACCAAACGGATAGGAGAGAAAGGTGTACTTATTGAAGTTGATATATCAAGCAAGATGCTCCAAGTAGGAATGAAAAAAACGCATAGGGAAAACATATACTGGTTAACTGCGGATGGGCATTTCCTACCGCTAAAGACTGAATCCACAAATGTAGTTATATGTTACGCAGTTTTTCCCCACTTCACAAATAAGGATATAGCAATAAAAGAGATATCTCGAGTGTTAAAGCCAGGTGGAATCTTGGGGATTTGCCATTCTCACTCGAGTATTGAAATAAACAAAATTCACAAGAATATAGGTGGCATAGTAGAAAATCATTGCATACCTGAAATCTCAAAGATTAAAAATTGGTGTGAAAATTCCGGAATGGAAATATCTCATTACCAAGATGGAGAAAACGGTTATCTACTAATAGCAGTAAAGAAACACCCTTTGGAATTTTTAGAGCCAAATACCGAATCTTAGAGATTTTCCAAACGCTGTAAATTAAAAACCATCTAAAATAATCAGAAGTATACTTTTTGATATACTATATGGTCTAAACATTTCCTACCAGTTTATAGCTCGAGGATAACAGTATGAACTACCAAAAAAACCTTTTTGATTTAACGGGCAAAGTAGCTGTAGTCACTGGTGGTGCAGGGATTTTAGGAACCGCAATGGTAAAAGGTTTAGCAAACGCGGGTGCCTCCGTTGCCATCGCAGACATGATGACAGATAAAGCAGAAGAACTTAAAAAACAGGTTGAAAATTCAGGGGGTAAAGCTCTTGCAGTATTTATGGATGTCTTCAAAAAGGAGACTATCCAAACATGTGCAGAGAAAGTTGTAGGCACATGGGGGAAAGTGGACATTCTTGTAAACGCAGTCGGTGGAAATATGAGACAAGTAACTACATCTCCAGAATTGAGCTTCTTCGATATAAAGCCAGAAGATTTTCAACGGATAATAGACCTGAATCTGTTAGGAGGGGCAATTATACCATCCCAGATTTTTGGCAAAATCATGGTATCTAATCCTGATGGGGGCTCTATAATAAATATAGCCTCTATGAATGCCTTTCGACCACTTACAAGAATCCCCGGTTATAGTGCGGCGAAATCTGCAGTGGTAAATTTCACTCAATGGTTAGCTGTGCACTTCGCTCAAGAATACAATCCTAAGTTAAGAGTAAATGCCATTGCACCGGGATTCTTTCTGACGGAACAAAATAGATATCTCTTAATTGATGAACAATCCGGTGAACTTACCCAAAGAGGGAAAACCATAATCGCCCACACTCCGATGGGTAGATTCGGAGAACCAGATGAAATTATAGGCGCCCTAATATGGCTTGCAAGTGATGCCTCAAAATTTGTGACTGGAATAGTAATTCCAATAGATGGTGGATTTTCCGCATATTCGGGAGTCTGACAACTCTAACCATGTTGATAAACTTCTAATTAATCTTGAAAACAAGAAAGGACTAATTATGAGCAGTGGAGTGCAAAAATTACTTAGTCATAAACCCAGTGCCCCTTTTTTAATCGCAATAGATTCAGATGGATGTGCCTTCGACACAATGGAGCTTAAACACAAAGAATGTTTTATACCCAACACAATAAAATATTGGGGATTACAACCGATATCCAAATATGCTCGGGAGGCTGCAGAATTTGTAAATCTCTATTCAAAGTGGAGAGGAGCAAACAGATTTCCAGCTTTAGTTAAGACATTTGACCTCTTAATGGAATGGGAGAAAGTCAAAAAGAGAAACTTTAAAGTCCCAGAAACGCCAAACTTAAGAAAATGGATTGAAACTGAGACCAAATTGGGAAATCCGGCTCTCGAGATTTACTGCAAAGAGCACCCTGATCACGAGGATATGCAAATCACCCTTCAATGGAGCAAAGCAGTAAATAAAAGTGTGGAAGACATTGTCCAAGGTGGTCTGCCACCATTCCCATATGTTAGAGAATGTTTACAGGCGGTGCAGGGGAAAGGTGATGTAATGGTATGCTCTCAAACACCAACCGAAGCATTAATAAGAGAATGGGAAGAACAGGACTTAGCTAAGTATGTCTTTGCTATATGTGGACAAGAAATGGGGACTAAAGCCGAACACATCAAATACGCATCTGAAAATAGGTATGAAAACAACAAAATTCTAATGATAGGGGATGCCTATGGAGACCTAAAAGCAGCAAAAGCAAATAAAGCACTGTTTTATCCCATAATCCCCGGGAAAGAAGATGAGTCTTGGCAAAGACTGTTTGAAGAAGGATTAGACAGATTCTTTAATGGCAATTATGCCGGAGATTATGAAGAATCACTTATCAAAGAACTTGAAAAATATCTTCCTGATACACCTCCCTGGAAAAGATAAAGTTTGATACCGCTTTCTATGTTGATTCTTGCAGACGAAAATATCCCCTATGTAAAAGAAGCTTTTAGGGAATTCGGAGAAGTTATTACAATCTCTGGGAGAGAAATCACAAGAGAAAATACAAGAGATGCAGATGTTTTACTCGTCCGTTCAATAACAAAAGTAAATAAAGAGTTACTCGAAGGAAGCAAAGTAAAATTTGTAGGTACCGCTACTATTGGCTTTGACCATATTGATGTCGAATTTCTAAAAAGAAGTGAAATTAAATTTGCAAGTGCCCCAGGTTCTAATGCAAACAGTGTAGCAGAATATGTAATATCAGGCTTACTATACTTAGAAAAAAATTTCGGCTACTCCCTAAAATACAAGAAAATAGGCATCCTCGGAGTCGGTAATGTTGGCTCAAAAGTCCTTAAAAAGGTGATTTCTCTGGGTATTATCCCTATTCTTTATGACCCGCCCCTTGCGGAAAAAATAGATAAACCTATATTCAATACATTGGAAGAAATTCACGATTGCGACATAATAACTCTCCATGTGCCACTTGAGAAAGGAGGAAGATATCCAACATACCATATGATAAACTCAGATTTCTTTTACAGTCTAAAAAGAAAAGTAGTGTTTATTAACACTTCCAGAGGTGGAGTAGTAGCAACAAAATCGTTGATAGAGGCAATAAAAAAAGGAATAGTTACTCACTCTATAGTAGATGTTTGGGAAAATGAACCCAATATCAATTTAGAATTACTCAATTTAGTAACTCTTGCTACTCCCCACATCGCGGGATATTCTTTTGATGGCAAAGTCAATGGAACATACCAACTTTACCATGCTTTCTGTCAATACATTGGCAAACAACCAACTTGGGATTTCAAATCCTGTTTACCCACTCCCGATATTAAGCTTATAGATTTAGATACAAACAAACCTTACTGGCTTCATGACTCAGTCCACAAAATCTATCCAATATTCGAAGACGATAAGAGATTAAGAGAAATTTCAGCAAAATCCGAAGACCAAAGAGGAAAATTTTTTGACCAACTCCGAAAAAATTACCCTATAAGAAGGGAATTTCACAACACTACAATAAGGTTATCTTCCAAGGATGCTAACTGGGAAATTATAAATGTATTAGAAGGAATAGGGTTTAAAGTCGCGAGGACTCAGAATAATGCTTAGATGTGAGGCAACATCAGGTTTTCTAAATTCTCAACAAGTTTACGAGTTCGTTCAAAAAGCGGTGAGCTGTGCAGATCTAAATGGGAAGAAAGTGGTTATCATAATACCAGACCATACTCGTAGCATGCCGATGCCTATTATGTTTAGAGCTTTGGCGGATGCCCTTCTACCAATATCTAAAAAAACAGACATAATAATAGCCCTTGGCACACATCCTCCGATGAGCGAAAGCATGATAAACAAACTATTGGGAATATCTGAAAAAGAAAGGTACGGAAAATACGCTAAAATTAACATATTCAACCATGCTTGGCAAGACCCAAACATCCTATATCCGCTATGCACACTTTCAGAAGAGAAAGTATTTGAATTTTCTGAAGGCTTACTAAAACAAGAAGTAGTGGTCCAGATAAATCGAAAAATATTTGATTACGATTCCATACTAATAGTAGGTCCAGTGTTCCCACACGAAGTTGTAGGTTTCAGTGGTGGGAATAAATATTTCTTTCCAGGGATTTCCGGTCCTGATTTCCTAAACCTGTTTCATTGGTTAGGTGCCCTTATTACCAACATTAAGATAAATGGGGTCAAAAATACTCCAGTTAGAAGGCTCATTGACTACGCAGCTTCAAAGATAGATAGGGAGAAATGGTGCTTCGCATTAAATGTAGAACAGGATAAAACAAGAGCTATATACTTTGGAACTCCCGAAGAAGCATGGAGTGAAGCAGTAGACCTCGCCATGAAAACACATATCATTTACAAACCACGTACTTACCATTCGGTACTTGCTGAAGCACCCCTAATGTATGATGAAATTTGGACAGCTGGAAAATGTATGTACAAGTTAGAACCAGTTGTAGCTGATGGAGGAGAACTAATAATATATGGGCCTCATATAAAAGAAATCAGTTTTACCCACGGTCACTTAATAAGGAAAATAGGCTACCATGTTCGTGATTATTTCTTAGCTCAAATGGAAAAATTTAAGGATATCCCAGGAGGGATCCTCGCTCACTCAACTCATGTTAAAGGAATAGGAACTTACATAAATGGAGTTGAAAATCCAAGAGTAAATGTCACTCTTGCTACAAGTATCCCTAAAGAAATATGCGAAGAAGTAAACCTCGGTTATCGAGACCCAACTAAAATAAATATAGATGAGTGGAAAAATAGAGAGGACGAGGGCATACTTTTCGTGCCCCACGCAGGAGAGATGTTATACAGGGTGAGTCCAATTCCTCCAAATTGAAAGAACCTTTTCTTATGCATATTTATTTATAATAAAATATATCTTTTCTAATTCTAATATCACAATATAGGAGGTGTGGAATGCCAAAAAATGTAATAGTAGCACAGTCAGGTGGGCCGAGCCCTGTGATCAACAACTCTTTAAGAGGAGTAATAGAAACCTGTCAAATGTTTCCCGAGACCTTTGCCACTATCTACGCTGGATGGCATGGAATAGAAGGTGTGATTAAAGAAGAACTTCTTAATCTATCCGCTCAGGATAAAGAAGAAATCGAACTCTTAAGGCATACACCAGCCGCTGGTTCAATAGGAACTTGTAGATACAAATTAAAAAAGGATTTTTCTGAAGATTATCAGAGAATTATAGATGTAATGAAAGCCCATAACATCGGCTATTTCTTCTATATCGGCGGGAATGATTCTATGGACACCGCAAACAAAGTGAGTAAAATTGCAATGGAGCAGGGATTAGATTTGGTAGCGGTCGGTATCCCGAAAACTATCGACAACGATGTAGGTGATTCTGAATTTAAACTCATAGACCACACCCCCGGATATGGAAGTGTAGCGAGATATTGGATGTGTGTTGTTCAAAATGCTGAAGAAGAAAATCGAGGCTCTTCTCCTGCCGATCCTGTATTAGTCCTACAAGCTATGGGCAGAAAAATCGGCTTCATTCCAGCTTCTGCCCGTCTTGCAGACCCAAATAGAGAATTTCCCCTGCAAATATACATGGCTGAGTCTCAAGTCACTGCTGAGGAAATGTGTGATCTGGTCAATGACCAACTCAAAAGAGATGGAAGATGCTTAGTAGTCGTAAGTGAAGGCTTTGATATAGGAGTCATTGGAGAAATTAAAGATAGCTTCGGTCATACTCAGTTCGGTTCTGCAAAATTAACAGCGGCACAGAAAGTTGTAAATATGCTAAACGAGAAGGGTTTACCGGTAAAAGGGTCTGCAAGAGGACAAGTAAGTGGAACAGATCAGCGTTCCTCAGCAATTTATGCATCAGTAGTTGACCTTGATGAAGCTTACAAAGTTGCACAAAAAGCAGTATTAATAGCCCTTGAAAATGAGAACGGATGGATGGCAACTATATTGAGGAGCCCTGGACCGATATACCACGCTTATTATGATAAAGTCCCTCTGGAAAAAGTCGCAAATTCAGAAAGAACTTTCCCCAAAAACTGGATAGCGAAAAATAAAATTGATGTCACCGATGACTTTATAAAATATGCAATGCCATTGGTAGGTGAAGAGTGGGTAAGTGTGCCACTTGTAAATGGGAGACAGCGTTTTACAAAATTCAAGCCTATTTTTGCAGATAAGAAACTTCCCGAATACATTCCTCAAGGTTACAGAAAATAGATAAACGGAAATCAAACCAAAGGAGGTAAAAATATGGAAAACTTAATGGATATAGGACTAATCGGACTTGCAGTAATGGGTGAAAACTTAGCCCTCAACATGGAAAGTAAAGGTTTTGGTGTCGCAGTTTACAATAGGACGACCTCAAAGGTAGATGCCTTCATTTCTGGCAGAGCAAAAGGTAAAAATATAAAGGGTTGTCATTCATTAGAAGAACTCGTTAAGTCACTCAAAAAGCCTCGCAAGATTATGCTTATGGTAAAAGCGGGTAGTCCTGTAGATGAATTCATAGAATTACTGATCCCATTATTGGAACCTGGCGACATAATAATTGATGGAGGTAATAGTAATTTCCAAGATACAATAAGAAGAACAAAGTATGTAGAAAGTAAAGGGCTACTGTATATAGGTACAGGTGTATCTGGTGGTGAGGAAGGAGCTTTAACTGGTCCTTCGATGATGCCGGGTGGGTCACCATCCGCATGGCAATATGTTAAAGGAATCTTCCAGTCTATATGTGCAAAAACACCGGAGGGTGAACCATGTTGTGATTGGATCGGCGAAAATGGAGCCGGACACTTTGTAAAAATGGTTCATAACGGCATAGAGTATGGCGATATGCAAATGATTTGTGAAACCTATCATCTAATGAAAATGGGGTTAGGAATGACGAATGAAGAAATGCATCAAGTTTTTGCCGAATGGTATAAAGGAGAACTCAACTCATATCTGATTGAAATTACCCGAGACATCTTAGCATATAAAGACGAAGACGGCAATTATGTAGTAGATTTAATTCTTGATACCGCAGGCCAAAAGGGCACAGGCAAATGGACTGTAATTACTGCTCTGGACGAGGGGCAACCACTAACTGCCATATCAGAAGCAGTATTTGCAAGGTGCCTATCTGCCCTGAAAGATGAACGGGTAAAAGCTAGCAAAGTAATTAAAGGTAATTTAGGTAAATACAATGGAAACAAAAACGAATTCATAAATGATTTGAGAAAAGCTCTATATGCTTCGAAAATTGTTAGTTACGCTCAAGGTTATCAACTTATGAGGTCTGCTGCAAAAACTTACAACTGGAAGCTAAACTATGGTGGAATTGCCCTAATTTGGAGAGGAGGTTGTATAATACGCTCAGTATTCTTAGGAAAAATTAAAGAAGCATTTGACCGCAATCCTAACCTGGAAAACTTACTTCTCGACCCATTCTTCGCAAGTGTAGTTAACGAATCCCAAGAAAGTTGGAGGAGAGTGGTATCTAATGCAGTTAATTTAGGAATTCCAGTGCCTGCTATGGCATCTGCTCTTGCATACTTTGACGGTTACAGAAGTGAGTGGCTTCCTGCCAATCTGCTTCAAGCACAGAGAGATTATTTCGGAGCTCATACCTATGAGCGCATAGACAGACCTCGTGGGGAATTTTTCCATACAAATTGGACAGGGAGAGGCGGAACCACTTCCGCATCCACATACACAGTATAAATACAGTTATAAAGCTATGAGTGATTTACATCCTGCAATCCAAGCTCTAATAGCAACCCTCTTCACTTGGGGAATGACATTAGTAGGATCTTTGCCTGCTCTTTGGACAAAACCCATTTCTCAAAAGTGGCTAAATGGCTCACTCGGAATAGCTGCTGGGGTAATGATTGCTGCGTCTTTTTGGTCATTGTTAGAACCATCTATTGAAATGAGTCTGGAGTTAGGAATGCCCGGGTGGCTACCACCCCTTATAGGCTTTCTGTTAGGAGGATTCTTATTATGGGGACTGGACAAGACATTACCACACCTACATCAAGGTTTACCTATAGAAAGTGCCGAAGGTGTTCATACATCTTGGAGAAGAAGCACTCTATTAGTGATGGCTATCACTATCCACAATATACCTGAAGGACTTGCAATCGGAGTTGCTTTTGGTGCAACCGCTTATGAGATTCCCGGCGCTTCCCTCTCAGGTGCAATTGCTTTAGCATTAGGCATAGGATTGCAGAATCTACCGGAGGGCACCGCAGTTGCATTGCCACTAAGAAGAGAGGGTTTCTCTCCCATTAAAAGTTTCTTTGTGGGGCAACTCTCAGGAGCAGTAGAGCCTATAGCGGGAGTGTTAGGTGCCTTAGCAGTAATGATAGCAAGACCTGCTTTACCATTTGCACTCGCTTTTGCTGCAGGCGCCATGATATATGTAGTTGCGGAAGAGTTAATCCCAGAAGCCCAAAAAGAGGGTGACACTGATATACCCACCATAGGTGTAATGATTGGATTCGCTTTAATGATGTTCTTAGATGTTGCATTAGGTTAAGGAGGAATTTTAAATATGTCGGATCAATTCAAAATTTATATCACGCGCGAAATTCCGCAAGCTGGGCTAAATCTCTTATATAAATCCTTTGGTACAAATAGTGTAAAGTTTTATTCTGAACCCATACCTATACCAAGAGAAATTCTAATTAAAGAAGTTAAGGAGTGTGATGCTATATTATCCATGCTTACTGACAAAATAGACAGAGAAGTAATGGATTCAGCTGGACCCCGACTAAAAATAGTAGCCAACTATGCAGTAGGGTATGATAACATTGATGTAAAAGAAGCAAATAAAAGGAAAATCTGCGTGACTAATACTCCTGGAATCCTTACAGAAACTACTGCAGACCTTGCTTGGGCTCTAATATTAGCAAGTGCAAGGAGACTCGGTGAAGGAGAAAGGCTCCTACGCTCATCCCAATGGGCTGGCTGGAACCCTACCCTTCTTCTCGGCGTAGATGTGCATGGAAAAACACTTGGCATATATGGAATGGGAAGAATAGGCCAAGCAGTAGCCAGACGAGCAATGGGATTTAATATGCGTGTTATCTACTACGACATAAACGAAATATATTTATCTCCGGAGATTAAGGCAACAAAAGTAGACAAAGAAACTTTACTTCGAGAATCTGATTTCATATCAATTCATTGTCCTCTAACCCCTCAAACCATTCACTCCTTCAAATATGAAGATTTCAAGAAAATGAAAAGGACAGCATGTATTATAAATACTGCCCGTGGAGCAGTAATAGATGAAGAAGCCTTGGCTAAAGCTCTGAAAGAAGGCTTAATATTCTCAGCGGGTTTAGATGTATTTGAAAAAGAGCCCGAAGTTCACCCCGAATTACTTACATGCCCTAATGCTATACTGATTCCTCATCTTGGTAGTGCCTCTATCGAAACCCGCTCAAAAATGGCTGAAGTAGCCGCAAGAAATATAATCGCCAGACTTAACGGGGAAATTCCCCCTAATTTAGTAAATCCTGAATCACTAACCAGCGAATAACTCCCCTTCGTTGTCTACATCTCTTTATATCTAAAGAATATAAGAAGAACCACTATGGCTGATATTACACAACAAAAAAATATCGCAAAAAATGTAATAGTATAACTCTGAAAAGGAATAGGAACATTCATTGAGAACAAACTTACTATAAATGTCGGCACCATTAATGCAATTGTGATGATATTCAAGATTTTCATCAACACATTAAGATTATTACTTACAATAGACGCTCGAGCGTCCATCAAGTTAGACAAAACAGTAGAATGAATATCCGCCACCTTAAAGCACTGCTCATTTTCAATTATCAAATCGTCTAAAAATTCTTTTCCTTCAGGACTAAAACCGATTTTGTTCGCATAGGCTCTTAACTTAGTGAGTATCAAACCATTCCCATGGATGGCATTGAGATAATAAACGAGGCTTTTCTCCAAAGCAAAAAGATTAATTAGATACTTATTCTCTAATGAGCGATTTATTTTTGTCTCAACCTCCTCCGCCACCATATTAATAATCTTCAGATGCTCTATGAAATGAAAGATGCAATTATAAATTACTCGCAAAACAACATCAGGCGGAGAAAGTAAAGCAATTTGGGGTTTCTGAGAGAATAGATTAGTTTGCTCGTTAGAAACTATTATTACTCTATTTGAGAAAAGGAATACCCCAATCGAAACTATTTTAAAATGATACTCATCATGAATTGAGTAATTTTTAGGCTTTTTAACTATCAAAGCCCAGTGATCTTGTTCCTGTTCTACACGGGGAAGTTCATCAGGGTCGAGTGCGGAGTTTAATGTATGTTCATCTATCTGATACTTTTCAATAAGAAAATTTTTCTCCTCAATTGTAGGTTGAAAGTATGCCTCTACAATACTTCCTATTTCATCGGCAACTTCAACAATCCTACCCTCGCTGATTGCATAAAACTTCCGCATTCTCCTAACCTTCGCATAAAAGATTTCCTTTAATATTCCTAACTGCTTGTATATTACTCTTTCTTAATCTCTAATTGCTTTCTCTTACTCCCCTTGAAATATTATACTAACACTCTATTCTAATTTTCAAAACATACTACCGATAATACACCACAGATTTGGAAAGAAGAGATTAAGGCTCCTTCTTTCTAAAGTTGCCTATCCCTCTAAATACTGATATAATTGAAGTAAGCTTGCCTCGTAACCTACCTTTAAAAGACCGGATTCCTCGCATAATTTTCTTAATAGGAGAAGGGTTTTCTTGCTCTTTTTTCCAAATTTCGTAAAGTTCGAGTAGCGCGTCTCTGAATTCCTTCGCGGAGGAAAACCTCTCATCAGGGTTCACCGCAATAGCTTTCTTTAAAAAATCGTCACATTGTTCAGGAAGATCTGGTCTGAGAGAGGAAAACTTATCCCCCGGCTTAGGACGCCTTCCCACTAACATTTCAAAAAACATTATCCCTAAGGGATAAATATCTGCCCTTTTATCCACTCCCGCCGCATTCCTTAATTGCTCAGGAGCACAATACTGCATTTTACCAAGATTAGCTCCTACCATAGTTAACGGAGAAGATGCATCTTTCAATTTAGCCAAACCGAAATCAAGTAATCTTATGGAGCCGTCTTTGCAAACCATAACATTATCAGGAGAAATATCCCTATGTATAGTAACTTTGTGGGCGTGCTCAAGAGCATCTGCTACTAAGGCAAGTATCCTTACTGTGTTTCCAAAAGACAAAGAACCTTTTTTCATTAACCATTCTCTTACACTAATACCCTCAACATATTCCATTGTATAATACATCTGTTCACCATCCATCTTAGCATCAAATATCTTTACTATGCATGGATGGTTCAATCTGGATACAGCTTCAACCTCTCTGAGAAAACGCGCTATTGCTTTAGGATTATGCTGATATTGTGCCCGCATCAGTTTCAAAGCCAATTTTTGACCTGTTTGGAGATCCAGCACAAGAAACACCTTCCCCATCCCTCCTCTACCAAGAGGCTTTACAACTTCATATCTCCCAGCAATAATATACTTTTGCGTCTGGCTTTGGTTAGCTACCGGATTAGCTTCACCCACTCGTTTATTCCTGCAATCGTGAGACACTAAAATTATAATTATTGACATTTGATATTATAATACCATCTTTAAACCAAAAAATTGTATTCTCAACAAAGATTAAATATGGATTTTGAAAAAGCTAGAAAAGAAATGGTGGAGTATCAAATCAAATCACGCGGGATAAAATCACCTGCTGTGCTTAAAGCTATGGAGAAGATACCACGCCACTTATTCGTTCCAGACGAATACCAAACATACGCATATGAGGACCATCCCCTCAGCATCGGATATGGACAAACTATTTCTCAACCATATATGGTAGCAATTATGACAGAGTTGTTGGATTTAAAACCGACTGATAAAGTCTTAGAAATAGGAACCGGTTCAGGATACCAAACTTCAATCCTCGCTGAAATAGCAGAAAAAGTCATCACAATAGAGAGGATAAGCGAATTAGCCGATTCTGCTAAGAAGAGACTCGAAGCATTGGGCTACAAGAATGTTATCGTAATTAGTGGAGATGGAACCCTCGGTTATGAAAAAGAAGCCCCTTATGACGCTATATTAGTTACCGCGGGTAGTCCAGATGTGCCAAACAACTTGAAAAATCAGTTAAAGGATGGGGGAAGATTAGTTATACCTGTCGGCAGTCCTTCACTTCAAGTCCTCTTAAAAATAACTAAAAAGGGGCAGGAATTCTTAACTGAGAAACATACATCTTGCATATTTGTTCCACTTGTTGGAGAAAAGGGATGGAAATTTTACGAAGACAGTTGAATAACTTTTGTAGCATTAGCTTATCAATAAAATCATAAAAAATCTACACTGCGGAGTTTATACTTCTTATTAAAACCTTGACATTATATACCTAATATGCACTCATCCACTACTATACGATAAAATATTATACCCTCTTAAAATAAAGTGGAGAGCGTTTACACTAATGTCCCAAGATAGAATTAGAAACTTTTGTATAATTGCCCATGTTGACCATGGAAAATCCACGCTTGCAGACCGTCTCCTCGAGTATACACATACTGTAGATGCCAGGGACCTGAAGGAACAAACTCTTGATATGTTAGATATAGAAAGAGAGAGAGGAATTACCATAAAAGCGGTATCTGTCCAGATGAAATACACTGCAGATGATGGGAACGAGTATATCCTTCATTTAATAGACACACCCGGACACGCCGACTTTTCCTATGAGGTTTCGAGGGCACTTGCCGCATGCGAAGGTGCTCTCCTACTTGTAGACGCCTCCCAAGGAGTCCAAGCTCAAACGCTCGCACACGCATATAAAGCAGTCGCTCAAGGACTCGAAATAATTCCAGTAATTAACAAAATAGATTTACCTAGTGCGGATATAGAAGATACAAAAAGACAAATCGAAGACATATTAGGATTGGAAGCTTCAGAAGCAATCCTGGCAAGTGCAAAAACTGGTGTAGGAACTAAAGAAATACTCGAGAAAGTTATCAGCAAGATACCTCCTCCTCGCGGTAATCCCAACGCTCCACTTAGAGCTCTAATATTTGATGCAAAATACGACACTTACAGAGGGGTAGTTGTTTATCTAAGAGTAGTAGATGGCGAAATTCGGAAGGGTCAAAAAGTACTCTTTATGGCAACTGGAGTAAAGTACGAAGTGGGAGAGTTAGGAATATTTACTCCTGAAATGAAACCTAAAGAATATTTAGAAACTGGAGAGGTGGGATACATCATTTGCAATATAAAAAATATCAGAGATACCAAAATTGGCGATACAGTAACTGATGTTCAACTCCCCGCCAGTGAACCTTTACCCGGGTATGAAGTAGTTAAACCTGTAGTATTCTGTGGTATGTATCCTGCAGTGTCTCAAGACTACGACGAACTCAGAGATGCTTTAGAAAAGCTCTCCCTAAACGATGCCTCCTTCGAATACAAACCTGATAGCTCAGATGCACTTGGAATGGGCTTTCGATTGGGATTCTTAGGACTTCTACACATGGAAGTAATCCAAGAAAGGCTTGAACGGGAATTCGGACTTAATCTCGTAATGACAATGCCTAATGTGGCTTACAAAGTAAAAAAAACAAATGGGGAAGAAATCATAATACAAAAAGCATCACAAATGCCAGATCCAAGTGAAATAGAGTGTATAGAAGAGCCCTATATCCAAGCCGATATAATATGCCCAATCGAGTACCTAAGCACGGTCAATGAGTTATGTAAAAAAAAACGAGGAGTACATGTAAAGGTAGATTATCTCGATGCTAAAAGGTGTTTGATAGTATATCAACTACCCCTTGCTGAAATAGTGGTAGATTTCTACGATAAACTAAAAACATATACAAGAGGTTACGGTTCTTTAGACTATATTTTGATTGGATATAAGCCAGGAGACTTAGTAAAACTCGATATTTTGATAAATGGCGATGTAGTAGACGCTCTCTCAGTAATTGTGCACAGAGAACATGCCCAAAATGTAGGAAGAGCATTAGCAAGTAAGCTTAGAAAACTAATTCCAAAACAACAATTTGAAGTAGCTATACAAGCAGCTATCGGGAAAAGAATTATAGTCAGAGAAACTATAAAACCATTAAGAAAAAATGTTCTTGCTAAGTGCTACGGTGGAGACATAACCAGAAAGAGAAAGTTATTAGAAAAACAGAAAGAGGGTAAAAAAAGAATGAAACAGATAGGCGTAGTAGAAGTCCCTCAGGAAGCATTTATGGCATTACTTAAGGTGAATGAAGATCTGGAGTAGGATACCTCACGGTGGAGAATAGCTCCGATAAAAATACCGAGAACAAAATACCTCTCGAACTTCAAAAAAAATCGGATTTTCTTAACAAACCAAAGAAATTTATTCTATTTTTTACAGGTCCATGGACACTTCGCAATGCCATAGAGTGGACATTACTGATAATAGGTATATTGGTGATAAAGGGCTTTCTATTAGACCAGTACCTAATCCCATCGGACTCGATGGAACCCACTCTACATGGTGGTGGACTCTTTACAGGAGACCGAGTGCTCGTAAATAAATTTATCTATGGGATTAGAATACCCTTCACTACAAAATGGATAATAAAATGGGGAAAACCCAAGAGATGGGATATTGTCATTTTTAAATCCCCAGAAAAAAAACTATGGCGAGAAAATATAATTAAGAGAGTAGCAGGTTTACCAGGAGAAACAATAACCATAAAAAATGGTAAAATCGAAATAAACGGAGAACCATTGGAATCACCTCCCGATCTACCTAAGGGAATTTCCTACTATAATCAAAAAGACCTCCTCTATTTGTTTTTAACATCTGATGATGAATTTATTAAGAAAACCATCACACGCATATTTGAAAAATATCCATATAGGTATGGTTGCATAGAAACTGATGAGTTTAAAAAAGTTCCCCCAGGTCATTATTTCGTCTTAGGTGATAATAGCCTCAATAGCATAGACAGTAGGTATTATGGATGGATCCCTGAGAAGGATATAATAGGTAAGGCATTAGCAGTATGGTGGCCACCAAATAGAATGAAGGATTTTACTGGTTTTTCTTATACTTGGTGGGGTAAGACAATTATCTTAGGATTACCTTTATTTCTAATAACTTTATGCCTTTACCTAATAATTAACCAAACCAAGAAAATTAGGAGTAAAGCTGATAATGAGTAATATGCCATTATGGAGAGAAAGAGGTATTATGGGTATTGTTTTAAGAGCCGGCGGGATTCTCGTAATTCTTGCGGGAGTATACATCATCTACAGAAGCAACAATGCTTATCCAGAGCCTTCAGAACCTCTATGGTGGACAGGGCTCGTCGTCTTAGTTATCGGGCTTCACATGTTCTTTTTTAGCAACATGGCCAAACATCAAATTTACGAATGGCTCAAGAGCGAGACCATTGCATTAGGACTTGCCTTGCTCATACGCTGGCCTATTGCAGAGCCTTACAGAATTCCCTCGAGTTCTATGGAGCCCACACTCCACGGAGACAATAGATTTGGAAGAGGAGATAGAGTGTTCGTTAACAAGTGGATCTACGGAGTAAGATTTCCATTTCTCAACAAGAGAATTTGGTATGGGAAGAAACCTGAAAGATGGGAGATTGTAGTATTCCAGACAGTTGAAAAAAATGCAAGACATAAAACACTCGTTAAAAGAATAGTAGGACTACCCGGAGAAAAAGTCCATATAGCGGGAGGGAAGATATATATCAATGGAAAACCATTAGAACTACCGCCTGATATGCCTAAAATATACTATACCTCTGTCACGGGGGGATTAGAGGAGATGAAGTTCGGCATAAGGGAAGAAGATGAGTACTCGCTAATACCGGAAAATCACTATTTTGTTCTCGGTGATAACAGCTCCTTTAGCAGAGACGGGAGATTTTTCGGATGGGTCCCAAATGAGCATATTGTGGGAAGGGTATCGTGTATCTGGTGGCCCCCTTCCAGATGGAGGGACTTCACCGGTTTCAGTAAAACATGGTGGTGGAAAACTTTGTGTACACTCTTAGCAATATTACTTGGGATTAGGCTATTAGTTGGTAGGTCTGTGGTATGGTACAGATGGAACAGCAACAAGTTAAGCCATTACTTTGTATCTTTTCTTGAGTATGGACTAAGAGTCCCATTTACAAAAATATGGATTACTAAATGGAAACATCCTTCTCGAGGAGATGTAGTAAGTTATTTTGTGCCTGATAACATAGATGGGGTCCCCAATGGCACTATTGCTTGTGGAATAGTTGCGGGAATAGAAGGCGATAAGGTTCAAATTCAGAATGGTAAACTAATTGTAAACAACGAAGAATTTTCTCATCCCCTTCTTTCCAAATCTACGCTCTCTCCTAATTACACAATAAAAGAAGCAAGTTATGGTTACGCTAAGGACAAAGGGCATTCTACAGTTCCTCCCGGTTCTATATTTGTAGTGTGGTCCGTAGATGAATCTAATGAATTGAAAATAGACAGTCGCACCTACGGTTGGATAAAGGTAGAGAATATCTTTGGGAAAGTGAAGGCAGTATGGTGGCCTCCCAAAGATTGGAAGAGGTTTTCATGAAGACTTAAAAATTACAAAACTACCTTATAAAGATCAGAGTATTTCTCCCTAAGATAATTTATGAAAGGTTGTGAACTGAGAGGCTTATTAGAAACTTTTTCTACTATTTCAACCGCTTTAAATCTTCTACCCACTTCAAATATATTTTCTTTCAGCCAATCCTTTATAGGCGCAAAATCTCCTTTCTCAATACACTCATTAAATTCTATCTCGGTTTTAAGTCTCTCAGCGATTTGAGCGGAAAAAATATTTCCCAAAGCATAACTCGGAAAATATCCAAAACTCCCGTGTGACCAATGAATATCCTGAAGACAGCCTTTAGTATCATCAGGAGGACATAAACCAAAAATTTCTATGAATAACGAGTTCCACCTATCCGGCACCGAATTTACCGAAATCTTTCCCTCAATTAACTCTCTCTCAATTATAAATCTCAGAATGATGTGCAAATTATAGGAACACTCATCGGCTTCTACACGGATAAAGTTTTCCTTTATTCGATTTACCTCCATGTAAATTTCTTCAGGGGTTATCTCAGCCATTTCTCCAGGAAAGTAATCCGTAAGTAATCCATAAAGATACTTACAGAAACTTAAACTTCTCCCCACGATATTTTCCCAGAATCTTGACATAGCCTCATGAATTCCATAAGAAGGAGCTTGTGCAATCCAAGTCCCTCTATCTTCTAGCTTAAAGCCCTGTTCATACAAAGCATGTCCACACTCATGTAGCGAGCTATAAATCCCAGAAAAGGGATTCTCTTTAGAAAATCGAGTAGTAATCCTCACATCGAACAAATCAAGATTTGTGGTGAATGGATGGATAGAAATATCCTGCCTCCCAGCATTAAAATCGAATCCTATTTTAGTAAGAAGATTAGTAGATAATTCCTGTTGTTTTTCTGTACTCCATTCCTTCCCTGAGAACTTAGAATATCTATCTTGCTTATCCAAAAGTGTCTTGTAAATAGAAGTCTGCTTCTCCAAAAGTTCATTGAAAATAGACTCTAACTTTTCTACTGTCACACCTCTTTCGTAATCTTCTAACAAAGCATTGTAGGGAGAACCAACATACCCTAAATACTCTGCCCTTTCTCTAAGTAGTAGCACCAACTCTTCAAGGTAAGGGGCAAAAATTAAAAAATTTTTGTTTTTTCGAGCTTCTACCCAGGAATGATAAGCCTTACTCCTCATTTCTGTGAATTTACCAACCCATTTAGAAGGAACTTTTAATGCTCTCTGAAGATCATACCTTGCTTCCTCTAACATCAAAAATTCGTCATCTGATAATCCTTCCCTTTTCTCAAGGGCTGAGTCTAACTCATCAAGTAAACACTTATCAGTTTCAAATTCGTGTATGAGTTCTGCCATCACTTTTAGTTGACGAGCTCTACTTTCTGCACCCTTGGGAGGCATAAAAACTTCCTCATCCCAATGTAACAAAGACAATATTGCCCTTAAGGATAAAATCCTTTGAAGTTTCTCTTTTACACATTCTAACTGATTGTCCATAAACATAAAATCCTCTCTCTTCATATTTAAGGTGGGATTATCCCCTCAAATCAAATAACAAGCTTTTTCTATTCTTTCTCGTACTTCTCTATCTTCTTTTTAATCTCCTCATTTTTAGGATCGAGGAAAAGGGCTCGTTTCCACTCAGCAATCGCCCTCTTCACATCCCCTTTGAGAAGATATGCATCTCCTAAATGGTCTCGGAGAACAGCGTCATCAGTATCCATTTTATAAATCGCTTTCTTAATGTATGTTATTGCTTCATCTGCATTACCTTTTCTGTAATAAACCCAACCCATGCTGTCAAGATAATACGGATTTTCAGGGTCTATCTTTAGTGCCCTTCTAATTAAATTTTCTGCTTCCTCCAATTTTATATTCAAATCTGCGTAAAGGTAACCAAGAAAGTTCAAAATTTCTCCATTTTCAGGGTCCAATTCTAAACATATTTTAAGGTGTTTCTCAGCATCTTCGTATCTCTTTAATTTTTCATAGCCCATCGCCAGATAGTAATTCACCCAAAGGTCTTTTTCATAATTTACAAAAGCCTTCTCTAACAGGCCCACTGCATCCTGATACCGTTCCGCAACTAACAGTATCCTACTTCGAATTAAAGATATCGTCAAGGATGGCTTAGATTGATCAATCTTATTTAGTCTTTCTGCAAACCAACCAAGGACTATGTTTTCCCCAAAATTATTCCATACTCCACTTATGAAATCATTGCATTCCAAATCAAGATTGCCCCCTATATTGTCTAAAGAGGCAATCTCATCTACAGAAACACCTTCCCATACCTCCTTCGCTGAAATTTCTAATACTTTACTCAAAACTGGATACTCAGAAACAGGCAGAAATGACAAAGAAGTTTTACTATCCCCTACCACAGAATAAAAGAAAGATAACAGCAACTTTTGAAGGGGAGTCAAGTTAGCAAATTTGGCAAGTTTTTTAGCAGAATCTTTCCCTTTCTCAAATTCCCCTAATTGAACATATACTCCCATTAATACTTCCCAGCCCTTAGGGTCATCGGGTTTTCGAGAAATATATTTCTCTAAATTTTCCTTGGATTTATCTAAAAATTTTTCGTCCAAATATAATAAAGCAAGAATATAGTGAGCTCTAATCATTCTGGGGTCTAACTGTAGTGCTTTCTCTAAACTTTGTATTGCTAAGCTATTACTTTTTATCCGAGCGTAGGTTAAACCAAGTTGATAATGAAGCAGTGCATTATCGGGTCTATTTTGTATCATTCTTTGGTATATCTCTATAGCAGATACAAGGTCATTCGTCTTTTCTTGCAAGTCCAACAATGCTGTATATCCAAGAATATCCTCAGGGTTTAATTCAATAGCCTTTTGAAAAGCAGAAACCGCCTCGTCAAACCTCCCTAATCTATGATAGAGTTCCCCTTGAATAAGATACAGAGAAGGTGAAGGTTCTCTCAGTAATATTTTATCAACGCATCGCAAAGCATCCTCATACCTCTCTGCAATGATATACAACCTAACTAACCTCACGAATAACGAACTGGGAATCTCTTCTTCGTCCGCATTCTCTATCGATTTTTCTAACTCTTCTATGGATTTGTTCAAATCTCCTTTGCGATAATAAACTACTGATGATAAGTAGTGAGCATAGGATTTTCCCTTTCGCAAATCCTCAGAATTTGCTCCCTCAATAAGAGAAGAATTGGGGGTATGTTCTGCTGTAAAAATCTTACAACCAGGAAACAACAATACAATTAAAAAGCAGATTTTAACTAACACAAAAGGCCGAAGACCAAAAATTTTATACATCACTTAAATCTCTCCTGAATTTACTCTGGTAAAACAGTTCTCCACAAAAACTCTCAGATAGAGGAGCAAAACTAAATCTGTGGATGGGAGAAGGACCAAGTTTTTCGAGTGCCACTAAATGCTCTTTAGTAGCGTAGCCCTTATGTTTTGCAAATCCATAACCAGGATAGATAGCATCCATCTGATTCATAATTCTATCTCTTGTAACCTTAGCTACAATACTCGCTGCTCCAATAGATGCTGATATTCTATCTCCTTTAATTATCCTCCATACCTCACAGGGTAAACCTTCAAGTTTGTATCCATCCACCAATACTAAATCAGGTTTCTTCTTCAAATTAAAAACAGCTTCGGTCATTGCCATATAATTAGCCATTTGAATTCCGATTGAATCAATTATACTCGGGGGAACAACTGATACCCCAATATCATTTTCCCCGTTTATGAGTATATCAAATAGTTCTTCTCTTTTTCTTACAGAGAGCCTCTTCGAATCATCCAAGCCTTTTATATCTTCTCGTAAAACAACTGCAGCTGCTACTATAGGTCCTGCTATTGGTCCCCTCCCTGCTTCATCTACTCCCGCAACATAATTAAACCCCCTTGCCCATGCTTTCCTCTCAAATTCCCACTTTTCCTTCGATGAGAAACTCATAGTTCATTAAGATTGCAAAGTTTTATTTATCGTAAGAGAAGGTCTACATATGTTACCTAATAATATCACAAAAAGTTTAGCGGGGAGGCTTTTTCAGCCTCCCCGCCTCTAAACTCACTATATACTCTCTAAACTAACTTAGAACCACCATATAACTTGCTAAATACACATCATACACCCAGTGTAAATAAAGCATTATATACCCGGTGGTAATAAATGACCATAAGACAATGTAACTCTACTTCCATTTGGTTCAAATACGGTAATAAAGTTGGTATTTGCACCTTGCACATCCTGAGGTCCACCTACCCAACTTATCACCGCAGAACCATTGGTAGCAGTATCTACTACTCCTGCCCATGCAATCGGTGTATTGGCATCGGGACTTCTTGGCCTGTCAGGAACCTTCACTGCTTGACTGCCTTCTTGTCCACCAGCCGCTCCTGTGTAATTAACAGTCACCGGATTTCCTGTTGCTGGATCTAATTTCACAAAGCTTCCACTTCCCGCAGCTGGACCTGGATCAACCACACATGGACGGAAAGCTAACGCGGACTTAGGAGCAATCGTGAATGTGTTGTAAGGAGCCGGAGGACCTAACCATTGACCAGCACCATTATAGTATTCAATGGAGCAAACAAGAGTCGTATCAACATTGCTCTTAAGGTAGACTAAGTTGGTAGCACCCTGAAGATTCGGAGCTTTGTGTGGCAAACCTGCAGCCGGAGGCGCAGTGTCTGCGAACCATGGTATAGCCAGTGAACTCGCTAATGCTATACCTGTGCCTACTGCTACTACCATTACTGCGAAACTAATCTTTCTCATACTTTACCTCCTATCTGTTAGTAATTTTTTAATCCGCCTCTACCTACTCTCCATACACCCTGAGTATGGAGTAGGCTTAAGCTGATTTAATTTTCTAATAAGTTTATATCACAAACCAGTTTGAAATGTCAAGTCAAATTTCAAAAAAATTTTATTCCCGATTTGTATTTATCATTCACGCTTTAATAATTATGAATCCATAGCAATTTTATACCAGAAAACACACCTTCATTAATACAACGCATAGCTAAGTTTTTTATTAATATCTCCATATCTCTAAAGATAATGACCCCAAAACTTTTGTTATAATCAAAAACAAATTCTTATCAAGCCACAATAATCTTATGAAATTAAGAGCGAAACAAGACATTTCAATCTCTAAACCCAAGCGTACAAGAAGAGATTTTCTCAAATGTACTCTAACAGGGTTATTTCCACTTATATTTACACGCAAAACTGATTCAGTAAGTAACAAAGCCAATTTCATAATGATAATTTCAGACGATCTAAATACCACTTTCCTATATGATGAAGAATACTCTATCTTTAGAAAGCATATTCAAAGGCTTATAAAACCTACTCCTCACTCTATTATATTTCCTAATGCGTTTTGTCAAAATCCTTTGTGCATACCATCCAGAGCAAGTCTTTTAACAGGTCTTCATTCTTTCTCAAATGGAATATATGAGAATGAAAACATCTGGGATACAAAACCAAATACGATTCCAGAACTCCTTAAAAATGAAGGTTACTTCACTATAGGATTTGGAAAAATTTTTCATAATGAAACCCAAAAAAAAGAAGTATGGGATATATATGAAGAAGGGAACTATCCTGAAATAAAACTCGCCAAAAATAAAATCGGCGTATCAAATCTATTCGACTGGGGTGAGGTATCATTGAAGGAGAATGAGTTCGGAGATTACCATACCATAGAAAAATCCTTAGAAGTTATTAAAGATTGTCCAAGACCCTTTTTTCTCGCTATCGGATTGAGGCTCCCACATATGCCTTTATTTGTGCCCAAAGGCTTAAAAGAAACTCTCGGCATCTCAAAACTTCCTCTCCCTTTAACTATTGAAAATGACACTGATGATATTTCACCATACGCATTAAATATGTTAAGAAGAAATGACATTATAAACATACATGAAGAAATCAAAAGACTAAATCTATGGGAAGAAATTGTTCTCTATTATTTCCTCTCCCTATCCATTTTGAATAACATGATAGATAAATTAATAAAGGCCATCGAAAATATGAGGCTCCTAAATACTACACACTTGTTATTTATAAGTGATAACGGATGGCACTTAGGAGAAAAAAAACACTGGAGAAAATGGACATTATGGAAGGAATCCACAAATGTTCCCTTAGCTATACACCATCCAGAGATTAAGGAAAGTAAAACTATAAACACACCAGTAGGGTTAATAGATATATTTCCAACGATAATTGAAATTTGTAATTGTGCACCTCTCCCAAACTTAGAAGGTAAGTCTTTACTCCCTATAATAAATAAGCCTGGTAGTGACGAAAGAGTGGTAATATCGCAAATAGGCAAAAAAAACTTCTCCTTCAGAACATCCGAGTGGACATATATAGTCTATGAAAACGGAGATGAAGAACTATACAATAGAAAAACAGACCCTAAAGAATGGACCAATATTATTGCACGAATGGGGAAAAAACATGAGGTAGAAAGTTTAGAGGAAGAAGATGATATAGATAAAATAAGAAGGCACATACTAAAGAACATAGATAAAAATTTAAAAGAAAAAATTTATCCGCTTCTCCCCATTTCTACTGCAGATTTACTTAAGTAGTCCTCAAATAAAATTCTAAAAATAACCCATATCCTTTATTTTATCTACCTCCTGCTCTGTTGGACGGTAAGATGGGAGTTCTTCTTTTTTCTTCTCTCTATACATAATAGATATTAGGGGAACATTACATTTTTCCACAGGGACCTCCTTATCCACTTCTGAGATTACAACATCACTCTCTAAATCTACGATATGCTTTTCTTTCGGTGTACTAATTCCATTCTTAGATAAAAAGACGAAAGGGGAGCTCATCTTTAATTCTAAATATTGAGGCTTATCAACAAAAAAGATATGCATTTTGGTACTTTTCGATGGCCCATCTTTACTTTTCCCCACCAGTACTTCAACACACGATGGGTTAGACTCCGGACCCTTAGGCCTATAAATCCCTTCTTCTAAGTAATAGAAAATCACATTTGTATCAGCACAAAACGAAAGTTCCAATTCGTTCGGGGCAACGCCTCTTTCTTCATTTTCAAAAACTCCCGAACAACTTAAAACGAACTCGTGAAAATTGGCTGAAAATTCTTCGATATATGTCCTCAAAGCCTCTAACATTTTGTTTTGCTCATTCTTCTCTTCAACATCTGCCCCCGATGATGCCTCTATATCAGCCCCCAAATGAGACACGAAAAACTTAGGATTATCAGGATTAGCAACCGAATAAATTACCTTCCTATTATCCCTAATCAGGGAGTATTCCCTATAACTTGCACTTCTTGAAATTATAGTTCGATCTTTCAATTGAACAGGAGAATCACTTAAGAGATCGATAAGAGAAACGCCATCAAAATCTATGGACGAGGGGATATTCAAATAATTAACAATAGTAGGGACAATATCCTCTAAAATTACCTTAGACTCAACTCTTGTACCCTTAAATTTGCTGTCAGGGAACTTTATTAGTAAAGGCACTCTAATCGTATGCTCATATACATCATCATGGGCATATCTATTATGTTCTCCCAGAGATTCTCCGTGGTCTGCTGTAATAATTATCAATGCCTTATCATAGAGACCTATGTTCCTTAAATAATTTAGAAACTCACCAATATAATAATCTATTTTTGTAACACAGTCATCGTAAGTAGCACTCAAGTATTTATTTTCAATTGAGCCCAAACTCATCTCTAAAGAGCTCGCCAACCAAGTCAATAAGTTAGGTTTATGAGGGAGACATTCAGCAGATAATTCAGGTGGTCGAAAAGATAAAGAGGAACTAATCCACTTGTGGTCAGGGCTTTGAGAATCATAAATTTCTACCCCACTATAACCCTTTGCATGCAAATCGAAATTGTGCCAAAAAATAAAAAATCTTTCTTCTCCTAAGGGAGTCAAACAATTCTGGAGAAACTCAATAATCACTCTTAATGATTCTCTTATATCGCAATACCCTTGTGGAAGGAAGCCATAATTCACTCCATTAGCGAACCCTCTCGAAGGTAAAAACCACCATCTTATTCCCACGAAAGTAGAGGTAACATACCCCTTACCACTAAGCATCTCGAAAAGAGTATCCACCTGAGGGTGTAGAGATGAATAACGAGTGACACCATGGTTCTCGGGGAAGAGTCCAGTTAACATACTCATGTGAGCCACTGGTGTAAATGTTTGCGAAGTATAGGCATTTAGAAAAATTACCGCATCCCTGCTGAATTTATCTATCTCGGGACTGGTTAGTAAGTTATAACCATAGGGAATCAATCTATCTGCTCTTAATGTATCACAAGAAATTAGAACTATAGGGGGAAAACTACCCTCTCCATGCCCCTTACCTCTAAATAACATCGGAGAACCCCACAAACATATAATCCCATTATCAAAAATATCCCTCTTCTTGAACCTTATTTTTTTATTTACCCCTTTGAATTCGCTTAGACCTATTTTTCTATACCGCCATTTTCCTTCCTCCAAACTATTTTTTTCGTCCCTTACAAACCTCCATATTTCTTTGGTGTTTTTCTCATCAATTACTTCAACCGAAAAAAGTAGGTCTCCATTATATGTAAAATTTTCTAAATTTTCTTTCTTAGTTTTATTCAAAAGATCACGATAATAAAACCAGAATACAAGACTATCTCCTTCTCTTATCTCTTCAACTTCCCAATCTAACTCCTTCTCCCAATAAGTCCTAAGATAGATATTATCAGCAGTAAACCACCTAAAGTCATTTTTAGGGGATAACACCACTTTTTCAATAGAAGGAACATTTTCTCCAGAGAAATTTCCCTCGAAAACAATTACAAACTTCTCAGCTATTTCAAATATTGGGAAAGAGATATCATCATTTTTATATAACTCAGTCGCATAAAAACATAAATTATCATGCTTTCTTACTTTTTCCCCTTTAACTATCCATCTCTCCGCTCCATTATGTCTATCATTCACCCACCCTATACTCAAATAGACATCTCCAGCTACATTTTTCGGCACCTGGAAGTAAATCTGAAACCCCTTATACTTATAGATTTCTACTCTTGTGCTCAATTCAAAAACTATTTTCCTCCCCGATACATTTTTGGAAAAAGAGTCCCCCTTATAAGAAATGATAGGAACACTGACCTCTTCACTCAATTCAAAATGTAGCACCTCACATAAAGCGATACTCTCTAAGCTCAAAAGTATGGCTACTAAAAGAAATTCCCTCAATGCCAATCTCGATGTCCCTTTCACAAACTGTTAATACCCTTCTTTTGCGGATTATACCATACACAAATAATTTTATAATCTTACACTTCCCTTTCTCACTCACTTAAGATTCTCTCCCTATAGTACCCATCTACATAAAATCTTATACTTTTTACTTTCAACACACAAAAACATAAAGGAAATTTTGTCCTCTTATCCAAAACTAATTTTATTCCTTTACAAAGGGCTAAAAGGTTAACTATAAAAATATACTTATCATTTAGACATTATTTCTCTCACTAATTCCCTCAAAGATTCAAAGCGGAAGGGCTTTTGAAGATATCCTGATATTCTGAGAGATTTCATCTGATCTGCATATTCCTCACCTGAGTAACCGCTTGTAATTATAAGAGGAAAACTTGGCGAGAGTGCCCGTATTTCCTCGCACACCTCTATTCCGTTTTTATGAGGCATAGTAAGGTCTATTAGTGCAAACTTTAAGTGCTCTTTATTTTCATTATACAGAGCTATAGCCTCTTTGCCATCCCTCGCCACAATAACTTCAAAACCTAAATGTTCCAACATTCTTTGACTTAATGCGGAGACTATCTCTTCATCCTCTGCAAGAAGAACTTTACCGCACCCTCTCCACTCCCTCCCTTCCTGACCCTTGGTGAAACTGGTTTCTCTCTCCTCTGACCATTCAACTGCAGGGAGAAATATCTTAAATAACGTTCCTTTACCAAGTTCTGAATAAACTTTTATTCCCCCTCCATGACTCTTTACTATTCCCATTACAGAAGCCAAACCCAAACCCCTCCCTGTAAACTTTGTAGTGAAAAAAGGTTCAAAGATTCTCCTTATAGTCTCTGGAGCCATCCCACACCCATTATCACTAACCTCTAATGTTACATACAAACCCTCCTTCATCTCACCTGGCAAGAACATACTACTAAGATACTTTTCGTCACATATTACTCCCCCCGTCCTAATAACTATTACTCCACTCCTGTCTCCTATAGCTTCATTCGCATTTATTACGAGATTCATTATTATCTGTGAAATCTGTGTGGAGTCTCCTAAAATTAGTGGCACTTCATCTGCAAGATCTGTTTTTATCACGATTTTCTTAGATACCACCGACCTAAGTAACTTCTCCATATCCCTAATCAAATCATTAATTTGTACCTTACCGGTCACAAACTTTCTTTTACCAGCGTATATCAACATTTGATTAGCCAACTCTGCTCCTCTTTTTCCAGCAGTAATTAGATCTTGCAAATAGGAACAAACAGCAGAAGGATCAGAGAGTGCTCGTATAGCTAACTCAGCGTTTCCTATCATAGCCATCAAAATATTATTGAAATCATGCGCTACCCCACCTGCAAGTGTCTCGAGACTTTGAAATCTCTGCAACTGGTTCAGCCTTTCCTCCATCTTTTTTCGTTCTTTCTCCAATTCCTTCTCCTCTCGAATGTCTATCAATGAAGCAACAATCCCAGCACTTGTGTCATTCTTCTCCTTTAACTTTGCGATAATCCTTATATCTACTGGTTCCCCTTGTTTATTCTTCCACTGAGTTTCAACTACTACTTTTTCCGAGCCCAAGCTAAATTTTCCATATATTTCTCTACCCACCCTCTCATATTCTTCCTCCGTAAAATAAAACATCCTCATCGGCATTCCTACCAGTTCATCCCTCGGGTACCCTACAATTTTGCAAAACTCTTCATTACACCATTCGATTACCCTTTCTTTTACTAAGACTATACCTACGGGATATGTCTCAAATATAGAACTTAAGAGCTGCTCATTCTTTTTCACAATCTCCATAGCCGACCTTATCGGAGTTATATCACTATAAGTGCCTAATATACCTATCACATTACCCTCAGGATCCCGAAGAGGAACCTTACTAACTATAAGGTATTTCTTCTCGCCACCAGCACGAGTATGAGATTCTTCAAAATTTAACCATGCTCTTCCTGTTTCCATAACCTTCCTATCAATTGCTCTAAACATATCACTTTCTTCCTTGGTCCAAGGGAGGTCATAATCCGTCTTACCTATTACCTCCTCCGGAGAACTACAATTAGCATCCAAAGCAAACTGTTTGTTACATCCCAAGAAAACTCCATTTTTATCTTTCCAGAATACCGCCTGAGGGATATTATCTATGAGAGTTTTTATAAACTCTGCCTGGGTATCCCTCTCTTTTTGGACATGAACCATTTTATCTATGTTAATAGCTATCTCAAACCGCACATACTTACCATTTTTCCAAGGTATTGCAAAATCTATACATTGATAATAAGAACCTGTCTTTGTATTCTTAAATGCCCACACATAAGGTGGATTAGGCTTTCCTTCTTCGTTTAGCAATCTATCATTTGTACAATAGGGACATGGTTCAACTTCTCCCTGCTGAAGAACAAGGTAACATTTTTCCCCAATTATGTTTTCTCCCCAAAATTTTTTCAAATATTCATTACAAGCTAAAATTTCATATGTATCCATATCCGCTACATACACGGCGGTATCAATTGCATCCATTGCATCAAACAAAGGTTTCAGAGTAAACTCATCATAATACCTCTCAGCACCCCCGACCTCACCATCTTTAGCCTTAGAGTGCCTTTCAGCTTCTCCAATTAACCTCTTTAGTTCTTCAATTAGTTCCTCCCTACTTAACTTCTCATACTCGCGTTCCATAACCTATTCCTCAT